>NZ_JAKNHJ010000020.1 GCF_022133705.1 Varibaculum cambriense
CCCGGGCTTGCCTGCTGAGTTTCTTGCCAGTAACTTGCGTCAATTCCCGCTATTTCCTGCTCTCAGACAATTGACTGCCCACTCTGGCGGCGGAAACTATTCCGTCGCGACGTAGCTGTATATGCGGGTTGTCAGTGTTAGTTCTTGAAGGAATGTACCGGGGCGGGGATACGTCCTCCCCGAGCCGCAAACTTTTCTGAAGAGAGCGAGGCTACTTCCATAATCGGTGCCCAGCCCAACAGTCCTCCAAAATTCGCTTTGTCGCCTACCCCTTTACCCGGTACTGGAATCACCCGCACCGCGGTGGTTTTCCCATTCGCAACCCCAATAGCGGCTTCATCGGCAATCACACCGGTAATAGTAGCGGCAGGGGTGTCACCGGGAATCGCAATCATATCCAGTCCTACCGAACAAATAGCGGTCATGGCTTCTAGTTTCGCCAGGCTCAAGGAGCCGCGCTGGACTGCTTGAATCATATTTGCGTCCTCGGAAACCGGGATAAAGGAGCCGGAAAGTCCCCCTACCAGGGAACAAGCCATCAGGCCGCCCTTTTTAACCGCATCGTTGAGCAGAGCTAAAGCCGCAGTCGTACCGGGAGCTCCGACCGCTTCTACTCCCAGCTCTTCTATAATCGCGGCCACCGAATCGCCTACTGCCGGGGTGGGAGCTAGCGATAAATCCACGATTCCGAAACTGACGCCCAAACGCTTCGCTACGGTTTGCCCCACCAGCTGTCCCATGCGGGTAATCTTGAAAGCTGACTTTTTAATGGCCTCCGCGCATTCTTCAAAAGGACGCCCGCGCACCCCCTTAAGCGCCCGCTCGATTACTCCCGGGCCCGAAATGCCTACCGATACCACCGCATCGGGTTGGCTCACGCCATGGAAAGCACCCGCCATAAAGGGGTTATCTTCTACCGCGTTGGCAAACACTACCAGTTTTGCGGCTCCGATTCCGTCTTTATCGGCAGTTTTATGGGCGGCGGCGAGTATCTGCTGACCCATTTTTGCGGTCGCACTCATATTGATTCCGCTGCGGGTAGAACCGATATTTACCGAGGAACACACGATATCGGTAGAGGCTAAGGCCTCGGGAATGGACTCTATCAACGCTAAGTCACTGCGGGTGGCACCGGCTTGCACTAGCGCGGAATATCCACCTACAAAATCTACGCCCACGGCCTTACCGGCGCGATCGAGCACCTGAGCGAAGGGGAGGAGGTCGTCGGTACGACAAGCCGCTGCCACCAGAGAAATTGGGGTTACTGAGAGGCGTTTATTAATGATGGGTACCCCGAATTCACCCGCGACTTCCTCGGCGGTGGCAACCAGGCGGGAGGCGGCGCCCATAATCCGTTCTTCAATCCGTTCGCAGGCGCGCTCGATATCCGCATCGGCACAGTCCAGTAGGGAAAGCCCCAAAGTAACCGTGCGTACATCCAGGTTGTCCTCGGCAATCATCTGTATGGTTTCCAGGATTTCCCCGGTGGTATCCAGTCCCATTATTCTCCCTTGCGTTTAAGGCTCCCTGCGTAGTTTTACGGTAAGTAGTTTAGAGTTTGTGCATGGCGTTGAACAGGGATTCCGCCTGCACTTTAATAACCAGCCCTTGCGTTTTCTCTACTGTTGCCATCGCCTGCTGCACCTGCGCTAAGGCGATTTGAGTCTCCTCAAATTCTAGCTGCATAATCATGGTGAAATATTCATCCATCAAGGTCTGCGACACATTGATGATGTTCACCTGGTTTTGAGCGAGCGCTTGAGAAACCGCCGCGATAATCCCGGTGTGATCAATCCCGGTAACCGTCATAATTGCTTTCACGTGCTTCAGCTTACGTTCTTCTGCAGCTTTTTTGCGATTTCTCGCCCCGGTTTCTTCACTTCTGCACTCTTAGGTAATAATGGCGGAGTGACTTCTAGTTTGATTTTTTCGACCCTCGTGCAAGCGCTAGTGCTATTTGTAGCCACCAATATTGACCACTTGGCGTTACTGGCTTTGTGGTTTGTACACGGCCAGAATCGTCCGGGAACCACTGCGCGCATCTGTGCCGGTCAATATGTAGGTTTCGGGGTGATCCTGGCAGTAACCGTAGTCTTAAGCGCAATTTCTGGTTTGGTAATCCCGCAGGAGTACCTGCGTTTCTTGGGGCTGATACCCCTGGCACTGGGGATAAAAGCGGCGATCGGAGAAATCCGCGAGCGCTTGTCTGCAGAAGAGGATGACGACGAGGACGAGGGCGAGGCGCAACTAAAGGGGAAAAAGGTCAGTGTGGGTGCAGTTGCCCTGGTGACTATGGCTAATGGGGGCGATGAAGTAGCCGCCTATCTACCAGTTTTTGCCCTCTCTACCTGGTGGCAAATCGCCCTGTTTTGTGCAGTGTTCTTAGCGCTTGCTGGGGTGCTGCTTGCTCTTGCCCGTTTCATCACTGGACGTATGGGGCTGGCAGAGGTATTGGAACGTTTTGAAGCGATTATTTTCCCCAGCGTACTTATCCTGCTAGGAGTACTAATCCTCGTGGATCTGCTTTAGGTGGATTACCTAGCTGGGGGAGATAGCAAACACGAGCTGACGCTAAGAAAGAAGCGATTACCAATAGCGTGGGAGTAGGTTTTATCCGAGTAGGCGCGGTGGGCATAAGAATTTGGAAAATGTCGCTACGTTTTCCAAATTCTTGGGCAGGAGGAAAAACCTACTCCCGCGCGAACAGACGCCGCTTTCTTTTAGGCACGTCTCCGCAGGCGCGTGATTAGCATGGCGATGCCCCATAGCGCCAGCGTGAAAACTACCTGCACTCCGATATTTACCCAGAACTGTGAGGCGGCGGCGCCGCTAAAGCTGGTCATTTCGGCTAACGCATTGTTATTGTCGATGTAGTAAAAGCTGGGTAGCGCTCTCCCGATGGCTACCACCGCATCTGGCATTAGTTCCCGAGGAATAAACGCCCCGCACAGGAAAGCACTGGCTAGGGCCACCACGTTTACGATGGCGCTGAGGGCTTCCTTGTTATTGGTAATTTTTGTCATTAAGAAGCCTAAGGCTAGTACCGGCAGCCCAAAAGCCACAATGTTAAGCGCATAGAGTCCCTGTCGTCCGGTATCGGCGATGCCGGGCAGTAGCAGTCGCACTAAGAGCACATTGAGTGCCACGAGGAACGCTACGATTAGGGCGCAGCCGGCTATTAGGCTTAGGTCAATCCGGAAGGGATGGGCGGGGGAAACCAGGGTACGTTTACGTACGTTTATTACCGAAAAGGCCGCTAGCACCATAGTGATTACATAAGTGGCGCCGGCCATTAGGGTGTAGCTGCCAAAGTTATACAGGGCGGTCACGTTGTGGAGTGTTTTTTGATCTAAATGGGAAGTGAGACTGACTTTACTATCCAGTTTCAGGCTAGAGTTTACCGCTTTGACCAGCTCGTCCTCGTCCGTTAAATATTGCCCATATCCGGTAGCCAGCCGCAGGAAACGACTTACTAATACCTCGGCCGAGGCGCTCTCGGAGCTGGGGCGAGATTTTACGTCTACCACCGGTTTTTCGCCTTTGAGGATGGTGGTGGTGAAGTCGTGGGGCAGGTAAACGACGTAGGACAAAGTTTGGTAATAGAGGGCGTCGTCGATTTCGCGTTCGCTAGTGCCGGTGTCTGCTTTCTTGGTTTGTCCGGCCAAGTAGGAGTTAAAAGACCGGGTGAGGGCAGTATCGTTGCCGCGGTTGATAACTAAAACTGTAGGTTTGGAAGCGGTGAAATCACCGGAGGAGCCAGGGCTGGTGTGGAAAGCAGTCAGTCCCATAACCACCATGATGGTGGTAAAGAGAATAACGAAAGCAATATTGCGGAGCAGTACCTGCAGGAAACCTTTAAAGACTGTCATAGCGTTGCTTCCTTAGGACGAACAGGGAGGCACCCAGGAGCACTGCTGAAATAATCAGCAGCAAGGTGACGTCTTGCCAAAAACCATCGAATCCGGGGTGATAGTAGAGGTTATAGAAACCGTCCGTGATTAGGGCAGTGGGATTTAGTTTATTTACCAGGGGCGCTTTTTGGTCTACTACGTAGCGCATGGTTCCGCCCATCATGCCGGCCAGTACTGCCCCCAACATGGTGACTGAAATCAAGACTCCAATTTTCATGTTTTCCCCGCCGGGCACGAGCGCGGAAATCGCTACCCCGAAGGACAATCCGACCAGGGCTCCGAGGGAAGTTAGCAGGAAGGTTAATGCCCAATTGGGGCCAAAATCGATATTGAACAGGACGTGGCACACTGCCACCAGTAAAATCAGTCCCACCAATTGCAGTAGGTAACTGGAAATAATCCCGGAAATAATCAGTTTGGTTTTGCTGGTCGGTGCCACCGCTACTCGTCTGCCGATTACCCCCAGGGGTGGCTGGGCATTATTCATCACTGTCATGGAGAACATCCCCCCATACAGGGCAGCCATAGCTAGCAGCGAGAAGAACTCTGCCATCAGCAAGTCCATAGATTTGGGGCTGCGGTCACGCAAAGTAAAGTCGCTCTTAGCGAGTTTGTCTTGAACCGAGGCCGCTACCTGGGAAGGATCAAAGGCAGGAGGCTGGCCGGGCGGAATATTTTGAAAATCCGGCGGAGAGTGGGCGCGAACTTTTGCTGCCATCTCTCGCTGCGTCAGTTGGCTGATCATATCGGTGCGTTGGGTGATCTCGTCAAGAATCGCTTTCAAGATAGTTTGCTCCACCCCGTTGGAAGCCAGCGTCAAATGAGCTTTGGCATCCCTGCTGATACCTGCTTGCGAGGAGCCGGTAATCTCGACTACTCCGGAAACTTCCTCGTCCTCTAAAAGCCATTTTCCTTCCTCTAAGGTCTTGACCATACGCAGTTTCAACAGGGGTTGGGTTTCCGAGCTGACGGGGGAGGAGTCCTTCTTGCTTAAATCATCGAAAGCGATTTTGAAGGTGCTGTCTTGGTAGACCTGGGAGTTTACTACCGCTACCGGGACGGTATCGAAGGCTTCTTTATTGACAATGTCACTGAGTGCCCCTTTGAACAGCAAGCCCAGCAGGAGGGGAAAGGCGAGCGTCCAAAAAACCAAGGTGCGGTTGGAAAGCAGTAGCTTTAGGTTGTATCCGATTAGGTGCCCCATAGCTAGTCTCGCAATTCCTTGCCGGTTAGCTGCAAGAAAACGTCATTTAGGGTGGGACGCTCCGAGTAAATCGACTCATAAGCTATGCCGGCCTGGCTCAACTGGGCGATGAGAGTGGAAACGTGGTTTTGTCCGTGCCGGTAAACTAGCTGGACTGTGCGATTTCTGGTGGTAACTGACTCAATTTGGGGATCGGATTCCAGCTTTTCTTTAAGTTCTGGAGGCAGCTCCACCCCCTGCAAAGTAACTTTTTCTTCTATATCAGATAACTGTTTCAACTCATTAATGGTGCCTTGCGCAATGATTTCACCCTTGTCAAGAATGATGATGCGGTCGCAAATCTGCTCTACTTCTTCCATATAGTGAGTGGTGTAAACCACCGTGGCTCCGCGGTCACGCAAAGTGACGATACCGTCCAGGATATTGTTGCGGCTTTGGGGATCGACTGCCACGGTCGGCTCATCCAGGAAAATCAGCTCTGGTTGATGGGCGATACCGCACGCTAGGTTTAAGCGGCGCAACAGGCCTCCGGAGAGCTGCTTAGGGCGAAACTTTAGGTACTCCTGCAAGCCCACCAACTTTACTGCCGCTTCAATTTTTTTCGCGCGTTCGGATTTGTCGGAAATATAGAGCCCGCAAAAATAGTCCAGATTTTGCGCCACGGTTAGCTCATCGAATACTGCTACATCTTGGAAGACCACCCCTAGGCGCCGTTTAATGTCAAAAGCATCGGGACGCATTTCTTTCCCGAAAATCTTCACGCTCCCGCTGCCAAAACGCAGCAGGGACAGCATGCAGTTGATAGCGGTTGATTTACCGGAGCCATTGGGGCCGAGCAGCCCCAGAATTTCGCCTTGACGCACCTGGAAAGTTAACTTATTGAGGGCGCGCAACTGCTGGTAGTCCTTAGATAGACCCTCTACTTCGATTACGTTGGTCACGACGGTTCTCGCGTTCTTAAAGTGGCTATAGATGTAGCAATTTTAACAAGGCTAATCCCTTAGGTACCAGTAAACAGGGGTGTTAATCAAGAATTACCCTAACTTTACAGCAGCTTTTAGATAGATTTTCGAGATAGAGGAAAGAAGAATTTTTCCATCGTAAATTTATGGAGTCGGTTAAGCTGGCAGACAAAGCAGATATCAAAGGATGGGTGAGCTTATGGGGAAGAAACATGTGAAAACTAACGCCATGCGCGCCCTCGAAAATGCGGGTATTGCAGCGCAAATGACTCAGGTTTCTTCCAAGGGGGAGTTTTTAGATGCGCTCACGGTTGCCCAGGCGCTGGGGGTGGATCCGAATCTGGTGTATAAAACCCTAGTTTTAGAGGGCGGCCCCGGAGAACATTTCGTGGCGGTAGTACCGGCTACGCACGAGTTAGATTTGAAGGCTGCCGCCAGGTGCTTTGGGGTAAAGCATTTGACAATGTTGCCCTTAAAACAGTTAACCCCGCTTACCGGTTACCGGAAAGGGGCCTGTTCGCCCCTGGGAATGAAGAAAGATTTTCCAACGGTAATCGATGAATCTGCTTTTTCGCAAGAAAAAATCTATGTTTCTGCAGGTAAGCGCGGCTATCAGATTCTGGTGGCGGCAGCAGATTTACAGAGGGTGATTAGCGCAAAGCGAGGGGAGATTTCGCGCCCCCTAAATCATGGCACTCGAACGCCCTAACGGCATTGTTGCGTGGTTTTTATCTTCCGAAAAATCAAGGTAAAGTTTCGGGTATACGAAACTTATCTAAGGGATACCCGAAAAACGGCTAAGGGAAAGTATAAGTCTAGCTAGATGAAGTAGTTTCCCCGATACAGAAAGGTGAAGCTGCGCAGATGGAAAAGCATCCGACTCCAGATTCTCAGAATGCTCCCGACGCTAAATCAGCAGCCAAGAAAGGGCTGGTTCCGTTACTAGGACCAGCCTTCGTAGCGGCAGTAGCCTATGTTGATCCCGGGAACGTAGCCGCCAATATCACTGCTGGAGCCCGCTATGGCTACCTGCTGGTGTGGGTATTGGTGCTTGCCAACCTGATGGCGGTAATCATTCAATATCAAAGCGCCAAACTGGGGCTAGTAACCGGGAAATCTCTACCGGAGATTTTGGGGGATCGGCTTCCCAAAGGTAAACGCATCGCGTTTTGGATCCAAGCGGAGATTATCGCCGCCGCCACCGACCTCGCCGAAATCGTGGGGGGCGCAATCGCTCTGCAGCTACTGTTTGGGCTGCCGCTGTTGGCAGGGGGCTTTATCGTAGGCTGTGTGTCGTTAGCGCTGCTAGTTTTTCAGAATGAACGCCGGCAAAAACAGTTCGAAACTATCGTGGTCGGTTTGCTAGTAATCATTACCGTAGGCTTCTTGTCGGGGCTGGTGATTAGCCCGCCTGATCCTGCGGGAATGTTGGGGGGATTACTGCCCCGTTTTGCCGGCACCGACACCGTGCTGATCGCGGCCTCCATGCTGGGGGCAACGGTTATGCCGCACGCTATTTACCTGCATTCTTCGCTGGTAAATCACCGTTTCCCGGAGCGAGGCTCTCGCGATATTCCCCACCTGTTACGTGCCTCCAAACATGACGTGGCCTATGCGCTATTTGTCGCGGGAGCGGTCAATATTGCGCTGTTATTGCTGGCCGCCTCGGCGCTCGCTGGAAAGAGCGGCACCGATACTATCGAGGGCGCACATGCCGCTATCGAAAATGCTCTGGGCAGTGGAATCGGAGTAATTTTTGCGATTGGCCTGCTAGCTTCCGGTCTCGCTTCCACTTCGGTAGGTGCTTATGCGGGTTCGGAAATCATGGGCGGGCTACTGCATGTGCGGGTACCACTTTTCTTGCGCCGTCTAATCACCCTGATTCCCGCGCTGCTGATTCTGTGGCTCTACCCCAACCCCACCTGGGCATTAGTTGTTTCCCAGGTAGCGCTGTCTTTCGGGATTCCCCTGGCGGTAGTGCCGCTTGCTGTCTATACCCGTAAGAAAGAACTGATGGGCAGCTACACCGATAGCCAGGCAATGCGTTGGACGATGGGCGCCATCGCGGGCTTGATAATCGCCCTGAATCTGCTGCTGGTGGTGCTCACTTTCGTGGGAGTTGACGTATAAACCGGTGTCTGTAAAGAGCTAGGTTATCTCGGGAAAGCAGCCTGCGTCCTCGCGATTGGTTTTGGTATCCGGGAGAGTAGATCTAAAAGTATTAAGGGTGCGTCCTCGAGAACGAACCATTCTCGAGGACGCACCCTATTAAGCCATTAAAGTGGCTAAGCTAGTGATCTAGTCTTCTTTAGGACGCAACCAGAGGCACCCCAAGGGCGGTACCCTTAGCTCTACCGAATAGGGGCGGCCATTCCACTCCATATCTTCGGCAGATACCTGACCTAAGTTGGTGACCCCGGAGCCGCCATACTTGGCGTCATCGGTGTTAATAATTTCTTCCCACTCCCCGCCGTCGGGTAGTCCTACTCGGTAGCCTTCGTGGGGATTACCTGCGAAGTTACAGATACACACCATCTTGTGTTCGCGTCCGCGATCATCACGGGACTTGCGTACATAAGAGATCACGTTGTGTTCGGAATCGTTGGATTCGATCCATTCAAACCCGGTGTGTTCGTCATCCCACAATGCCGGATCGGTGGTGTAGATCTGGTTCAAGTCCCGTACCAGTGCTTGCACCCCTTGGTTGCGCTCGTCATCTAGCAAGAACCAATCTAGGGAACGATTCGCATCCCACTCGGCGCCTTGGGCGAACTCGCCGCCCATGAACAGCAGCTGCTTACCTGGGTGTGACCATTGATAGGCGTAAAGGGAACGTACCCCCGCCAGTTGCCGCCAGTAGTCACCTGGCTGCTTGGCCAGAATCGAACCCTTGCCGTAGACGACCTCGTCATGAGACAGCGGTAAAATATAGTGCTCCGAGAACGCATACACCAGGGAGAACGTGAGTTCGCCGTGGTGCCAAGACCGGTTTACTGGGTCTTCACGCAGGTAACGCAAAGTATCGTTCATCCAACCCATATTCCACTTCAAACCGAAGCCCAAGCCCCCGGCATCGGTAGGAGCAGTTACCCCTGGCCAAGCTGTAGACTCTTCTGCAATCATGCAGATGCCCGGATATAGGCGGTAGCAGGTGGCATTGGTTTCCTGGAGGAAAGAAATCGCTTCCAGGTTTTCGCGTCCGCCATACTGGTTTGGATGCCACTGGCCTTCTTCGCGGGAATAATCCAGGTAAAGCATGGAGGCCACCGCGTCGACCCGCAAACCATCGATATGGAATTCATCCAACCAGTAAAGAGCGTTGGCCACCAGGAAGTTTCGTACCTCGTTGCGACCAAAGTTGAAAATCAAGGTCCCCCAATCGGGTTGTTCCCCGCGGGTGGGATCCGGATGTTCATAGAGTTTGGTGCCATCAAAGTCGGCGAGCGCAAACTGGTCTTTGGGGAAATGGCCGGGAACCCAGTCCATGATCACCCCGATTCCCGCCTGGTGCAGTTTATCTACCAGGTAGCGGAAATCATCGGGAGTACCATAGCGGGACGAGGGCGCATAGTAGCCGCTCTGCTGGTAACCCCAGGAACCATAGAAGGGATGCTCGGAAACTGGCATCATTTCTACGTGAGTAAAGCCCATATCTTTGACGTAGGTAACCAGATCGTCAGCCAAATCCCGATAGTGGGTGTCATAAGACCAGGATCCGATATGCATCTCATAGACCGACATGGGGGAGTTATGGGGATTAGTTTTTGCCCGCTTGTCCATCCACTCTTGGTCTTCCCACTGGTGGTGTTTATCGGTAACTACCGAGGCCGTCAAGGGAGGAATCTCGCAGGCGCGCGCCATCGGGTCGGCTTTTTGTTGCCAGGTGCCATCCGGTCTTAAAATCTCGAACTTGTAGCGAGCCCCAATTTCTACGTCCGGGATAAACAATTCCCAGACCCCGGAAGAACCGAGGGAACGCATCGAGGAGGTCTCCCCGTCCCAATAGTTAAAGTCACCCACTACCCGCACCGCTTGGGCGTTCGGTGCCCAGACTGCGAAGGATGCCCCCTTGGTTTGCCCCATCTCGGTTTCATAGGTGCGCAGGTGAGCTCCCAGCACTTCCCAAAGTCGCTCGTGACGCCCCTCAGAAATCAGGTAAAGGTCGAATTCGCCAACGGTGGGCAGGTAACGGTAACCGTCATCTAGCTCTGTGGTTTCTTCCCCATAGGTGGTGCGCACCCGGTAATCAGGGATTTCGGTGCCGTCAAGGACTGTCACCCAAATGCCATCTTGCTCATGGGTGGCGGGGAATGTGCCCTTGGGAGTGATGATCTCTACCGCATCTGCCAGGTGGGCAACGGTGCGGATAGTTACGGAATCTTCCCCCACGTGGGTGCCGAGCACCGAATGGGGGTCAAAATAGCGTCCGTGGGCAACGTTAGCAAGGACGTCTGGATCTACAGGTACAGGTTTTGCGTTCATGCCTCTAGCGTGTCACGAATCGCCCAATAATTCTTTAGAATAACGCCCCGATTTCCAATTATTTTTTCACCCCGAGTTCCAGCAGCGTGCATAGCTTAATGTCATCTGGTTTTATTATTCGGGGCTGGCTCGGTAAAAGCACTCCGGCTAAAGCGCGGGGGAGAAGTTTTTCCTCCTGCCCAAAATCTAAAAAGCTGTGGCTTTTTAGATTTGCTTATTAAGCCCGGGAAAAGTTCTGATTTATAACCAGGTATCCGAAAATTAGTCTTGCGATTACTAAGCTGTCTAGCCTGCTCGGATAAAACTTCTCCCCCACGCAAGGGGCACAGCTTGTGCGGGATTTTCGCAAGGTACGTACTGAGCGTGCAGGGGCGGATTTATGCCGCAGGGTAGGCTCCGGGCACTAAATCCGTGAAAATGCCAGAGCATTTTCCGGATTTCGGGGCGAGAGGCAAAATCCGCCCCTGCGGTCGGAATCTAGTGGTGACGTAGGTGGGGAAAGGTTACCAATCGAGGCTGAAGTATTGCACCTCTTGGAACTCCCTAATCCCTTCGCGGGCGCCCTCGCGACCAATCCCGGATTGCTTTACTCCCCCAAAGGGGGCGGCGGGATCGGAAACCAGGCCGCGGTTTACTCCGATCATTCCGGCTTCGATTCTTTCCGCTAAATGCAGCGCCCAGTTCAGGTCGCCGTAAACGTAGGAGGCCAGTCCCATTTCGGTGCCATTTACCATTTTGAGGAGTTCATCCTCGTCTGCATATTCCTTAATGGGGGCGAGGGGCCCGAAGATTTCGTTTTGTAGTAGGGGAGAGTCGGCGCGGGGTACTTCGATCACTGTGGGTGCCACGAAGTATCCGGCTAGATCCTGGGGGAGGGGTGCTTGCGCCAGGACTTTTGCTCCTTGGTCTTGGGCGGACGAGAGTAGCTCGTTCATCCTTTGCTTTGCTTTTTCGTTAACTACCGTGCCGATTTCGGTTTCTGGATCTAGTCCCGCGCCTACTTTCAGAGCTTCTACCCGCTGGCATAGCTTTTTCGTGAACTCTTCTTTAATGTCTTTGTGCAGGTAGATCCGGTTAGCGGCGGTGCAGGCTTGACCGCCGTTGCGGAACTTGGCAACCATCAGCCCTTCGATAGCGGCGTCTACATCGGCGGTAGCGCCTACTACGAAGGCCGCGTTTCCGCCTAGTTCCATAGCGGTGTTCACTACCCGGGGAGCGGCCAGCCCCAGCAGGGTGCGTCCTACCGGGGTAGAGCCGGTGAAGGACACTAGGCGTACTCGAGGATCGGCTAGCCAGGTATTGGATATTTCGGCAGAGTGGCGCGAAGGCACCAGGTTTACTACCCCGTCTGGCACGCCGGCCTCTTTTAGGATGCGCATAATGGCCAGGGCGGTTAAGGGGGTTTCGGAGGCTGGTTTCAGCACTACCGCGTTGCCGGCGGCGAGGGCGGGCGCGATTTTCCGGGTCGCCATGGCGGCCGGGAAATTCCAGGGCGTGATCAGTGCGCATACCCCGACCGGGCGGGCAGTGACCAGGGTGCGCGAGCCGCCTGCGGGCGGAATCGCATAATCTCCGTCAGAGCGTACAGCTTCTTCGGAGAACCAGCGGAAGAATTCGGCGGCATAGGAGGCTTCGCCCAGAGAATCGGTGTAGGCTTTACCGTTTTCCCAGCTCATTAAGCTAGCGAGTTCCTTGGAGCAAGCAATCATTAGCTCCCAGGCGCGGCGCAGGATCTCGGCGCGTTCGCGGGGGGCGCGGGCAGCCCACCCGGGTTGAGCGCTGGCTGCAGCATCGAGAGCAGCACTGGCATCGGCGGCGGTACCCGAGCTTACTTCAGTAATCGCGCGAGTGGTGGCGGGATCTATTACCGGGAAGGTTTCCCCGCTCGCGGCTGGCCGGGTCGAGTTGTTAATCCAAATTGCTCTTTGCGGTTCCAAGTCTGCTACGTACTGCGTTAATTTCTTGCTATCCATAATCTCTTCTTCTCTTTTCGTTCAGATACCGCTTTTTCTGCGCCCTCGCGCATATTCTATATTCCTATTATCAGAGGTGGCAGGAAAAGTATCTCCCCCGAGCGGCCGGCCCGCTCGGGGGAGATATGGTTTCACCTCAACGGGCAGATTTTCTGCCTAAGCGTCGATCACGGGTAGAGACCGCGCCGTTTGTGCGCCTGCAAGACGCGCTCCACCGCCAATACGGTAGCTGCAACCCGCAAGGTCACGCCCTTTTCTTCGGCGTAGGCTTCAACGTCTTTCCAGGCGGCGGTGATCCGCTGTTCTTCTTCTTTTTGTACCCGCTCTAGCGGCCAGAAGAAGTTGTCGCGTCCTTGTACCCATTCGTAGTAGGACACGATTACACCACCGGAGTTCGCCAGAATGTCGGGAACTACCATGACGCCTTTTTCGTTTAGGATCTTGTCGGCGGCGGAATCAGTCGGGCCATTGGCGCCCTCGACAATAATCTTGGCTTTCACATCGGGAGCATTGTCCTTGGTGAGCACGCCCTCAATGGCGGCCGGTACCACTACGTCGACGTCCAGCAGTAGCAGCTGGGAGGCATCCATGGGTTCGGCACCGGGGAAGCCTACGACTTTGCCCTTTTCGTCAACGTATTCGCCCAGAGCCTTGGTGTCGATACCGTCGGCGTTGTAGATGGCGCCGAAGATATCGGAGATGGCGACTACTTTGCCGCCGCGACGCTGCGCGATTTCGGCAGCTCCGCGCCCAACTTTACCGAAGCCTTGGATCGCCAGGGAGGCGTCCGCGAATTTAATGCCCTTTTTCTTCAGAGCGGCTTCTACCATGATTACTACGCCCAGGGAGGTCGCTTCTGCGCGCCCCAAAGATCCGCCGAGAGAAACCGGTTTACCAGTACAAATCCCGGGGACGGTGTAGCCTTGGAACTGCGAATAGGTGTCCATGATCCAGGCCATGGTCTGTTCGTTAGTGCCTACGTCCGGGGCGGGAACGTCCTTTTCTGGGCCGATAATCGGCAGAATCTCGGAAATATAGCGGCGAGTTACCCGCTCTAGTTCGGCCTGGGAATACTTGCTGGGGTCAATAGTGACCCCGCCTTTAGCTCCGCCATAGGGCAAATTCACTAGGGCGCATTTCCAGGTCATCCACATGGATAGGGCGCGAACTTCGTCAATATCGACGTGTTCGTTGTAGCGGATGCCGCCTTTGGCTGGTCCGCGCGTCAAGTTGTGTTGTACCCGGTAGCCGTGCAGTACCTCATGGGTGCCGTCATCGCGACGAATCGGAATCGAAACGCTCATTTCACGGCGCGGCGAAGCAAGCATCTCGTAGTCGCCCTCGGAAAATCCCAGGATTTTCTGGGCTTCCCGCAGCTGATTCTTCGCGTCCTCATAGGGATTCGGTTTGTAATCCTCGGACATATGTTTTGATCTCCTTTAAGGTTTTCAATTGGGGACTGACCTTAGATTTTCCTGACTGACAGGAATCATATAGGACGATTGTCGTCATTGCTAAGGTAGTCAGCGCCCCATCACCTCCGTTTTGAGCGGCGGTAACTGCAGTCTATCTAGGACGAAAGTCAGGGGTAAATATGCAATATGCATAAATTGTGGAGGCATAATGTGCATAATGTATATATGATTACCGTGCAGGCGCTCTTGGGGCGGCCGCATTTACACATTCAATCCCTGTGGTGTCCGAATCCCTCGGCGAAGCTGCGCTGGGTGGCGACCTCGGAACAGATAAATCCCGCTACTTTCTTAGAGGGAAACGAGTTGTTGCTGACCACTTCCGCGGGGAATCCGAAAGGGGCATCGGGCTGGTTGGAGTATGCCCAGCGCCTGGTGACTGGGGGGATTACTACCCTAGGATTTGGCCTGGGGGTCAGCCACGATACCGTTCCTCCGCTACTGGTACAGGCAGCCCGAAAAACTGGTCTTAATCTGATTGAGGTTGCCCCCGATCAATCTTTTGTCGCACTTTCGCAAGAAGTCGCGCAGATGATCGAGGTCGAAGCCACCTCGGGGAAATATAAACTGACGGCTTTGCAGCAGCGCCTGATCCAAGCATCTGCGCAGCCGCGCAGTATAGACACGATTACCAGGGAGCTAGCGCGGGGGATTGGCGCGCGGGTAATTATCAGAGATAAGGTGGGCAGGGTAGTAGCCCAAGCGGCCGCACCCACGTTGCCTGCCGATTTAGGGGAGTTTTCAGAACAGTCTTGGGAGAGATTTTCCGCCAATACGGCGCAGCTTTCCTTTGAAACTGAGGAAGGCTACTGTCTTTTCACTCCGATAAATGCCCTCGGGCAGGAAACCGCTTGGCTACAAGCCTGTTGGAGCGTGTTTCCCCAGCCGTGGCAGCAGCAGGCCCTTTCGCAGGCGGGGCTGTTAGTCGCCTCGGCGTTAGCTAATTTCCGCTTTGTTGCCTCCTATCATGGGCGCCTATTGCAACGGGCATTTGAACTGTTACTTTCTGGGGAGCTGGGGGCGGCGCAGATTCTAACCGAGATGGCGTTTCCGCTCTCTCGCCCGCTGAGCGGACGCTATGTGCCGGTAGTAGTGGCCGGGGAGGAGGGAGCCCTGCGGGCTTTAGCTGCCAGAGTGGAGCGGGCAGTCACTAAAACTATGCCTCCGCCGCTGTGGCGTTTTGGCGCCGAAAATCTGGAAATGGCGATTCCGGTAGCGGCACTGCCGCTAACTTTGTCGAACTTCTCTCGCAAAGAATTTTCGGCTCTGCGGGCGGGGGTGGGGCAGGATTACCCGATCTCGCGGTTTAATGCCGGCCTAGCGGGGGCACGGCAAGCCTTGCGGCACACCGGAAATACCCAGCCGGTAGCCCGGTGGGAGGAGATTTCCCGTTCCGGACTATTGCAGGTAATGGGGAGAGAAACGGTAGCGGCGTTTTCTCAGCAGTTCCTGCTGCCCTTACGGGGAGAAGCAGACCTGCTGGCGCTGCTGGAACAGTATGTTGCCACTAAAGGTAACCGGCAGCAGATGGCCAAGACCCTGGGACTACACCGCAACACCGTGGCTAAGCGGCTAGAAAAACTGCAAAGCAAACTAGGCGTTAACCTGGCAGAAGCCGGTGCCCAAGCCTCCGCCTGGGTAGCCCTCCAAGGACGCAATTCCTAGCGGTCTTGGCGCAGTTTGCGAGCCGTGAGCACTCCGGCTCCAGCCAGTGCCAGGATCGCGGAGATCAAAGCCAAGGTGGCTCCGTTCGCACCGGTAATTCTCAGTGACGAGGGCGCCGGTCCCGCGCTAGTGCCAGAGGCATTCGAACCACCGGTCATATACGCACCGGCAGGTGCCTCGACAGCTCCACCGTTTTGGTCAGCTGACGGTGGCGTAGTGCTTGCTCCACCGTTGTCACCCGGATGGGGTTCAGAGGTAGGGTCAGTACTGGGCGCAGTCGGCTGGGAAGTAGGTTCGTCGCTAGGCTTGGTGCTCGGCTCATCCGTGGGATCGGGAGTCGGTTTATCTTCCGATCCCGCCAGGTTAACGAAGGGTTTCGCAGCGTTTTGTGACCATTTGCCATCCGTTCCCTTACTGAAAGAAAGCGTTTGCTCCGCTGCCAGTTCCAGACCCTTGGCAGTGGTTAGCTGCTTTAGCTGGTACTGCAAGCTTACGTCGTCAACCTTTACTTTATAGGCACCGGTCGCAGCATCTTGGTCAGTGCGTACCGCGAAGGTGGTGGTGCCACTGACAAAATCAGCGACTTCAAAGGCAGCCGCGGTATTGGGCTTACCATCTTTGCCCAGGGGAGTGACCTGGAAAGAAGTTCCGGCTACTGGCTGATCTTTACCATCAACCACCTTCCAGGTGAGTTCCCCGCTGACCGGTTTGGGATCAGGGGTCGGCTCGTCTGTGGGATCCGGTTTGGGATCCGGGGTGGGATCGGTGGCCTGCTTGTTATTGCTGATCACCAGCGTCCCCTCAGTAAGGTCAACCCCGGTGTCATCTACTGAAACCTGAACTTTTCCACCCTCAAAACTGATGGTGTAAATCTTGGTGTCTTTGTCGTAACCTTCCGGGGCAGCGGTCTGCTGCAACTTATAGGTCTTAGCTTGATTCAAAGTGGCCTGGAAAGAGGCATCCGCCTTATTCTCCGTGACCGGAACGGTTTCGCTACCATCTTTCAGGGCGAAACTGCCGCCCGCTAGGGGCTTAGAATCCTTATCTACCAGTTTCCAAGTAAACTGCGCGGTCTTAATCACTGGAGTGTTTTCAAACTTGAGTCCGCCCAGATCAACGATTTGGCTGTAGCGTCCATCAGTTTGCAGCTTGAAGGTGACCACCTGGGCGCCGGTCTTGGGAACGAAATCAGCGCCAGCGGTTAGCTGTTCCACCTGGTATTTAAGAGAACCATCTGGAACTTCTACCCGGTATTGCCCCAGATTTGGATTCAGATCCCGATCCCCGGCGATTGCGGTGGCATCAGATACGATGAAAGACTTCGTGGTATCCAAGTTCTGCCCATCAGCTTTAAAGGCAGTCACCTTAAAGGAAGTGCCGGGCACATACTGCTTAGCATCCGCGCTGGATACTACTTCCCAACGAATCTCTGCCTTGGTGGGAAGTTTAACGTTCTTAATAACCAGACCCTGATCTGCCAAAGGCTTACCATTTATCTGCGGCTGGTAGGTGTCACCCTTGGCAACGAAAGTGAGCGTATAGCTGGCGGTATCGGCTTTATAACCACTGGGAGCAGTAGTTTCGGTCAAAGTGTAGGTCTTGGCGGGATCCAGATTCGAAGCGCTATATACCCCGGGATCGGCTGCGTCCTGGGAGGTAACCGTCAACGGGGCTTCCCCACCGCTCAGGGTGAAGGTAGCTCCATTAAGGTTCTTGCCGGCAGTGTCCGTCAGCTTCCAAGAGAAGGAAGTAGTAGCCGGAGGCTTCGGTAGAGCCACGTTGGTGAAGGTAACTTCACTGGTTTCCTTACCGGCAACCACCGCAGCCCAAATCCCATTGGCGTTATCTTTTTCTACGAAACTTATTTGATAGGAGGTAGCGTCACCCAGCTTGTAGCCTTCGGGGGCGGCAGTCTGGGTGAGGGTGCAGGAGTCCTTAGTGGGATCCAAAGAAACGCTATAGGTACCGGAGGCGCTACCTGCAGCAGGAAGTGCTACCTCCTCAGAGCCGCAAACCAGTTTGAAGCTGCCACCAGGCAGCAGATTATTGGCGGTATCTTGTAGTTTCCAGTTGAAAACTACCGGCTGAGGAGGCAGCGGAGTCTTGGTGTTAGTAATTACAAACGCTTCCCCGCTTGCTGCCTTGCCGTCTACTTTTGCCTGGTAGCCCTGGGAGGTCTTTTCAAAAGTAACGGTATGACTGGTTTGCTGCGGCAAGTCGTAGCCTTTTGGAGCAGCGGTTTGGGTGAGCACATAGCTCTTTGCCGGATCTAAGTCACTGGCGGTGAAAGTACCGGAAGCAGAATCCGGGATGGTAACTGCCGCACCGTCTTTTTCAGTCAAAGTAAACTGTCCGCCAGTTAATGGCTGGCCCTTATCATCCTGCAGCTGCCAGGTGAATGCAGTTGTTTCCGGCTTCGGATCCGGGGGAGTAACCGTGTCCTCACACTTAGTTACCGCTTTCACCACCGTATCGGCACTCAGCTTCGTCTGCATTAACTGATCCTCCGCTACCGGGGCATCGTTGAGTTCCCAATGATCCACCGCGCAGGTCTTACCCGAAACCGAGGGTAAAGTTACTGCCGGTAGCGATCCGATAACAGTATTCGGGGGTAGATAACGCGCAGTGGTATACGCCTGGGGGAGGGAACCGCCCTCGCCAGCTACCTGGTACTTCAACGAGTAACCCTGCGCCCACAGCAACCCGTCCTGGGTGTAAATCTGGCCGTTAACTGGGAAGATAAAGGCATCCGCCGCGTTCTTATCGCCGTGATAGGCGAACAGTGAGGGGGTCACTCGCGATTGCAGGTAATAGTTACCGGCCTTGGGAACCGACAGTGCCAGATTATTGTAAAGAGTGCTGGTCAGAGCGGAGGAAAGCACAGTTTCGCCCTCGGCAGTGACCAGGGAGAAAGGTACTGACTGTTTCTTTTGGGTGAGCTTAGCTACCGCGGTACTCAAACCCAAAGTTTGCGGATTGCCGGCGCCGTCAGCTTTTCCATCAGCAAAACGCAAGTTTAGTACCTGCCCCTTGCCGGAGCTGGTGTCTAGGGGCATATTTTCCTTGTCGGCAAGCGGGTAGGTACGCTGCGCGCTGCCATCAGTACGGGGAGCACCCTCAGGCGAGGTGACCTGGAGCTTAGCGCCGGCGTCCAAGTTTGCGGTAACGGTGTTGCCGCCACCGGTACTTTGGTAGCCGAGTCCTACCCCAGAGCTGGCCTGTCCGCCAATCAAATCCAGATTGGGGCTGCCGGAAAGAGTGATTTTAGCGGGAACTTTAGTCTGATACCCGGAGCCAATTGCTGCTCCGAAACCGTAACCTAATTTTTGAGTTTGCTGCGATACTGGCTGCACGGAGGCTTGCACTGTGGGAGAGTCAGAAATAGTGACCTGGAAGGGGTCGGATACGTAGGTATCTATAAACCCGGCACTGCCGATTACTGCTCCATCGCGGCGTCCAAAGACTTTCGCAGTCACATTTGCCTGGTCAGTGAGGCTTACCCGCCCGGAACGGTTAGCGGCAGCGCCAATAGCTCCGTTAACCGCAGTGTACTTTTCGGCAGAATCCCGGGCAGTCTCCGCATTCACTCGCGCATTTCCCGAAATAACCACCTGGTTTTGCTCGGCCCCGCGAATCGTGTCTTCGTTCAAACGGGAGTTGCCCGCAAAGATTTGTTCTGGGGGGAGACCGCCAGCCCCAATAGCGGGGGATTCTCGAACTACCCCGAGGGCATCAACCTGGGCGCTATCAGTAATGGTGACCTTAGTAGCTCCCGAGGCGTAACCCCCACCAATCGCGGCGCCGCGACCGTTAGAATAGGCGGTTACCTGGGCATTACCAGAGATTTTTACGTCTAGGTTGGCGCTGTCAGGGCCAGACCCAATAGCCGCGATATCCCCGGCCTGATCGAGGTTAGAGTCCGCGGAGCCCACTGCGACTTCGCCGCCGCTAATAGCTACTTCACAGCCAGGAGCCTTTGGCCAGCCGAGATTAGCGAAGTTTTCGTTCCAGTTGCCCACCCCACGGCAACCAATATTCATCGCGCTATTGCCGGTGTCGCCACTAGCCGGGCTGACCTGGACAAGGCCACCGGAAATATTTACCCGTGGGTACGGCTGGGTGAAAGCATTCTTTATGTGTCCCTCAGAATCTTGCATGGGGGTAGTGAAACTACCTGCCCCCAGGGCGGTGTGGTTCCCGGTAGCGTTAATCTGTCCGCCGCTAACGTTGATAGTGACCGCCGCGTTTTTCTGTGCCCAATCGGCTTGTGCACCTGCCGGAAGTTTAACCGCGCCGCGACCAGTACCGATGAAAGCCCCTCCGTACGACCCGTTGCCTACTTTTGCCAGGTTGACAGACCCGCCTTTGACATTGATAGTGCCCCCAGCGCTCCAGGGGGTTTGATCGTAGTTGTTGAGCCAGCTGGGATTAGTATTCGGGTTCACCTCGTAGTAAGCACCACCGGAACCAATCAGGGCAGCACTTTCGGAAGACCCCTTGAGGTTTAAGGTGCCGCCAGCAATGTTAATGGTGCCGAAAGTTGAAAAGTATTGGGTTCCAATCAGGGCTGCTTGAGAGCGGGGAGAGCCGGGATTGTTCAGGTTCAAGACACCCGATCCCGCCTGGCCGACATTCAAAGTAGTATCTGCCTTTACCTGCACCAAGGGGAGTGGAACCGGGTATTCCTTGGTGGCATTTTCCGAGGAGGCGTCCTGGCGGGTGAAAGTGTTTGTCCCGCTAAAAGCCAGGCGGTTATGGGCATTGTTGTCCCCAGCGGTAACCATCGCCAAGTCTGGGTGGGAGGAGTTATCGATATTGAGGTTGTTTACCGTCAGGGTATGACCTGCGGTGACCAGGAAAGACAGTCCCTTAAAAGTCTTATTAGTCGCGCCGGTTACGGTGACGTTGCCCCCAACAGTGATGGTGCGCTTTGAGGCGTCGGCAGGCAAAGCAGAATCGCTGAGGTCGATGTCCTCGGTGAGGACGGTACCCAGCTGGTTCCAGGATTTGATGACCTTACCGTTGGCGGCGTTAGCGACACCTACCGCTAAAGCCGGACCGATCAGGGCGATCATGTATCCGATTAGGGAGAGGGTGAGGACTAGCGCCGTGGGGCGCTTAGCTAAGGGATTGCGCATCAGGACTCCTGCTGGTTTCCTCAAAGTTACAAAGATTACAATTCTGTAACAAGTCTACCAGAATTTGAGGTTGATCCGCTAGTGAGTTCGCCCTTAAAAACTTATTGTTTATGCTGGTTAGGCCGATTGTGGTAGAAGTAGCATCAACGCTTCTAAGGGGATGGTTACCCAGTCGGGACGTTGCTCGGCTTCGTAGCGCACTTCATAGAGAGCTTTTTCCACTTCAAAGGCTCTTAAAACCACTAGCGCGGGGCCGGGAAGTTGTTCTTCTCCAAAGTATCCGGACAGGAAGGCTAGGCGGGCACGGTTAAGCCAGTCTCCATCCGCCCCGCCCTCTACGCGGGCATAGTCGAATGAACGCAGCATCCCGGCAATATCCCGCTCTACCTGATCAGGAGCGGTACGTTCTTCTAGGGGGCGTAAAGGTTCGCCCTCGAAATCGATCGCATACCAACTCTTCGAGCTATACAGGCACTGACCTAGGTGATAGTCTCCGTGTACTCGCTGCGTAGGTGGCAATCCTCCCAGGCCAGTAAGTGCCTGAGCGAGGCGAGCGACTTCCTCCCCGATTAAATGGTCTCGCAGTTGCGGATAAGCGGCCTCCGCCTGCTGATACTGGTTGCGCAAACGGGTAGCGAGCATAGTTCCTGAGGCCGGATCCTCGCCCTGCCCAAAGGCCTCCAAAAGGTGGCGGTGCATATCGGCGGTAAACGCTCCTAGCTGGTGAGCTAGCTCCGTGGGGTCTTCGCCGCTCGCGGCCAGGGAACAAATCAGCTTGAAACCATCTTGAGCCTGATCTAGGCAGATCGCCGCACTTGCGGTAGTGACCTCTTGGGGTTGGCCCTCTTGATCCCAAAGACTAAGCTGCGAGTAACCGCGGGGCTGTGGCACTCCCTGCCAGCCGGTACGCGCCAACGCCAAGGGTACGGTCACCTCCGGGTTCGACCCGGTTACGAGCACCCGGAAAAACTTAATAATCGTGGGGTATTTTCCGCCCAACAGCACCGAAGTATTAGATTGTTCCCCAGATAAAACTTTGCTTTCCAAACTGGCAGCTAGCAGGTTAGACAACAGATCGTCAGCTTCTGGCAATAGGGGCAAAGTGCCCGCCTGGTGGGTAGAGCGGATCCAATGCTGTACGTATGCCGGGCAGTAGGGGCCGTCTACCAGGTATCCGGGATTTTCCTTGGGGTAGGAAGTACGTCCGGCTATCCCTGCTCCGTTCCAATCTGCCACCAACGCCAAGGGTAGGTGATACCAGATGCCCTGCGCTTCCAAAATCAAGAGCCGGAAATTCGGATCTTCAAGTTCCCGATAATCTAAAACCCGCACCTGGGAGCGCTCCAGGTTAGAGGGAAACCAACGCCGCTGGATCAGATACTCCCAGATAGTGTCGATAATAGCGTCTCTGCCAGGCCATTTAAGCTGGCTATTGGGGGACTCAGCGGTCATCTTGGTTCTCCTTTAACACCGAGAAATCTAGCGCCGGGTAAGGATAGGCGGTAGTTTCGGCATCTGTGTCGGGTTGTGGGGCAGCTGCCGAGGTGGCGCTATGGGCGATCACCGGAACAGAGGTAGTAGTGGTTGGGGGCTCATTTTCTTTATCTTGCAGGTCTTGTGCCTGGTCAGGAGCAAAAAGTTCTAGCCAATAAAAACCGTGGCGGTTCAGAGTTACGGTGACGGTTTCATCCGCGCCCACTGCTGGGAACCAGCCGCCATCGAAAGCTTCCCGCAAACACCAAGTGGCCATCCCGGGCAAGGTTAGCCGCGCCGCTACCGCGCCCTCGCCCAGATTGTAGATGCAAAGCACTGTGGAGTTTTGGTCCCGGCGAATAAAGGCCAATACCGAGTCCTGATCTGAGCCTACCTGTGACAATGACCCTTGCCCGAAGCAGGTCAGGCGGCGGCGCAAATGGATAGCATCGCGCAACCAGTGCAGCAACGACGTGGGACGCCCCAGAGATTCTTGCACGTTAATGGTGCGGTTATCCCAACCGGGAGAGTCAATCAGGGGAACCAGGAAAGACTCCGGGTCGGCGGAAGAAAAGCCAGCGGTCGCCGAAGTATCCCATTGCATGGGAGTGCGCACTCCGAACCGGTCAGGGAGCCAAATATTGTCGCCCATGCCGATTTCGTCCCCGTAATAGAGGAAGGGCGAACCAGGCATAGAAAGCAAGAGGGCGTGGGCGAGTTCTATTTTGCGGCGAGAACCCCCTAAAAGCGGCGCGAGGCGGCGGCGAATCCCCACGTTCGCCCGCATCCGCGATTCCGGTGCATACCAGGAATACATGTTTTCACGTTCCTGGTCAGTCACCATTTCCAGGGTGAGTTCATCGTGGTTACGCAAGAAAGTTCCCCATTGGGCACCCGCCGGCAGCTCCGGTAGCTCCGCTAGGATTTGCCGCAGCCCCTTGGAAGAGCCGGTGCGCAGCGCCGCAAACAGCCGAGGCATTAGGGGGAAGTGGAAACAAATATGGCATTCGGGTTCGGTTTCGCTGCCGAAATAGTCAATCACATCCAAGGGGGGCTGATTGGCTTCGGCCACCATTAACGTTCCCGGGAACTCTGCGTCCACCATTTTGCGCAGTTCGCTCACAAACCAGTGAGTTTTCGGGAGGTTTTCGCAGTTGGTGTCGTTTTCTTCAAATAGGTAGGGGATCGCGTCCAGGCGGAAACCATCCACCCCGGTGCGGCACCAGTAGCGCACCACGTTCATTACTGCCGCTTGCACCGCCGGATTTTCAAAGTTCAAATCCGGTTGGTGCGAAAAGAAACGATGCCAATAGTACTGTCCGCGTACCTCGTCATAGGTCCAGTTAGAGGTTTCGGTGTCGATAAAAATAATGCGGGCATCTTGGTAGTCCTGGTCGCTGTCTCGCCAAACGTAAAAATCCCCGTATTCGCCCTCGGGATCCTTCCGGGAAGCTTCGAACCAAGGATGCTGGTCAGAGGTGTGGTTGACTACAATATCGACCAGGATGCGGATGCCGCGCTCGTGAGCGGCCTCCACTAAGGCAGTGAAGTCTTCCATCGAACCGAAAGCCGGGTTCACATCGGTGTAGGCGCTAATGTCGTAGCCACCATCGCGCATCGGCGAAGGATAAAAGGGAGGCAGCCACAGGCAATCCACTCCCAGCCAGGCCAGGTAATCCAGACGGGAAATCAGCCCCTGGAAATCCCCCACGCCGTCCCCATTAGAATCCGAAAACGCCTGGATCAGTACTTCGTAGAAAACGGCGCTGCGATACCAGTTCGGGGTTTCCGCAGGGGAGGGAACCGCCTGGCAATCCCGGCGCGGCAGCAATAGTTTGCCCAGGTTGTCGTATTCCTCAGTTATGGCTTCGCTCAACAAATACTCCTCTTACATGATGCAGTCTAGGAAGCTTCGATAGACATAATATGGGCAGGACGATCGTAGGGGTTGAGCTCGAAATAGTTAGCCGAGCCCCAATCGTAGACTTTCCCATCTAGCTCGTCGCGTACTTTAAAGCAGGACGAGGAAGATCCACTGATCTTTAGCGCCGACAGATCCAGGTGAATGGCGCCAATCGCGGTATCGTGCGGATCCAGATTGACTACCACAATCACCGTGTCAGCCACCCCGGTAGGAGATTCCCAAGCATCTAGGTGTCGGGAGAAACAGACCACCCCCGGATGGGTAGTTTCATGAATCTTCAAATTCCGCAGACGCTGCAAAGCCGGGTGACGGCGGCGAATCCCATTCAAAGTAGTTAGCAAGCCCATCATTTCTTGCGCGGTTTCCCCGGAGTAATCACGTGGCTTGTACTCGTACTTTTCGTTATCGATTTGCTCCTCAAAGCCGGGACGCTGCACATTTTCAATCAGTTCATAGCCGGAATAAATACCCCAGTTAGGGGAACCAGTAGCTGCCAAAACTGCCCGCATTTTGAAAGCCTGGATCCCGCCATCTACCATGACCTGGGTCAAAATATCGTGGGTAGTCGGCCAGAAAGAAGGCCGCATATAGGGGCTGGATTCCCAAGCCACCTCGTCGAAGTATTCTTCAATCTCTTTACGGGTGTTGCGCCAAGTGAAATAGGTATAGGACTGGTGGAAACCTACCTGCGCCAAAGTGCGCATCATAGCGGGGCGAGTAAACGCCTCCGCCAGGAACAACACTTCGGGATGCTTGTTGCGGAACTCCGCTAAGATTTCTTGCCAGAACTGTACCGGCTTGGTGTGGGGATTATCCACCCGGAAAATCGTTACCCCATGATCAATCCATTTTTGAATCACGTCGCGTACCGCGTTATATAAGCCGCGATAGTCTTGATCAAAAACTAGGGGATAAATATCTTGATATTTCTTGGGAGGATTCTCCGCATAGGCAATCGTGCCATCCGGGCGGTGCTTAAACCACTCGGGATGATTCTTTACCCAGGGATGATCCGGGGAGCATTGCAGCGCCAAATCCAGCGCTACCTCTAGACCTAGACCTTTCGCTTTCTTAACGAAGTAATCAAAATCGTCAAAATCGCCCAGATCAGGGTGAATAGCGTCATGTCCCCCCTCGGGGCTGCCGATGCCGTAGGGTGAGCCGGGATCTTCCGGGGTAGCCTCCAAAGAATTATTACGTCCCTTACGGAAAGTAGTTCCGATGGGGTGAACCGGAGTTAAATAGGCGACGTCGAACCCCATAGCGGCAATGCGCGGCAAATCAGCGGCGGCAGTGCGCAAGGTTCCCGTATGCCAATGCCCTTCCTGATCTTTATAGGCGCCGATAGAACGGGGGAAGATCTCGTACCAGGAACCGTAAAGGGCGCGTTCGCGGTCAACCCGCAAAGGATAGGTGCGGGAAGACTCCAGCAGATCCCGGAGGGGATGAGTCCGGAAGATTCCTCGAATCGAAGAATGAAGCCCCACCGACAGACGCTCTTGCACCGGACGCGACTGATCCCGCATAGCTTTGGCGGCATCCAAGAGGCGAGCGGCGCTCTTGGCATCCGGTGCCTGCTGGGTGGGATTATTTACGGCTTCCCCGCCGGCGGCACGTTCAAAAAGCCTGGCGCCTAGCTCAAACTCCATCTCCACATCTTGATCTGCCTGCACCTTAATGGAGGCTTCCTTTGCCCAGGTCTGATAGGGGTCGCAGAAAGTGTCGACCCTAAAACTCCAGTCCCCAACGCCGGTGGGCTTAATCCAGGCTTCCAGACGATCCAAACCGGGAGCGACATCGTACATCCGGGAGCGCATAGTTTCTTTGCCTTGCGGATCGATCAATACCACTTCTGCCCCTAAAGCATCGTGGCCTTCCCGGAACACCGTGGCGCGCACGGGGAAAGATTCGTTCTCGACTGCTTTGGCGGGCCACAGCCCGTCCTCGAAAACCGGTTCAACTTCGGTGACCGGGATTCGTGCCAGGCGAGCCTCGGGAGAAATAAGGTTTAAAGGCTTTGCGGCAGCTGCTTTGGGGGAGGCTGCTTTCGCCCGGCTAGCGCGCCGGGGAGGAGCGCTGGTAGTAGTTTTAGCTTTACTAGCGGAGGCCGTCTTGGCTTTCGCGGTGGTACTCGCCGGGGGAGTAGTGGTGGCGGCCTTGGCGTGAACCGCGGTTTTACGGGAACTGGTGGCGCTCACCTTAGAAGATTTTGCCCCCTGACCAGCTGACCTAGTAGTTGAGCGAGTTTTGCGAGAACGAGGCGTATCGCCGGCCATGGTGTCTCCTTATTAGACGGACTGCTTCCCCTCCAGCCTAACAAGAGGTAGTGCGCCTCGCGTCCTTTCCGCTGTCAGCAAGCAATAAAAGTGAGCGTAAAGTACGGCTTCTTTGGAAAAAAACGGTTTTAACCATCGGTATCCGAGGCCGGGCCGTCTAAGGAAATCTTCGGACCGAGATAGGTGGGTTTTTGCTCGGTAAGCACCCAAGCAACATCCTTGGTGCGCGCCAAATATTCGCGGAGGTTACGTTCTACTTGCCCCCGATACGCATTACCGGCCGCACCTACTCCCCAAACCTCGATACCGCGGCTTTGACAATCGTAGAGGGCGCGGGGCAGATGATAGGGCTGAGTCACTACGATCGCGCGTTGTACCGAAAAAATCGCTTCCGCGCGATAAGCCGATTCATAGGTAGAAAAACCGGCATGATCAGCATAAATCACCTGGGGGCTAATCCCATGCTTAATCAGCCACTGGCGCATCGCCTTGATCTCGTCATAGTGAACCTGTCCGTGATCACCGCTAATCAAGATTGTCTTCGCCGCTCCGGCCTGATACAGATTCAAAGCAGTTTGCAGACGGTGGGTAAGCATCGGCGAGGGCGAGCCATTAGGCTTTACCCCCGCCCCCAAAACCAAGATCACCTGGGCATCCTGATCTTTAGCGTCAGATAACGAAACAATCTGATCTTTGGTTTTCTGCCAAACATAAATATTGGTTCCCGCCACCACAATAGCGGCAATCACCACCAGGGTAATCACTAGCCGGATCAGGCCACGTAAAGCACGCATGAGGCTAGTAAACCATGTTCATCGCCTGGCGAACCTCTGACAAGGTCTGGTCAGCTACCTCATTGGCGCGTTGATTTCCGCGCTCTAGTACCTGCCACAAATAACCAGGGTCAGCCAAGAGTTCCGCGCGCCGCGCCCTAATCGGGGACAGAGCGCCATCTAAAGCCTCGGTGAGCACCTGTTTTAGCTTTCCTGCCCCCTGATCTCCGATTTCCTCGGCCAACGCGTGCGGATCCTGTCCACTAGCCAGGCCGGCCAGCCGTAACAGGTTCGAAACCTCGGGGCGATTCTCCGGATCATAAGTAATCTGGCGCTGCGCATCCGTCTTCGCGCGTTTAATCAACTTCGCAGTTTCGTCACTGGTCATTCCCAGTTCCACCGTGTTACCGCGCGACTTCGACATTTTTTCGCCATCGAGTCCCAAAATCAGGGCGCCATCACCAGAAAGCAGTCCTTCCGGACGGGGGAACACCCGATGTTCCAAGGAAGACTTACGCCGGAAAACCCGCTCGAAACGATCCGAAATCACCCGCGCCTGCTCCAAGTGAGGAAGTTGATCTTTACCCACTGGCACCAGGTTCGCTTTACAGAACAAAATATCGGCCGCCTGATGTACCGGGTAAGTCAGCAATAATCCCGACATGGGACGCTGCGAAGCCTCCAACTCTGCCTTCACCGTGGGGTTGCGGTGTAGCTCCGCCTCAGTCACCAACGACAGGAACGGCAACATTAACTGGTTAGCTGCCGGCACCGATGAGTGCGTGAAAATCGTGGTGTTTTCCGGATCTAGGCCGCAAGCAATATAGTCTGCCAGCATATTCAGGACGCGCTCACGGATCGGGCCAGTGCCCTCCCGATCGGTAATCACCTGGTAGTCCGCGATCAGAATCCAGGTTTCCACCCCGCGCTGCTGGATCGTGACTCGGTTCTTAATTGTCCCGAAATAATGCCCCAAATGGAGGGCGCCCGTGGGGCGATCCCCGGTAAGTACCCGGAACTTGGACGGATCCTTATCAATCGCTGCCTCAATCTCTTGAGATTTCAGCTCTGCCCGCTTCAAAGAAGCCGCATCAGTGGAATTTTCTAGTTTCTCGCCGCTATCGCTCATGGTTCCCAGTCTACGGTGCCAAGGATATTCCCGGAAAACCGGGTGCAACTGATAAGTCTCTTTCTTGTTGTTAGGTGTGCGCGGGGTAAAAGTTTTTCCTCCTGCTAATCACCCGGGGGCGAGATTTTTCCTCCTGCCCAAGAATTTGGAAAACATAGCCACGTTTTCCAAATTCTTATGCCCACCGCACCTGCTCGGATAAAATCTCGCCCCCGGGTTTACTCGGAAAACTTTTTCCCCACGCTTAGCCAATACATGTAAGCTGCTAGGTCTGGTTGGACCCGGGTTTTCGGGAATGGAGGTAAGTAAGAGGAGCGTGTCCCTGTTAAGTTGCGCGTGCAGTTGATTATCAGGTGCCTTGAAAATTGGTGGTAGTTCCGCGCGTGTGGATTGTAATTATTGCTCTTGGTATTCTTCGACCGGTATTGCCGGAATCATTATTTGACATTTGAGTTATATGAAGGGGATCTTTTTCGTTTTCAGGTGGTCTGTTAACGCAGAGGTTGTCATTGACGAACCCAACAATAACGGCACCACGGCTGCAGACATCTGCTCCCTAATGCATGAGCTACCAGCCTGGACTAACTGTTTACCGATTGATGCTGTCGGATGCGAGTGCGGTTTTTATCAGCAGGATTGAGTGCATGGCTCGCGGTCTAGTAGCAGGTGGCGTAGTTGCCGAGGAATTTCGGGTAGAGGTCTTTCGTGGTGCTGCTTGCGGCGCGTATTTTGGAGTGTTCGCTCGTGATCCCACTGAGCCGGTTACCAAAATACTTGAGTGCCCACTTATATTCAGCAAAATCCGAATCATATTTGTATGCAGCAATACGGCCAAGGATTGCACATATCCAGTCCGCGCATTGAACCGTTTGATACAGATGACTCTCCACCTCCATCGGCGGCTCCACAAGTTTCGTAGCATCTTCACTGCTGAACATGAACGCTGCTGCGCCAGCGAAAATCTCCAGTCGTTCCTTCTCGCCCTGTTTGTCGAGCACCATCAACAGATTCTCAGCATCAGGCAAATCCCAATTCACTCGTTGAATCAGCTGCTTCATCGCATGGTCGTAACGCTCAGCGTTCGTCTCAGGGGCCTCACTCGGAGTACCGCGCAGTTTCTCCTGCCCATAAAACACCACGCGAGCATCCAATGATTCCAGCGTGTCTAAAACCCTGAAAATGAGGCGGCGAGTTTCCCGATACTTCTCGATATTCTTCGTGGTGAGCAACGCTGAGCCTTTCTTTTCCCAATGCTCCACGCGTTTACCTGCCGAGATTACTTTCGCCTCAATTTCTTCACGTAGCCCATGCTCCTTAACGAAACGGAAAATACCAGACAGCTTGCGAATGTTCTGGGCTGGGATCACAAAACCGCCGAGTCCGAATACCGGGTGAGTCTTGTAGGACGGGTCGAATCGGCTCACGTATGCGCCGTTATGCCCAAACTCATCGAAATACCCGACGTACACGTCACCTCCCGCTACGAACACGAAAGCCCGCGAAATCGCGGGCTTCGGAAGTGGAGCACCGAAATGCGTCCACAGGTAAATATACCAGAGCCCTACCGCAACCAGCAATAGCGGATACTAGGGTCAAGGGTTAATGGCTAAACCACCCCGACACGCCCGGGAAAAGACACACATTTGGGCATTAGCCCAAAATCTTCTGGTCTTTTGCCGTTGGCAGTGCTGTGTTTCGTCAATGTTTGCGCGAATCCTTGGGGTGAACGAAAGCCGCTGTCATCGGCACTCTCCTGATAAGTGGAGGGTCAACGGCAGGAGTCCTTTGCCATTAGATACTCCTATTTTCGTTATGACGCAGCAGTGCTGGACAGGTTTTACCGGCGCTAATTGCTGGGGGTGAAAATCAGAAGTCGGTCGCGGTAATACTCGTACTGTTTACGCCGAGCTTCGATTTCTGCCGGTAAACCAGAAGAAAGATCATTTACCAAAGCATCGAACTTATCCAGAATCGCAACAATCCGTTCCTGCTCCGACAAAGGCGGCACTTTAATAACCATCTTTTTTAGATCACCACCAGTTACCAAAGGTTGTCCCCCTCCTTTAGCTAGATTGCGTAAATTAATTGCAGTAAGTTGGTGAAAAGCATAACGCAGATTCCAACTGGGATTTGGATGCATTATCAACGCATTGTCGCTAACTCCGTAATCACCATCTACTACATAAACCTTCCCTGCATATGCGCCCACACGAGCGATTAGTATTGCCGACCCTGAATAAAGAGACCGATTCGTTGTAGCGATTTTTCCGGTTGACCCAAATAAAGGAAATAATCCATCCTCTGCCCAGTCTGATTTTTTACTTTTCCCAGATTTAACATCAATAATGAGATCCGCAATGGATTTTTCCTCCGAATTGCGAACGTTCTTCAAAAGCGAGTCGCGGTAGTACTCGTACTGCTTGCGACGAGCTTCTAGCCCCGCTTCTAGCTCCGCTTCTAGCTCCGTAAAAGAATCTAAAATCCGTACGATCTCATTTTGCACTTCCAGTGGCGGCACCGGAAATTTTATTTTTGCAAGAGCTTTTTTAGAAATATTGTATCTAGTTACACCATTCGCACATTTTATTATCTGTTTTCGCATGCCTGTAGAACGGAATAAATACTTAGCAAATTCCGGTTTAATGCTCTCTGGGAGATGCACAAAAAGCAGAAGCTATTTAGAAAAATGTCTTCCTTTAAATCTGTGGTCACAACCGAGGTCATCCCGGACTCATCTAAATTTTCTGAGGAGGATGTAAAAATTAAATCCCCTCTTCGTAGACTCGTCTGGCGTTCTCCAACATTGATTCTTACAGATTTAAGATCTGAAAAATCGACTTCGATATTATCGAAAACATTTTTATATGAAACGAATTTCGCATTACCATCTGCAAAGTCTGCTTTGGTCTTGCCCTTCAAACCTGAAATAAAGTCACCCAGGTCGGATATACGCAAGTAATCCACGCCGTTGGGGCAGTGGTGGGAGATTAGGTCTGCTATGCGGCTCATGCGGTTACCTCGTTTTTGGGGGTGCTGCTGGCGCTTTCGGGGATTGGTGTTTGCGCTGTTGCAGCTTGCAAGATGGACCTCCCGATAATCGCAGCCTCGCCCTCTATAGTACAAAGTTAGTAACCGCCTAGCGATAAACTTGCCGCCGGTGATCTACTTCAAGACAGATATTTATACGTTCGCGCGGGGGAGAGATTTTATCCGAGTGGGTGCGGTGGGCATAAGAATTTGGAAAACGCCGCGACGTTTTCCAAATTCTTGGGCAGGAGGAAAAATCTCGCCCCCGCGATATACACACCGGCAGAAATTTGCCTATTGTGCAGGGATTCTTCCGATTTGATCAGCAACTTATTCTCACAAGCAAAGGTGATCTTGTAGCTGGTCAATCGATATAGTGTCCAGTTGTCCTGCTCGGTACTCGTCAACTTTTTTGAGGAGCCCATACTGGTATTCGAGATTCGGTATTGATTCCTCGAGTGCTTTCGTGAAGTAATAGTTGCGGCTGTGTCCAGTATTCTTAGCCAGATCGTCATAACGCTTCACTAAATCTACCGGTAACCGAACCACTGTTGGCACAGAATTCACTGCTTTACCCATATTCATCCTCCCTGGTTCGGCACTTGTAAACCTTGCTAACAATGTACTACGAAAATACTTCTAGTTACGCGGGGGAGAGATTTTATCCGAGCAGGCGCGGTGGGCATAAGAAATAAGATATGAGAAGTATCAGCATCGGCTAGACAGTGGGTTTCCGATATTCTAAGTCAAGGATTGAAAAGCGTGCCTCGCCCCCGCGTTCCATATGCGAAAGCTACAAGATGTGGGCTAATCCCCGCTGGAGTCGGCTAGGAACAGTTTGATGGATAACGGCTCCAGGAAGACATCGTCACCGGCAAGGTTGAAGGGGGGAGCTTCCTCTTCCGGTTCAGAAACCGCAGAATCCCAGATTTCGTGATAGGCGGTTCCTCGTCCCGGAGCTAGGCGCACATGCTTAGGGTCGAGTGTTCCATTGAAAACCGCTAGCAAATCCTGATCCCCGTAGGGGCGTCCCGAACGCAGCATTTGGAAAACTCGGCTGGCCGGATCATGCCAGGCCCGATCGCCCATTAACAGTCCCACCTGGTTATACCAGGAAAGATCAGGGATGCTATCACCCGGATGACGCTGGCCGGTCAGGTAGTTCTTAGGCCGGAAAACTGGATGTTCGCGCCGCAGGGTAATCAGCTTTCGTACTGCCACATAAAAATCTTTTTGCCAATCCACCAGTTCCCAGTTCAGCCAGGTAGTTTCATTGTCTTGGCAATAGGCGTTATTGTTACCCCCTTGCGTGCGGGCAAACTCGTCACCAGCCAAAATCATCGGGGTACCCGCAGAAATAAATATGGTGGTAAACAGGTTAAGCGCAGACCGTACCCGGGCGTTTAGCAGTTCTGCCAGTGGAGAGTCACCATCTAAAGCCAGTTCCTTTTCAATACCAAGTTGGAAGGCGCGCCCTTCACTACCGTGATTCCAAGACAAGTTATTGGGGGATCCGTCCCGGTTATTCTCCAGGTTCTCCTCGTTATGTTTATGGTCGAAGCTAACCAAATCCCCCAAGGTGAAGCCGTCGTGAGCGGTTACGAAGTTAATCGAGCAGCGGGGAGGGCGCACAGCCGGGACATCCCCAACCCCATACATGTCTTGGGAACCAGAAAGCCGGGAAGCTAGTTCAAAGGGGGGAGCACCTCGAGATTCTCCCCGCGACTGGGCGCGCCCATCAGCAATCCAAAAACCGCGGACGCTGTCGCGATAGCGATCATTCCAAGTAGAGAACGGTAACGGAAAATCACTGGTACGCCAACCGTCAGGACCGACATCCCAAGGCTCGGCGATCATTTTCTTGGTTCGCAACACCGGATCATCTAGGCAGGCCTGGAAGAAAGGATGGAAACGAGTGAAATGTTCCTCGCCCCGCCCGCAGGTAACACCCAGGTCAAAACGGAAGCCGTCGACTCCCACATCGCCTGCCCAATACCGCAAAGAATCCATGATCATTTGGATCACTCGCGGATGCGAAGTATCTAAAGTATTGCCGCAACCAGAATAGTCGATACTGCCACCTTGGGAATCCAGGCGATAATACATAGCATTATCGAGGGCGCGCCAAGACAGTGCCTGACCGTCGCCTCCGCCCTCGCAAGTATGGTTATAAACCACGTCGAGCAGCAGTTCGATTCCGTTTTGGTGCAGGATCGAAACCATGCCTCGGAACTCATCTAATACTGCCGTTGGCCCGAGCATACGGGCATTCTTAGTAGCATAGGAAGGCTCGGGCGCGAAATAGGACAGGGTGGAGTACCCCCAATAGTTACTTAAGCCTCGCTCGTTTAGGAACGCTTCCGATAGTTTCGCGTGTACCGGCAATAGTTCGACTGCGGTGATCCCTAAATCTTTTAAGTAGGCGATAGTGGCCGGGTGTGCCAGTCCCGCATAGGTGCCTCGTAGCTCTTCGGGTACTCCCGGAAGTTGTTTGGTAAGCCCTTTGACATGCGCCTCATAAATAACGGTGTTTTCCCAAGGGGTGGCCGGGCCAGGCGCTACGTCAAACTCTTTACCGGTGACCACTCCGCGCACGGTATAGGGAGCCGAGTTGGTGGGGTCTAGCTCGAAAGGATGCAGCGGGTAGAGCTGATCATCGGTTTTATGGGCGTACGTTTGACTGCAAAGCTGTACGTTTCCACTGATAGCGCGAGCATAGGGGTCGAGGGCGAGTTTATAGGGATTAAAAACGTGTCCGCGTTCCGGATTCCAAGCGCCCCAGGTGCGAAGACCATAGTAGGTGCCGGCTAATACCCCGGAAACATGGCCATGCCAGATACCATCCACCGGACCTAAGAGACGATAACGAGTTTCGGGAGCGGTTGGTTCCGCAGAAGTAAAAAAACAGATCTCCACTGCCGAGGCATTCGGGGCTACCACCGCGATATCCACCCCGTTGCCTTCTAGGTGCACCCCCAGGCGGGTCGTATCAGCGGCACCGTCATGTACATAGGGGCTGGACGGCCTAAAAAAGTCGTCTATTACTCGTCTTGACACGTAGCCAATCCTATCGGCTGGGGTTCGATAGAGCTATTCCGCTAGTTAGCTGGGGCTTAGACAGATGGTTATTTTACTCCCTTAGCTAAGGGGTAGGGCTTCTCACTTTTTCACTGGGAAAGCTTGTGGCAAGGTAGAAGTATGAGGATTGTCGTAACTGTAAAACATGTACCCAACCCGCAATCTGAGCGGCGAATCGAAAACGGTCACGTGGTGCGCGGAGAAGAAGATACTCTGAACGACCTGGACGAAAACGCCATTGAGGCGGCGCTCAGCGCGAAAGTGGCAGTACCGGAAGCCGAGATTATTGCCCTTACTATGGGGCCGGAAGGGGCAAAGAAAGCCCTGCTGCGCGCCCTCCAAATGGGGGCAGACCGGGCATATCACCTGTGCGACCCGGCCTTAGCGGGCTCGGATGTAACGGTGACTGCCCGGGTGCTAGCGCGGGCAATCCAAAAAATCGGGGACGTGGATTTAGTGGTTTGCGGAACCTCCTCCCTCGATGGGATGACTTCTATGCTGCCGGGAGCGCTAGCAGCTACCCTGCAGTTACCGGTGATCACCGATGCTTCCGAAGTTAGCTTCAGCGCCGAGGCGGCGGCAGCCACCTGTTATCAGGTGAGCACGGCTTTGACCTTGCGTGCAGAATATCCCCTGGTGCTTTCGGTAAATGATGAAGCCAACCGGCCACACTATCCCGGGTTTAAAGAAATGTTGGCGGCAAAGAAGAAACCGGTAGAGCAATGGGACTTGGCGCAGCTAGAGCTTAGCCCTAAAGAAGTAGGGGCAGCTGATTCTGGCACCGAAGTGCTGGATGCCCAGCTCTATAGCCAAGAAAAGAACCAGGGAACGATTGTTACCGACTCGGCAAACGCTGGCGAAGCATTAGCGAACTACCTGGTTGAATCCGGTTTCGCACAGAAGAAGTAGGAGGAAATCGTGAGCGAAAAAATAGCAAAAGACGTCCTGGTTTTTGCCCACCCAGATGCGGCTCGGCCACAACATTTATCGGTAGCGGCCGCGCGCCTAATTACCCTGGCACGCGAAATTACGGACGGCAAGGTAGTCGCGCTCGCGCCCTCTTCTATTGCCCCGCACCATTTTTCCCAGGTCGGGGTGGCGCAAGTACGCTATTTTGATCCGGAAGAACCCGAAACCTGGCAGGTAGGAGCCATCTTGGCTGACCTGGTGGTTTCGGCGGTTCGTACCGGAGACTTCGGGGCGGTACTCTTGCCGTCCACCGCCTGGGGACGTGACGGAGCTGCCCAGAGCGCGATTGTTTTAGGTTCCGGAGCCAGCGTAGACGTGACCAGTCTGAAAGTAGCTGACGGGAAATTGGTTGCCGGTAAATCGGTACTCGATGGCACCTGGGAAACCAGCTATTACATTCGCCGCGGCATCCCCATAGTCGCCATGCGAACTACGGCGCTCTCTGCGGTACCGGTAGCTGAAGCCGGCGAAGTAGAGACCGAGAGTCTGCCGGTTCAGCTACGCGAATCCACAAAACGGATCCAAGTAGTCTCTAGGGAAGATACCGGATCTTCACACGCGGGACTAACCGAAGCGCCAGTAGTAGTATGTGCTGGTCGCGGCGTTAATGGCGATTTTGAGCCAGCCGAACAGTTAGCCGAGGTGCTGGGAGGCTCCGTCGGCGCCACCCGCGTGGCCTGCGAGCAAGGCTGGATTGACCGTGCCGCCCAAATCGGACAATCCGGGATTAGCGTTGCCCCCAACCTTTATATCGGGATGGGGATTTCCGGGGATCATCACCATGTGTGCGGGATTCGCGGCGCCAAGAAAATCGTGGCCATCTGTGATGATCCCGAGGCACGCATTTTTGAAATGGCAGACTTTGGGGTAGTTGGCGACCTGTTCACCGTGGTTCCAGATGCCCTATCTAGAATCAAACCGCTGGACGCATAGTGCAGCTAACCTACCTCGATAACGCGGCCTCCGAGCCGCTACGCCCCGAAGCGTTAGCGGCGATGAATGAGGCAGCGGCTACGCTTTCCGGGATCGGGGCTAACCCGTCTTCTGCGCATGCGGCGGGACGTAAAGCGGCCGCGCTCCTAGAAACTGCGCGCGCCCAGGTAGCGAGGGCGCTGGGAGCCGAACCAGCAGAAGTTATTTTCACCGGGGGCGGCACTGATTCTTGCGCCCTTGCCTTGCGCGGCCTGGCGAGGGCAGCGCGCCGCCAAGATCCCCGCCGCACCAAAATAGTAGTTAGCCAGGTAGAACATGATGCGGTTGGGCTTAATGCCCGTGATTTACAGGATGCCGGCTTCCAGGTGCAAGTGCTGCCGGTAGATGGCGGCGGGGTAGTCGAGCTAGCAGCCGTATCCGCCCTGGACACCACCCAAATAGCGGCGGTATCCGTGATGAGTGTGTGTAACGAAAACGGAGTAGTGCAGCCTCTTGCCGAGCTGTGCCACTTGCTGCGCGAAAAAGCAACAGATACGCGGGTGCGGCAAGGCGATAGTACGGCATCTGCTCAAGGTGCCGGAAGCGGTCAGACTAGCCAGTTTGCTATTCACACTGACGCGATTGCCGCTGCCGGGCGCCAAGAAATAAACTTTGCCGACTCTCCGGTAGATGCCATTTCGCTAGCCTGCCACAAAGTGGGCGGGCCAGCAGCACTGGGGGTATTGTTGGCGCGCCGGGAAGTAAATATCGCGAGTGACCGGCGCGGAGGCGGCCAAGAACGGGCGCTGCGGGCTGGCACTCAAGACGTGATCGCCGCCGTAGGGGCAGCAGCCGCCTTCACAGCCGCTCAGCAGGAACTAGCAGAAACTACCCGGCGCCACCAACACTTACGGGAAAAACTATTACAAGGAGCGCTAGCAATACCGGGAGTAAAACTGACCAGCGAAGCCCTGGCAGTACCCGGCATCGTCCAGTTTGCGCTTGAGGGCGCAGAAGCAGAAGGGCTGCTATTTGCCCTGGATCAGGCGGGAATCTGCGCTTCTGCCGGGTCGGCTTGTCACACCGGGGTAGCCCGCCCCTCCCCGGTACTCTTGGCGCAAGGCTACAGCGAAAAGGACGCCCTCGGATCTTTACGGATATCTTTCGGCTGGTCTACGCGCCGCGAGGACGTAGACCGGTTATTGCAGGCACTACCGGGCGCCCTAAGTGCCTCCCGGAAACTAGCAGAGCGGGAGAGGAAATAAATGAAAGTATTAGCAGCCCTGTCTGGAGGGGTAGACTCCGCGGTCGCCGCCGCCCTCGCTAAAGAGGCCGGACATGACGTAACTGCCGTACATATGGCGCTAAGCGCTAACCAAGCCCAAAACCGTTGCGGCTCGCGCGGATGCTGCACGGTAGAAGATGCCTCCGATGCCCGTCTCGCCGCCTCCATGCTGGACATACCCTTCTACGTGTGGGATATGGCGGAAACCTTCGAAGAAACCGTAGTAGAAGATTTCCTGAATGAATACCGCCAGGGACGCACCCCCAACCCGTGCGTGCGCTGTAACGAGTTCGTAAAGTTTAGGGAACTGGCTACCCGCGCCGATGCCCTGGGATTCGATGCGGTGTGTACCGGGCATTACGCTCGCGTATTGAACGGACCGGGCGGAGTGGAGCTACACCGCGCTAAATGCATCGAAAAAGACCAATCCTACGTATTGGCGGTAATGGGCCGGGAAGCTCTCGAGAAAGTGATATTCCCGCTAGGGGAGTATGAATCGAAAAGCCAAGTGCGCGCAGAAGCCGAACGGCGCGGCCTGCCCATGTCCGCCAAACCAGATTCCTACGATATTTGCTTTATCGCTGATGGGGACACTCGCGGATTTTTGAGTTCCCACCTGGGCAGCAAAGCCGGAAAAATCGTAGACACAGAGGGTAAGGAAGTGGGAACCCACTCCGGCGCCTACCAGTACACTATCGGGCAACGCAAAGGACTAAACCTGGGGCGGCCAGCTGCCGATGGACGTCCCCGCTACGTGCTCGGTACCGATATGAAAACCAATACGGTAGTCGTCGGTGCCAGCGAGCTACTGAGCGTAGATGCAATCACCGCGACCGACGCGGTGCTACTGACTGAGCCAGATGATCCGACACTATCCGGGCAGGCAGAAGTAACTTTGCAGTATCGCGCGCACGGACAACAAGTCCCGGCGAAAGTTTATTTAGAGGCAGACGGTACCTTGCGAGCGGAGCTGCTAGAGCCCACCCGCGCGGTCGCCTCCGGACAATCCCTGGTGGTCTATGCCGGAGATCGCGCAATCTGTGAGGCAACTATCGAAGAGGCGTTTCGGCAGGAAAAGGGGCAGTAGCCAATTCTGGGACTGGAAAGGGCGGTGCTCCTTAGGTTAATATATTCAAGCCAGCGCGAGTGGCGGAATTGGTAGACGCGCTAGATTTAGGTTCTAGTGTCTTACGACGTGCGGGTTCAAGTCCCGCCTCGCGTACCAGCTATATCGGCTCTGACCAGCTTAAATAAAATGGTAGAGTTTAAAACAAAACTGCGCTTCGGCGCTAGTATCTCTACGTTTAACTATTTAAGAGGGAGTGTCCATGTCAGAGTTAACCGCAGGTCAAAAGGCTCCAGATTTCACCTTGCCTACTGATCAAGGCTCGGAAGTCAGTTTGCAAGGACTCTTAGAAGAATCCGAAAAAGGGGTAGTTATTTATTTCTATCCCAAGGCTTCCACCCCGGGCTGTACCACTGAGGCTTGTGATTTCCGGGACTCATTAAACTCCTTAAAATCAGCCGGATACGCAGTCGTGGGGATCAGCCCCGATAAAATGCCAGCCCTAGAAAAGTTCCGGGACAAGCAAGAACTAAACTTTCCCTTAGCCTCCGATCCAGAACGCGAAGTAATGAGCGCCTGGGGAGCCTACGGGGAAAAGAACTCCTACGGGCGCCTGGTAAAAGGGGTAATCCGTACCACCGTAGTAGTAGGCAAAGACGGAAAAGTGGTGTTAGCGAAATATCGGGTACGCGCCAAAGGCCATGTGGCGCGGTTGCGCAAAGAACTGGGAATCGATTAGCTCTCGGTAGAAGGCGAGGGGGAACTTTAGGGTTAATACCTGATTGAGGCGCGGATCTCTACGAAGGTCTTGCTCCTCAGCGAGCAGGGTCAACCGTACGTAAAAAGACCGAATCAAACAGGGTGTTAACCCGCAAGCCTTCCATCACCGGGCTAACCGCCTGGAAGGAGGCGAGATTTCATGGCGAAAGACGGAACCAATCGTGGTGGGTGCCAGGTGCGGGCTGGTGCGAAACCAGGCTCGCTGAGTGAGAAACTCGCTAAGGGTTTGATTGCTACTCGCTTGGAAGATTGGCTAGCGAGCCCTTTCGATTTCGAGGGCGCAGATGTTGGCGCGGGCGCGGTGCTTGCTGGTGAGGTGATGCCCGAACCCTCTGAATACTTAAGCGATATTCAGCGCGATTCCAACTCCTGTGCCGATAGCTAACCCCAAGGCAATATTGTTCATAATGAACCTGAAGAACGCGCGCAGCGTTACCGCTATACCCGCTACCAAAAACCAGGCCACAACGTTACCGCCTGTAACCCATTGTTCAAACGGAAAGTCGCAGCTTACGCTCGGGTCTCTACAGACCTGGAAGAACAAGTCACCAGCTTGAGTTGAAAACCCAGTACTCGCATGGAGCGGTTAATATCCGTGATCGCGCGCTTAAACTCCCGCTCGCCCTCCAGGCCAATACGCAGGCCAAGCGAGCTATCAGACACGTGCTTTCACCTCCTTACAACGTGGGCTAAAATCCCTTGACGCAACTGCAGGTGTAAAAGTAAATTCTGAAATGAAAATGGGTTTGGTCACTTTTTGACCCATTACAACGACGTAAAAAGAGTAACACAGATGAACACGATGATTTCTTGCTCTGAGGTTTCGTTTAAGTTTCCAGGAGCTAGGGTTGATCGGGTCATTTTCGACGAGATGACTGCGTCTTTTGATACGGGAATGTTTCATGCGGTGATGGGACCGTCTGGCTCGGGTAAAACCACTCTGTTGAGTTTGCTAGATGGTTCCCTTGCTCCCGATTACGGAACGATTATGCTAGCTGGGCGTCCCGTCGAATCGTATTCACGACGCGAGCTACGTTCACGCTTGTTGGCTCGGATTTATCAAGATTATCGACTGGTGTCCTTTTTGAGTGCGGTGGATAACGTGCGCCTAGCACAGCAGGCAGCCGGTAGCTTACGTAGCCATCCGCTTTTAGCTTTGGAGTATTTAGAGCGTCTTGGGGTTAAAGACTTAGCGGAGTATCCGGTGGATAATCTATCGGGAGGCGAAGCACAGCGAGTAGCAATTGCGCGGGCTTTGATTAATTCTCCACAAGTCTTGCTCGCAGACGAACCTACCGGGGCTTTGGATGAGAAAAACTCTCATGAAATCGGTATTCTACTGCGTGAATTGTCGCATGAGTTAAACGTTTGTTTAGTCGTAGTCACGCATGATCCTGCTTTAGCCGCGCTTGCTGACCGGGTAGTGGAAGTGAACGATTATCGCTTGCGTGAAAAACAGCTCGCGCCTGCGACAGCCTACTGAGGTGAGATTATGGGATGGCGTCTAACCTGGGGCTGCGTAAAAGCGAACCTCAAGCTAGTGGGAGGCTTTTTTGTTTGTCTGCTTGCGCTGTCTTTCACCGCGATTTTTTTGAATAATATCGCCACTGTTTATCGTCAAACGGTAGCCGAGGATACGCGAGTCACATATGGAGGGTTTGCCTACCGTATCGGGGCTACCACCCAAAATGCCAAACAACTGTTACACTCCGCGACCTCTGCTCAAAATCTGGTGCCGGTTATCACCACCACCTGTAAGCTTGACTACGGTGAGAGTAGGGCAGATGCGGAGTGGAAGCGTTCCGGAGCCGGCTTTGATTATGGACGCTTACTGACAGGAAAACGCGCCACCACTAATAATGAAGTAGAAATTTCCCAGTCCCTTGCCGCGCGCAGCCATATTGGGCTGGGAGGTGAGATTAACTGTGATGGTAGGCGCTTTGAGGTAGTGGGCATTAGTGTTTTACCAGCGCGCCGGTCAGAAGTCTATTTATCAACCCGCCTGGATTCCTCAACCGACTCGGCTAACGTCACCAACTGGGTAACTAATACCGATATAGCTAATTCAAATTATCGTCCACTTTTTGATCGCGGAGAATTGCGTAAAGTCTCGCTAGATTACGCGATTCGCTATGCACAGGAATCAGCAGAGCAAGGATTTGTTGCTAACGCTCTGATTATCTCCCATCTATTGCTCGCAACTGTCGGGATTGTGCTACTGCTAGGATTTTTAGCATTTCGACGGTCTACTGCAAAATTGCGGCAGGCACTCCTGGCAGCCGGTTTTAGCAGCCTGAAAACAAGCTTGCATAGTCTCGTGCCTCTTTTCCTGTCCCTGTTTAGCGGGGTTCTTCTTGGAGCTTTAGGCGGTTATTTGGCGCTATTTACCTGGCGAGATCAGATTGCGCTTCGTTTTGAACAAGTTTGGGATGCGCTATCGCTAAGCGGCGATTATCGGGCTTTACTCGAACTAGTCACTTATTTCGTGAGCGCACTAGCGGTATATGTGCTTGCACTTTATTTAAGCGCTTATCGTTCAATTAAAACTAGGGCATCTAAATCTAGTAATCGCGAGTTAAAAGCCGAGCTTATCGCAGGTCTCGCCTTGCTAGGTGTGGGAGTTTTATGCAGCTTCTTAGCTAGTTCAAATGTCGCTGTCTTGTATTACATTGCGCTAGCCGCAATCGGGATTGGGGTTGCACTGCTCGGATGTGCGCTGCCCTTCTACGTTTATAAATCCCCTTTACGTCTAGCCGCCTACCGCGCTAGCGTACATAGTTTTATTCTCGGGCCCATCATCTGTCTGCTTTGCATCCTCGCCACTCTCGGGGCCACTAACGCTACCATGCAGCAAAGAGCCCTCACCGTCGGTAAACCTAACGCTGACAGCTACCTCACAGTTTCGTTTATTAACGATGCAGACGTAACCTATCTGAAAACTCGTTTCCCGCAGATTATGACCCATGCCATCATATTTGGGTTCCCGGAAAAATCAGAACACTCTTTGCGCGTAGCAGAAGGTGCCTACGCATCCTGCATCCATCAAAACTCCAATAGCGACAGGTGTAACCAGTGGATGACGCTGGTGGGCTTTGTCCTATCCGAAAACGGCAAAGAGCTAACCGGAAAAATCTCTCCAGAACTCGCCGACATCCAAGACTCCGCCGAATACGCCCTGGTTATTTTTGGTTCCAATCTGGATAAGCCAGAAGAAACCATTCCCGTTACACTGCCCAAAAAGGTAGATGAACGCCTCGACTATGCAGAATTACCTGGCTGGGTAGCTAACCCTCAAGACCCAATCTTTAGCAATAAAGGATTTACTATCGGGATAGAAAGACGCCTATACATCCCGGACTTTTCACACTACCCCGCAGACCAGCAACAACGATTCAAATCTGTGGCTCAACAGCTCTCATCCGATCTGGCCTTATCAGAACCTCTCGGCACCAACAGCCAAACCCTAGACATCATCAACTGGTTAATCCTGTCCATCGAAACTGCTCTCTGCCTACTACTTATCTATATCGGCACCACCATCACTACCCAAAACAGTCATGCCCTAGTTAGCACCCTGAGAGACTACGGTTACCCGCCTCATAAACTAGCCGCCATACGTTTAACTCAAATAGCCCCCTATCTAGCCGCAGTGGTGGCTGGTTCGCTTATCGGCCGAATAATGCTAAGACCAGTTGTTGCCGGCCGTGCAGTACCCGAAAACATTTCCCCAGATTGGACATGGATTCTACCAGCCATTATTATCGCGGCTGTCGTTGGCCTTACCCTCGTCCCTAAAACAGTAAAAAATCCGGGATAAGGAGATAAACCATAAAGCAATACAGACACCACTACGAGGCGGTAATCTAAAACTGTCCAAAAAACAATCCGCACCACCATAGTAGTAGGTAAAGACGGAAAAGTAGTGTTAGCGAAATATCGGGTACGCGCCAAAGGACATGTTGTTCGCCTGCGCAAAGAACTGGGAATCGATTAAAAACAGTTAGCGCCTTCGGATTAGGGGTAAAACCTAGAAGTGGCTGGTAACAAGGGAAACAAATCCGGTACGCCACCGGGGACTCGAACCCCGAACCCTCTGATTAAGAGTCAGATGCTCTA
>NZ_JAKNHJ010000021.1 GCF_022133705.1 Varibaculum cambriense
GAAAACGCCGCTACGTTTTCCGAATTTCTTGGGCGGGAGGAAAAACCCAGGCTCCACGCGGGAACTACAAGAAAACCCAAATGATGACTATTGGTTACGCTCGCGCCAATGCGGGGGCATTTCGGATAGGTAGTCTATTTCCGGGTGCTGATTAGCAGTTGCTCGGCGCTCGCCTTGAACCGCGGTCCGATCTGCACTTTCCTGCCAGGAGGTAGGTTTACCTTCGCGGATGCGCTGCCGGTCAACCTCGGAGTAGCTACGCGCGGCCGGATGTTTCATGGTTAAGCGTTCCGGGTGACGACATTCTTCAGTATCGTTTCCACCTGACCATCTCGGCGCTGCAAACCTAGCTCATTAAACAGCAGATCTACTTCTTCCTCCACGCTGCGAGTTTTATCGTCCGAACGAATCCAGGCGAGCAGATCATCTAGCTGGTCATCACCGTAGGCGGTTAGAGGCAATCCTCGGGAGATGGCGGGACGCTTTACACTACGCTGTTCTTCACCTGTTGCCTCGTGCGAAACGGGAGAGGAAGCCGGAAGTGGCGCTACCGCTACCGCGGGCGCAGGGGAGGCAGCTGGCGCGGGAGCTGCCACTGCTTGGCGCTGTGCCTGCGCTTTTTTGCGTTCCTCAACCACATCCACCACCAAGTCTAGTAGCTGCTGAGCCTGTACGGCCGGATCCATAAATACCGCGGTGGAATAGACGATGCTAACCACCCATCCGTATTCTTTGAGTCGTTGCCGCCAATGACGTTCCCGCCGCCGTAAAGATTTCTCGGCGACATAGTCGGGGTTGTCGGTCAGCACCGCCACCAGCAGTTCATCGGGATAGTCCGGGTGTCCGATGGCTAGGGGGATCCTCATACCGTTCTTGGGCCCTAAGTTGGGAATCACGGTCAGCCCCACTGAATAGAGCCGTTCGGCGAGATCAAGTAGTAACCGATCAGGTTGAGATTCTTCCTCCCCCATCGCCTGCGCGGCCTCAACTGGCCCTACAGTTTGGGCTTCGGCTCGGGCAGCCTGCAGCAAATCGTATAGCATCTGGGAGCCCGGATGATGCAGCCGTTGCGGGTCGATCGCTTCCGGTGCCATCGACGACACCAGAGATAGTTCTTTACGCACCATTGAAACCGCGTCTACCAGTAGCGCCGTACCATCTGCTGCCGAGATTACTCCGAAGTCATGAAGTACTTGGCCGTGAGGAGTCTTGGCGAACCCTACCGATAAAATCACGTGGTCACGGCGCAAACCTGCTGCACCAGCTGCGTCTACTATCACGAAGGGTTCTTCTTGCTGACTACCCAAGAATTTATCTAACTGTGGGTTACGAGCGACTTCACTCATGATCGCGGCACTGATTCGCCGGGCATGTTTGACCGTCAAAGCTACCACCCCCAAAGACTCTTTGCTTTGGGTCTGGGCGTGCAAGCAAACCTGTCGCACTACCTCTTCAACTTCTTGGGAAGAGGTTTCGACGCATTGGGCACCGGGGGCAGGCATTCCACGTCCATCGACTACTGTCAAAGTCACCGGGCGGGAGGGGCGCGGTACGGTCACCGGCATTACGTCTCGCCCATAGTCGTGATCGGCCAGGAACGATGCCACCCACTCATTTACTCGAGATCGGGTAGGAGGTGCGGTGAGCTGCGGGAATATCCCCGCAAACTCCGAGATGGTGCCTTGCTCGCTGCGGCGCACATCCCCTACGACTACCACTTGTTTGGCTCTCGCAATCGCGGGAATGACTTCCGCCAAGTCAGTGTTTTCCACTCCGTCCAGTACCAGTAAATCCACGGGGTGATCATTACCAAGAATCTGCGGTACCAGCACCGGAGGAATCGCGCGAATCGGGCGCAGGCGCTCCACAATCGGGAACTGCCCGATCACTTCCGGCAGATCGCTGCGGGCATCTTTCAACACTTGCTCTAGGTCTGAGACCGTTTCAGACTGGGTGCCTACCAGTTTGGCTACCTGGTGACGCACCTGGCGCAAGACTTGTTCCGACAGCGAGTTCACCTGAGCAAGATCCAGTTCCCGTAGCCGCGCAGATAGCTCGGCGAGACGTTCTCCATCAAAATGAGCCAGACGGTCATCTAGACGTAGCATTTCTGCCAATGCTGATGCCCACCAGGAAAGGTCAAGCTCTGCACGCAACAAATCGAAAGGAACTCTCCGTTCTCGCAGGTCATCAACCAATTCGTCGAGACCTAAATCGTGAAGCTCTTTCAGGATCGCTACCCGTTGCGGCAGGCGCTCGGCTCCTTGCTCATCTTGGGACAAGTTATCAAGCAAACTGGCTAACTCGTCTAGTGGCATTTGCATTAGATCGCCGAATCCAGTGGAGAAGAACGGCTGTAAGCGCGTGATATGGCCGCGCAGCGCTTCCTCAGCTTTTTGCATCTGGTCAAGGCGCCCCGGCAATACCGGCCAGCCGCCAGCGGGAGAGTATTCGCGCCAAATCCGGCGTTGCTGTTGCACCCGAATCAGTTCCCGATGCAGGTCTTCTACTTTTCGTCCTGGCCGCACCATGTCTTTGGCCTGTTTTATCAGGCGTCGCCGCTGGGATTCCTTCATATTGAGTGCGCGTTCTTTACGCCATTTCTTGGTCGCGGTGGCGATCACCATATCAGCAGCTGAGCGCTCGAAAATCTGGGGCTTAAACACATCCATGGCTTCGCGCAGACCATCTAACATGCGTAACTGGTCATGCCATTGGTTCAGGTTCTTGGCACGCAGCAGGCCGGTTTCTTTCTGGGCGCGATCAATATCCGCACGCACCTGCGGCAACATTCGTCCCGCTAACTGGTTGACCCCCTCTACTGCGGTGTCAACCATTTCGGGGGAAGAAATTACCACCGAATGCCACGGATTGGTTGCCCGCGTCTGGGAGAAGATTCCTTCTTTAGCAGCTTGTGCCAGTAACTCTTGGGCACGTTTCGCACCATCGGAGGCAATCCGATGCAAAGTTTCTAGGTCAAAACGTACTTTAGTGCGCGGCCCGGGCTTCATAGAAGTCAAATCTGCCAGCACCTGCAAGGCATCATAGGCGGACACCTGCCAGGGGTCGCGTTTACGATGCAGCTGCTCCATATAGCCACCCAGCTGAGAGCGCACCTGCGTTAGTTCGTTACGCATCTTTATAGTGGCTTCGTCAGCTGCCGGATCTTCTGATTCTTCAGGAGCGTTTAGAGATTCCAGTAACTTGGCGGGGATGAGGTCGCGCCACCGGCTGCGACTGGACAAATCCAGGGTGAGGCTCTCTAGCCCCAGACGATTCAAATACCCCAACACTTGTTGGAGACGACGCCGCGCGCCTGGCACATAGGCAATGGTGCGCCCCGCACTGGCAGCGTCAGCTAATATTGCTGCCACCGTGGAAGTCTTTTCCGATTCCGGAGGTGCATCTAGAAGTAGATTTGCCCCGGAAGCCACCGCATCTAGCACGTTATGCTGCGCGGGATCCAAATCCCCTATCCCATGCTCGGCCAGGGGATCCCGGTCGGTCAACACGGGTTGCGGTAGCGGAGAAAGCACCTTTCCAGCGGCCTCTACATCTCCGCAAAGGGCGGCTGTCACGTCTGACTGTTCCAGTAGATCTTGATTGAGCGCAAAGTCTTTGACCAGATTGGAGAGAGGATGCAGGTATTGCCCTACGGTGAGCGAATCGTAGAGGTCAAATCCCAGCAGATGCCGCAATCCCAGGCGTCGCAATTCGTGTAGCGCATTGGTGGGGCTAAAAGCTACTTCTGCTTGCAGACCTTGCAGAATGGAAACGATTTCCGCCTGCTCGCCCTTTTCTCGCAGCGCTGCTTCCAGCGGCGGCCAGACTTCTACCGCACTATCTAGAGTAATCAGCACGTCCTCATCAGCGGTTAAAGACAGCTCTACCGGGCAGAGTAATGCCGGTCCGGTGATAGTGCGCGACTCACTGGCACGTACTTTTTCAATATCGTAAACCGCGCTGTCTGCAGCCTGCTCCTGAGCAGTATCTTCGCTGCTAGAGAGGTCACTTTCTGCATTCACTGCCGTGGCAGCGGTTGCCGACATTTTCGTGGTCGAGGACGCGGATTTGCTCGCGGCGCGTTCCCAGGCGGCTCCTAATGTGCCGCCTTGTCGCCAGGAGGCAGTCCCGATCGCCAGATAAACCGGCGCGCTACCATAACGGGATTCGCGGTCTCGGGAAGCGGACAATACTTCGCGAGCCCGAATCCGGCAATGGGACAGGGCACGCGGTTCGCGTACCAGATTAGATAACCGAGTCGGACGCCCTCCATATAATTGAGCTAACCCCCCGGGGTGGGCGGCAGACAGCTCCAGGTAGCCGGAGGAGGTCTCTTCGGCGATTGTATGCTCTAAGTTGGCGTTCCAATGCGACAGCATCTCTTGTACCAGCTGCTTACGGCTTTTAGCTGCCGCTGGTTCCGCGGCGGCCTCGCTAGTGACGTTTTCCGCTGTGGTCATCTCTGTTTCCGGGTTAAAGCTCACGATGCCACCATACGCGAAAGTGCGGGTTTGCCCTGGTTGCCATGCCCTAAGATAGCGAAAACGACAATTGTCACGTCTCGATTCGTCCTCGATAAACCTGACTGCAATTTTGAGGCCAGTAAACCAGTGCTATCCTGGACTGGCTGAGGCGCTGACGGCCGCCTTGCGCCCTCGTAGCTCAGGGGATAGAGCACCGCTCTCCTAAAGCGGGTGTCGGACGTTCGAATCGTCTCGGGGGCACTAGTTGACGGCAGTATTTACGGTGTCATCTTCCTCTAGAAAACCGTTTTGGCCAGGCACTACGAGGACGAACCTCGGGGTACCTGGCCAAGTAGGGGTAACTACCGGTTTAGAAAATGACCCGCAATACGCTGACCGTGATCGCGGAGATAACCCCCGCTGCCGGCAAGGTAATCACCCAAGCCAATGCAATCGGTTTCATTAAAGACCAGTTTGCCGCTTTGTTCACGATCCCAATCCCGAGCACCGCACCAATCAAAATATGGGTGGAAGAAACCGGCAGTCCCAGCAGTGAAGATCCCATAACCACCGCCGCAGCTGAAAGCTCTGCCGCAAATCCCGAGGCCGGGTGCATTTCGGTAAGCCCAGAACCGACAGTTTTAATAACGTAGCGGCCAATGAACCACAGCCCCGCAATCAGCGCGATCCCCAAGGTGAGCATAACAGCTCCCGGGACAGCACTCTCAGTGGAAATCCCCCCGGTTCGCAAGACGTCTAGCACCGCGATGAACGGACCAATAGCGTTGGCAATATCGTTCGATCCATGCGAGAAAGCGAACGCGGAAGCGGTAAATACCTGCATCCAAGAGAACAACAGGAAGGTGGAGCGGGAAAGATCACGCCGCTTGAGGGAACGGGCAAAAATGAATACTGCCATCCAAACTGCTGCCGCCAACATTGTCAGGATCAGGACATTCCCCAACATAGATAGGCTGATATCCAGGTTATCCAGCCCTTTAAACAGCATGAGAGAACCAATGATGATCGCTCCAAATGCCGCCAACAATGGCACCCAAGTATCTAGAGCTTTATGGGCATTAACATCATCTTTTTCGCGGTTGATCCGTTCTAGCTCTTTGAAGTAATCAGATTCCAGGTCAGAGGGATCATAGTCCCCCATATTCATGGTGGTGGCGTCACGTACCATCGCGTTGGTGTAGGAAACCTGCTGGATTTCATTGAGCCGCTCAAACCAGGCCTTATGACGAGTACGCAGGTCTGCACGTTCCTGCTTGATTTCACGTAGACGCTGGTCGGCGCGTTCATTGTAAACCAGGATCGAGGATTTAATAGATTTGAACAAAATATAGGCCACTACCCCACCCAGTACCGGGGACAGCACCCAGGAGATCGCGATTTTCCCGATACCTCCCCATTGCACCATGTTCCAACCTCCAGTGTGGGTGGTAAATCCTACCGTGAGGGCGGCCCCAACGATGCCACCCACAATGGAGTGAGTGGTAGACACCGGCCAACCCATACGGGTCGCTAACAGCAGCCATACTGCCGCCCCTAGCAGGGAAGACGCCATGATTAGCGCAAAGTCCATAGCCTGCAGATTTGAGATCGCCGATAGGTCTACGATTCCGGAACGCACCGTATCGGTTACTTCTCCCCCGGCAATTACTGCCCCGGACACCTCAAAAATCGCGGCCACTACTAGGGCTTGTTTCATTGATAGAGTGCCCGCACCGACGGAGGTTCCAAAGGAGTTGGCCACATCGTTACCGCCAATGTTAAAGGCCATGAATACGGCGAAGGCGATCGTGATTACTAGCAGTAACGCTTGATCAGTTTCTCCTACATAATCGAAAGCCCAAAAAATGAACCAAATGGCACTACCCAAAAGCAGGCCACCGAAAGCCAAATGCCAGTACACATCTCTTTTCGCCAGTTTTTGGAAAAAAGTCAGCTGTCCCAAAGGTGCTTCGGCCTCTGTTGGGGGCATATCAGTTTTAGCCACGGGATTAACTCCCTTCAGATGAGAATTTTTAACTTTCACCTGGAAGTTAACAACCTAAGGTTACCTATTGGTTAACAAAGTGGAACCGCAGGAAAAACTGCTAAGAGGAAGAGTAACCCAAGAAGTATGACCACACCTGCGTATTCTCGCGTTTTGTGACCGCGAAAGCAGTATCAATGGCGGAACCGATACCTTCTAGGTTCCGGTGTCGCGTGACTGGTTATCCATAATCCGCTGCCGTTCAGCGCGTTCCTTCCGACGCCGCATCGCTCGTTCGCGCGGCCCTTCGATGCTGACGAAGGGGCGGGAGGCGCGCAGGGTAACGTCTACTTTCCAATGTCGCCACAGCCAAAACCCCACTATCAGCGCAACCAGCAAGGACGCGATGGCGCCCACCCCTAGTGACCAACGCGGCCCCCAATGTTCAGCTACCCAACCGATTATTGGCGCCCCAATCGGGGTGGTCCCCAGGAAGAAGAGGAAATAGATAGACAGAACTCTGCCCCGAATCTCTTCATCGGTGGAAATCTGAATAGCAGCATTAGCGCTGGTAAGCAGGCTTAACATTACAAATCCGGTGGGGATAAGTAACAGAGCAAACACCTCATAGGTGGGAGCTAACGCGAGCGCGCCCTCTAAAACTCCAAATAGTACGGCTGATACCACTACGGTGAACACTCGGGGCTGGCGCCGCCGGGCAGCCTGCAGGGCTCCCGCCAGAGCTCCAATCGCCATAATCGAGCCCAATAACCCATATTCACCCGCACCTTTACCGAACACTCGGGTAGCCATGACCGCTTGGGTGAGCTGGAAATTTAACCCCAAGGCCCCCACTACCGTAAGAATGGCGATAATCGCTTTAATGTCGGTACGGTTTTGGACATAACGCAGCCCTTCCCGCATCATTCCTTTAGTGCGAGAAGTCTTTTCCGGGCGATAAAGCCGGGCAGGATCCATCAGCGCCAAGCCGAGAACTGGAACGATAAAGAGGACGAAGTTGGCGATAAAAACCCAGCCCGGCCCGATACCAGCGATCACAAATCCGGCAAGTCCCGGACCGATCAGACGTGCCGAGTTAAAGGCAGTCGAGTTTAGCCCCACCGCATTAGGCAGGTCTTCTTTAGTTACCAGTTCGGATACGAAAGCTTGCCGCGCTGGGGAGGTTAGGCAGTCTGCAACCCCGGTTATCAGGGCGATTATATAAATATGCCAGAGAGCGGCGACTCCCGTGAGTAGCAAAATCCCAGTTAGGAGCCCGCAGAGGGCAACTACGCATTGGCAGATCTGAATAATGCGGCGCCGATTGAAGCGGTCAGCCACCATCCCCGCCGGTATCGACAGCAACAATTGGGGCAGGAACTGCAACGCAGTGACCACCCCGACTGCAAAGCCGGACTGGTCGGTAAGCACCATCAACACTACCCAGTCTTGGGCGACTCGTTGCATCCAGGTGGCGGTGGAAGCAAAAATATTAGATAGCCACCAGATCCGATAGTTGTGGTATTTGAAGGAGGTAAATGTGCGCGACAAAACTACCTCCTCAAACCTTGCAATCTATATCCCTGCTTATTTAGCCTAGCTCTATTGGAATACTGCCCGCAGCTTTCCACGCTTTAAGCGTAGCGACGCCAGCTGCAGGTGGGTTTTAAAGAGTAAAGTGCGGCGTTTTACCTGTTGAAAGCGAGCGCCCCGACAACGGCTTACTAGGTAAACAACTGGGATAAGGGAGCTAGTGACCGGATGCACGCGAACAGTTTTTGCCGCTAACCTTGCTGTCCGTTAAACTATGGGGGTGCTTTGACATTGGAGATGTCGCATAGTGGCCTAGTGCGCTCCCCTGCTAAGGGAGTTGGGGTGGATAGCCCCTCGAGGGTTCGAATCCCTCCATCTCCGCCAACAGACCAGGTTTTAACCCCTATTTATGTCAGTTTTTAGGGTGGTTGTTAGCGATTCTCACCAGTTCTAATGCCAAAGTGACAGAAAAATACGCGAAGTTTTTTATTTCGCCACCCCATACGCGGCAAATCACGCCTATCTGGGCGTTATTAGTTTACTCCCCGCTATATATATGTTTTGGCCACGCCATCACTCGGCGTAGATTGCGCACCTGGAAGCGTTCTAACAGTTTTCCGCCACCGTAGATTCCCCCCACCAGCACCGCAGCGGTAATGAGGGCAGCTATCAAGAGCGAAACCCAAGAGGTATCCAAAAGGACGCAGACCAACACAATTAATCCCGAAGGGAGAGCACACAGCAATAACGCCGCCATTGAGGATGCCATGGCAGCCAGCATAGATTTTCCGCTTCCGCCCGAATTATTACGCAGAGCCGACTGTCCCGGTGCCGGACCGGGGATAGTAACCACCGCAGAAATCAAAGAATTTGCGCCCAAAGCCACTAACAGGTAGCAGCAGGCTAAAATGGCAGATTTCATAATTGCGGAGGTGTCCATTTTTAGCGCGAAACCAAAAATCAAAGTAATCGCCACCATCACCGGAAGTTGATAGCTAGCAAGAACCCCAACACGCACGGTTCTGTCAGTTTTACCGGCAACCCCGGCAATAATCTGATACCAGTAGGCGGAAGAATCATTGGACCACATATTCAGCAGCGCAGTTGCGGCTGTCACCGCTACCAGCAAGATAGTTCCGTTTAACGCCCAAAAAACCATTTCTCCCGAGGGATGGTTTGCCCACAACATAATCCCAAAAATAACTGCCACATACAGTATCGAAGATAGGGAAATAATTTGGCGCGGGTCTTTTCGCTGGTAATAACTTATTCTTGCCCAATGAATCTGTCCTACCGGCGACAGGGGTAACACTCGAGCTAACAGAGGAATCCTCCACTCGTCCTCACTATTTTCGTTAAAGGACGCATCTAAGTTCTTGGCAGCGGATACTTCCGCTAAAACCCGCCCTCGCCCCATTAGAGCGTTCGCAAAAACCTTCGGCCACGCCCTCAAGATTAGAACCCCATAAAAGCAGGTAGAGGCGAGGGAGAGTGCCAGCCCCCAATAAAAGTGAGCCATCACGAAAGGGGCAAGCAGGAAAGGAGCAAGCGGAGTAAGTGCCAAGAAATACCAAAAAATCTGTGCTGTACTTCCGGTCAGCTTTTGCACCAGCAGCGGGAAAAACGCGGTTGCGCCACCGCTATCAGCAAACCAATGCGGAATCGTAGTCACCAGCAAGTATCCCAAGGCGATTACCACCATCACCCCAATAGCGGTAAAAAGCTGGCGAGAGCTAGCGCGCTTCGCAGTTAATCGCGATACCAGCCGAGTTTGCAATATCTGAGTGAACGCTGCAATCAAAAATACCCCTAGCAGCCCACTTAGAACGGTAAGCACACTCGCACCAAGGCTACCGGCGGCTAGCCACCCCGCCAGCGACACCTCGTAGATAACGAAAACTACGCAAGAGGAAACACTGACGATATTAGCCGCGAGCAGCCCGTAAGCGGCGCGCCGGGTCGGACCAATATAGGGGCTTAAAGCCTGGGGAGTCAGGCTTTGCTCACCAGCTACCGATGCCGATACCATCATCATCCACACCAGGACGATAAGCAGCGCGTAATAGATTTGAATCGGAGCGGTAAGCCCTGCTTGACCTGCTTGCCAAAACCCGGTTGCCACCCCAAGTAATATAAATGCCACGTAGATGATAGCTAGGACACCGAGGACTATTCGCCACCACTGTTTAGTGAACTGTTTGGTTTGCAAACGCAGGTTTAGCCGGATTAACGTCCCAACCATGACAGGTCTCCTTCGCGTTGCTGATGTCCCCCTACTAGCTGTAGGAAGCGCGAGTTGAGGTCTTGCCCTGCCGCGACTTCTTCGGTGGTTCCGGATACCAGAATACGACCCTGATTAATCACTGCCACATGGGTACACAACGATTCCACGGTCGCCATCACGTGGGAAGATAACACTACTGTTCCCCCTCGCTTCACATATTCTTTTAACACTTGTTGTAGGGTGTTTGCCGAAACCGGATCGACCGCTTCAAAAGGTTCGTCCAAAACCACTAGGCGCGGGGAGGTTACCAGCGCTAAAGCTAAACCGATTTTCTTGCGCATACCGGTTGAGTATTCGCTTATCGTTTTCTTTTTATCTAGCGGCAGTTCAAATGTTTGCAAAAGTGAACGGGAGCGCTGAATTGCACTCTGTTTATCAAGACCGCGCAGCTGAGCGACAAATGTTAAGTGTTCAATCCCGCTGAGACGGTCAAACATATGCATCCCGTCGGGTAATACCCCCAACGCTCCCTTTGCCGCTACCGGTTCGTCCCACATACTGATGCCATTAATGAAAACTGTGCCTCTGTCGGGTTCTAAAAGACCGGTAGCGATAGACAGAAACGTGGATTTTCCAGCCCCATTAGGACCTACCAGCCCGAAAAATGAGCCAGCCGGTATTTGCAAATAAAGATGGTCTAAAGCAAGGTTATTGCCGTAGAGTTTCACCACGTCCTGAGCATCTATCGCATTACCTATCCCCGCGGCTTGAGGTGCGCGCCTCTCCGGTTTTTCTGGTGAATCCAGCTTAGGTTTGGGGTTAGGTTTGGGGAGTTCATGTTCCATGGGTAAAGACTAACAGCCCCCCCCATTCGCCAACTGTGCGACAGGCGGATTCTAGGAGGGCAAAGCCGCTGCCGGAGACTCCAAGAAGACCGATAAAAATGTCGACAACAGCAAGCTGGCTATCGGAAAAGCTGTTACTTTAGATAACGGTTTACAAATATCGGTTGATTCGAAAGAAGAAAAGACTGATCAGGTTGGCGACAAATATCTGCTTGTTACGGTTACTTACAAAAATACCGGGTCTGAACCAGTAGATTACAACCAGTTTGACTGGAAGCAAACGTCTGATTCGGGAAATATGAAAGATCCCGAAATTCCGGTTCTAGACGAAGAACCCCTAGGTGACGGATCCTTAAAAGCCGGTGGAACCGTGACCGGGATTGTTCCAGTCAAACCTGACGCTGCCAGCATTTCCTACTTCGGAAACATCATAGATAAAGAAGCCACGGCTACTTGGCTACTGAAATAGGTTCTTAATTTAAACTACTTTTATCTCTCATTTTTAGCTACGTATTTTCCGGCTAGTTAATTGAGTAAAAGTTGTCCCCGGGCTTTCTAAGCCCGGGGACAACTTTTAATTACTTAGGGAGGTTTGGCTTCCTAGACCTCCTGGGATCGGCGACGGCTGGCGGCGACCAGTCCCACTCCGGTGACTACCGCTAGCGAGTTCAACGCCAACAGGGAAGTCATAGATACCCCGGTCACTGCCATTTGCTCGCCGGCCGCCGGTTTCCCGGCAGCCGGTTTGACGGTGCTAACCTCTTTAACTACGACAGTTTTGATGGTTTTCTTTCCCTTGGGTTTCGCCGGTAGTTTCTCCCCTACTTCGAATTGGAAGCTGGCGCGCTCACCCCATTCGTTGGTAGCGGTGATGGTGTGTACACCTTGCTCCCGTGGCGCCTGCACGGATACCATAAATTCGCCTTTTCCTACCGCGGGATGTACCCCCAGGTCAACCACGGTTGAATGCATAATGACGTGGTTCTGACTATTAGGACTAAAACCGGTGAAACGTACCTGGAACTTGGTTCCCGGCAAGAACTTGCTCTGCCCATTGGCTGATTTGGCTGCCTGCACCTGATGGTATTGTTCGTAGACTGCCTGGGCAGCTGCCAGCTGAGCTTGAGCTTCCCGATTAGCCGCGGTGGCTTCCTCCAAGATATCTTGCGCAGCTTGAGCCAGTCTCGCTAGTTCATCTGCTGCTTTCTGCGCCTCCTCGGCAGCGGTAGCCGCATCGCGATAAGCAGCAAAGGAAGCGGGCAATCCCAGGTTGTCTAGGTCGCTGTCCCCAGCGGGCAGGCCATCTTTCAAAGCCTGCTCACCATCAATAGCCGCCAGTTTATCCGCTAGTGCCTGCTTGGCTTCCGCTTGTTTTTGCAGGTCGTCCGCCACCTTAGTGACGGCTTGCAATTCTTTATTAGCTTTGGCGGCGATAGCTTCGGCCGCTTGCAGGTCTTGCTCCGCCTTTTGCGCCTTTCCAGCCGCCTGATCGTGAGCTATCTGCTGCTCGACAAGTGGATTTAGCGCCTGTTGCGCGTTTGCACGCTCGCTTTCAGCCCGGTTGGCAGTCTCTGCAGCTTGCTGATTTTCGGTTGTCGCCTCCTCTAGCGCAGTATCTGCAGCCTCTTTCGCTGCCTGTGCCTGTTGGAGTGCCTGGGTCGCCGTTTCCAGCTGGGTGGCGGCTGCTTGAGCTTTGGCTTTAGCCTGGGTTAAAGCTGCTTTCGTCTCGGACAACTCTTGCTGGGCATTTCCTAACGCCGTGCCTTTAGCCAGCTCTTCTAGTTCTTTTTCCTTCTCTAGTTGCGCTGCCTCTTTGTCTTTAACGTCCTGCTTTGCCGTTTCCAGGGCTTTCTGCGCAGTAGCTAATTCTGCCTTAGCATTCTCGAGGGCGCTCTTAGCGTCAGTAGCGGCCTGAGTAGCTGTCTGCACCGCCTGCTCTTTTTCCTTAGCCACACCCTCGGCAGTCTGCTTATTGTTCTGCGCCGCCGCAACCTTTTCTTTTTCGCTTTCTAGAGCCGCAGCGGCGTCAGCTTCTTTGCTTTGGGCATCCTTCCAGGCATTATCCTTTTCCTGAGTTTTAGCTTCCGCCTCTGCTACCGCTGCTTCAGCTGTAGTTATATTGTCACCGGCAGTCTTTGCCGCTGCTTGCAACTTTGCCAGTTTTGCTTTCGCATCCGCTAGCTTCTGCTTTGCGCCCTCGGTAGTCACCGAGTTGTAGTACTCCATAAACCGTTGTTCGTATTCATCAACGGTATAGGTTTTTTCTCCCTGCCTGACTCCGCTATAGACTTCGCCCCAAACAGCTCCATATTCAATCCCCTCACCTGCTGCACCCGCAAAACCGGTGGCAGTAGAGTGACCTACGATATTGAGGTAATGCCCTATATCGAAATATATGCTGGGGTACTTCTGATAAATCTGATACGAGGACATATTCGCCATATCGGGGTGCTGTTTCAAAGCTTCTTCATAGATGGATTTCTCGGCGTACCACCTGGCCACCGGATCGCTTTTAGCCCACGCTAAGTTTTCTGCCACCCCAAAAGCACCAGAGTGCTCAATCTGGTACCTCGACCAGTTAGCTCGCGCTTGAGCAATCGCCATTAAGCGGTCAGTAATCACGTAATCGTCAAGCTTTTCGCCATTGCGTCCACCTTTGGCGCGATATTGATTAACTACCCGTACCCAGGCGATGGCCTCTTTCATATTGTCTAAATTGGTAGTGTCGTCCGGGGCACCGGGTTTCAAAGTGCCGTTAACCAAGGTGCCATCGTCAGCGGTAGTGGTTTTATCATTCAAAATCTCAAGAGCATCCGCTGCCCCTACACTTTCAAAGAACCCAAAGCTGCCCTTCTTGAATTTTTCGGCAGCTTCTTTCACCGCTTTTTCCGCGTTCGCTACTTCGGCTTCGGCTGCTTTTACCGCTGCGTCGGCTTGCTGTTTCTTAGTCTTCGCTTCTTCGAGATCTTTTTCTGCTTTAGTTTGTGCAGCTTTAGCCTCATCCGCAGCCTTCTTGGCAGCCGCAGTTTCACCCTGGCGGGTCGCAAAAACCGCCTCAGCTTTACTTTGCTCTGCTTGCGCGGCTTTTACCTGTTTCCCGGCAGCCTGCACTGCCTGGTCTGCCGCAACTTTATCTTTCTGAGCTTGCTCAACTGCTGCCTGTTTCAATTGCAGCTCGTTTTGCGCAGCCGGGACTGCCTGTTGCGCTTTTTCTAGCTCTATTTGCCGTTGCTCAACATTGTTCTTAGCTGCCGTCACCTGTGCTTTAGCTGCCTCTACCGCTGCCTGCGCGTCCTTTAAGGCCTGCTCGGCGTCCTCACTCAGCTGTTTAACTTTGGCTTCTAGCTCGCTAACTTTTTGTTCCTTGGCGCGTACATCAGCTTCGGCATCTTGTTTTGCTTGGGTAGTCTGATTGACCGTTTCCGTGGCGGATTGCAAATTCGTAGCCGCAGTTTGCGCGCTTGCCTGTGCGTCTTGCAGCGCTTTTTGTGCTGCGGCCGCTTTGGCGTCTGCCTCTTGCTTGGCTTTTTCGGCGGCAGCTACCTTGTCTTTGGCTGCCTGCAGCTGTCCAGCATCGGGGGCAGGATTATCCGCGACTGCTTTATCTGCTTCCGCCTTTGCTTGCTCGGCTTTGGTTACGGCTTCACCCGCAGCTTTTGCGGCGCTCTCGGCAGCCGTTTTCTTCTCATTGGCTTTTTCAAGCAGGCTGGCTGCATCACTTGCCGCTTGCGCGCTCTCTTTCTGCGCTTTCGCTAGGGCATCGAGGGCGTCTTGCTTCGCCTTTTCGCTGGCCGCAGACTTTTCTCCGGATTGCTCGGCAGCTTCCTGCGCTTTCTTCGCAGCTACTTGCGCTTTAGTTTCCGCATCCGCGGCCTTATTTGCGCTCTCTTGGGCGCTATTCTTCGCGGCTTCCAGGTTTTTTTCCGATTGAATTTTCGGATTGGTTTGCTGGTTTTGCTGTTCAGTACCTGTGCGATCAGCGGGCCCGGTAGGCTCGGGAGCGGCTTGCGCGATCCCCGTGGCCGGCAGAGTTCCCGCCAACGCCAAAGCGAATCCGGTAGCAGTTAGTTTTGCGGCATGCTGCTTCATTGCTCGTAAATCTCCTTTAGGTCACCCCTCAATGACCTATCTCAACCCTCAACTTTGAAATTTGGAGTGCCCACTAGCGGTGACCAAACTCACCAGGGCAAACGATTAAAATCTTATCAGACTGAGCAGCATCCCTCAATGGACGTAAGTCTCATGCGCTATGAGGAAACTACGTTCTATTGCTATTAACCTCGAACACCCCTACGTGCCGCTAAAATAAAAATCCTCAGTGCCGGTAAGCACTGAGGTTTTGAGCTCCCCCAACTGGATTCGAACCAGTAACCCTTCGATTAACAGTCGAATGCTCTACCGTTGAGCTATGGGGGATCGACTTGAATAAGCCTACCGTGAGAGGGCGAAAACTTCCTAATCTTCCTGCCCCAGAACAATCCCCAATTTTTGTTCCCACTCACTCACTACCGAACGCAAATACTGCTGGTCATCAGGGTTTTTGAAGCTTGATATCGGCGGATGTAAACGTAAATTGCGGTTATCGTCACGCAAGATCTGTGCGCTAACTCTCTGTCCGGAAGGCAGCTCTAGGGGGGTAATAAACACCTGCGCCTCACTCAGTGCCTCTCGGATAATGTCCATAAAGTTGTGTTTGGGAGCTTCAATCGGAGTAAGAACCAAATCTTCGCCCTCATGAAAAACGATCCGCAGCGTGCCAGCTTCACTATCCCAACGGACGTGAGAAACTTCATCCCAGCCAAAACGTGACTTTACCTGCCCGGATTCCACTTCGGTTAATGCCTGCATAGTCACAACCAGGAAACGATCCTCCGCTACCTCCAGGAATTCAAAAACTCTATCCGAGGAGGTGAGGACGGCTTTTACTGCGTCCGGAAGCTTACGCCCCTGCAACTTTCGCAAAATGTTGGTCACGTTCTCCACCCTAAACAAAATTCATTATTCTGCCCACCATCCGGTAGGCTAGATTCGCCCCGTTAGCTCAGTTGGTTAGTAGCAGCGAACTCATAATTCGTGGGTCGCGGGTTCAAGTCCCGCACGGGGCACCCCTGTGTTCCCTGTTTCCAACGTCCTCGGCCTCTATATTTAGCGGTGATGAGGGCGCGTTTGCACCCTCATCACCACCAACGAGTATCCCCTTAGGCGCGCAAAGTCGCCTTAAACTTCTTCGCAGTAGCCTTAATAATCCGGGTGCGCACCGCCTGAATTTCGCTAGCACTAAGCGTGCCTTCCCTGGAGCGAATCTTCACCGAGAACGCCAGTGACTTCTTGCCTTCTCCCAGCTGTTCGCCACTGAAAACATCGAAGAGACGTACTTCTTCCAGCAGGTCTCCCGCCTGTTTCTCAATCACTTGTTGTACGTCAGCCGCGGGAATATCTGCCTCCACTACCAGCGCAATATCTTCTTTTGCGGGTGGGAAGGACGATACCGGCTTCACCTGCAAATCTTTCTTCGGCATCGCGGCCGTAAACTTCTCGAAGTCGATCTCGAAGCCGCAAGCAGATTCCGGTAAGCCAAAGTTGCGGCAAACCGCCGGGTGCAGCTGGCCGGCCAACCCAACGCAGGCACCCCGCACCACGATCCGGGCGCACCGCCCTGGATGGAAAGGCGCGACTGCCTCTGGCGAGTTCGGCTCCCCCATCATATTGTCGTTAGTTACCCGCTGACGTCCATCTTTGCCTTGCACGCGCATCGGTACCGCCAAAGTTTGCGCCACCGTCCGCACAAACTCCACTGCGTCCGCCCAATCATAGGAGCGGCCTGCACCCAGCGCGCCGGCTAGTTCCGCCTGTCCCACTAGCACCCCAGCAATATGTTCTGGCTGGTAAGGGACTCCTTTTTCGAGGGCGTGCTGCTGGTCAGGATCCGGTTTTTGCGCCACCCCGAAGGAACCGGTAAGTTCAGTTCCCATTCCTCGGGTCACTAAACCGGTCTCAAATATCGCGCACTGCTCATTACCACGCGCGATATTACGCTGGGCTACCCCCAGCAAAGTATCGAGCAGCGAGGTGCGCAGCAACGGTTGATCATCCGCCAGCGGATTCGCGACCCGCACCGCCTGGCGGCGCACATCCTTTTCTCCTAACAGTTCGCTATCAAACACGTCCTCGGAAATAAAGGGGTAAGAAAGCACCTGCACCAGGCCGCCTTGTGCGAGCGCCCGCCCCACGTCACGGCGAGCCCGCTGCTTGGGAGTGTATCCGCGGCCGGCAATCGGGCGCGGCCTGCGCGAAGGAATCGTGTCATAGCCGGCCAACCGAGCAATTTCTTCTACCAAATGCGCCGGTCCGGTCAAATCTGGGCGCCAAGAGGGCGGCTGGGCAATGACTTTGCCGTCCTCCACCCGTACTTCACATCCCACGTCTTTTAAGAGGCGGGTGATGGTTTCCTGATCATATTCCACCCCGGTCAGCCGTGCCGGTTCATGCAGCGGCATTACGATTTCCGGGAAAGGCTCGGTGTTATTGAGGTCGCTGACCCGCCCACTGTCGGTGCCCCCGCCATATTCCACCAAAATGTCCACTACCCGCTGGGCAGCTACCGGCGCCAGCTCGAAGTCCACGCCACGTTCAAAACGTTTAGAGGCTTCGGTGGGTAGTTTATGCCGCCGCGCAGTACGCGCAATCGAGGTAGGTTGGAAATGCGCCGCTTCTACCAGCACGTTCACCGTATCGGCGGTTACCTCGGTGGAGGCACCCCCCATTACTCCGGCCAGACCCAGCACGCGGGAGCCTTCCTGACCCTGCGGGGAGTCGGTGATCAGCAGATCTTCGAAATCTAAGGTGCGCTCTACCTCATCAAGGGTAGTTAGCTTTTCGCCGGCTTTAGCCCGGCGAACCACAATCGGTTCGCACACTTTTTCCAAGTCGTAGGCGTGCAGGGGTTGCCCCAAATCCAGCATCACATAATTGGTGGCATCGACTGCCAAAGAAATGGAACGCATGCCTGCCTGTTCTAGACGGCGCACCATCCAATCGGGAGTCGCCGCCTGGGCATCAATGCCGGTCACAATGCGGGTGACAAACCGATCACACCCAACATTGCCATTTACCGGAGCCTCATCTGCGACTTTAACCGCAAATCCGTCCTCAGTGACCGCCGGGACTGCCCCGGAAGGAAGGTTTTCCGCCAACCCCAGATCGGTAAACTTCGCGCCGGTGGAATGCGCGTATTCACGCCCCACCCCGCGCATTGCAAAACAGTAGCCGCGATCAGGGGTGATATTGATTTCTAGGGTTTCCTCCCCCAATCCCAGCAGTTCAATCACCGATTCTCCGGGAGCGGGCAGCTCCCCGGCCGCTGCCTTTTCCGGCAGCAACTGTTCCAGGACAATAATGCCATTGTGGTCATCACCAATCCCCAGCTCCCGCTGGGAACAAATCATTCCGTCAGAAACATGTCCATAGGTTTTACGGGCAGCAATCTGAAAATCACCCGGCAAAACAGCTCCCGGCAGCGACACCACCACTAAATCCCCAACTTTAAAGTTATGGGCGCCGCAAATAATTCCGCGACTGGGCAGTTCGGAGGGCTCTTTGCCTTCCCCGGGACGGTCATTAAACTCGCCTACATCTACTCGGCAATAGTTAATGACTTTCCCATTGGATTGTTCTTTGGCGTCCAGGGTCAAAACCCGCCCTGCCACCAGAGGACCGATTACTGCTGCGGGATGGATGGCTTCTTCTTCCAAACCTACTTTCACCAGGTCATATGAAAGCTGTTTGATGTCCGTGCCCGGCACTACCTCGACGTGATCTTTGAGCCAATCAAGCGCTACAAATGGCATTGCTAGTTACCCCTTCCGGTAGTACCGAACTGTTTAGAAAATCGCACGTCGCCCTCGACAATATCGTGCATATCGGTGATTCCATGCCGCAGCATCAACGTGCGTTCAATGCCCATACCGAAGGCGAACCCTGAATACACATTAGGGTCAATCCCGCACGCTACCAGCACATTTGGGTTAACCATGCCGCAACCGCCCCATTCGATCCAGCCCGGCCCGCCTTTCTTTTGCGGGAACCACAAGTCCATTTCCGCGCTGGGTTCAGTGAAGGGGAAAAACGAGGGGCGCAGCCGGGTTTTCGCTTCCATCCCGAACATGGATTGTGCGAAATGATCCAAGGTACCCTTCAGATCTGCCATAGTCAGACCTTTATCCACCGCCAGGCCTTCTACCTGGTGAAATACCGGGGTGTGGGTGGCGTCTAGTTCATCGGCGCGGAAAACTTTCCCGGGGCAAGCGATATAGACCGGGACTCCTCGCGAAAGCATCACTCGCGCCTGTACCGGCGAAGTGTGGGTACGCAACACCAAGTTGCCATCCCCGGGATTTTCTCCTCCCAAGGAACGCCCATCTACATATAGGGTGTCCTGTTCTTGCCGCGCCGGGTGATCCGGATCGATGTTGAGGGAATCAAAGTTGAACCATTCATGCTCGACCTGCGGGCCTTCCGCGATTTCCCAACCCATAGACACAAAAAAGTCGGAAATATCTTCCATCAAGGTTTCCAGGGGATGGCGCGCTCCCTGCGGATACCGGCTTGCCACTTGGGTTACGTCTAGCGCCTCCGCCGCCAGGGTTTGGGCTTCTTTTTCCTTTTCGAGGGCGCAGCGCCGCTGGTCATAAGCGGCGTGCAACTGTTTCTTGGCGCCGCCCAGATTCTTTCCCGCCTGGGCTTTGTCTTTCTTTTCGAGGTTGCGGATTTCCCGGTTAGCCAGGATGATCGGGGCGTTATCCCCCAGGTGCGCTCCCCGCGCCCTCTTTAATTCGTCTAGTGAGCCCGCCGCAGAGAAATCCGCTTTCGCGGCCTCAACTGCCCGAGCTATCCCCTCTTGATCTAACGGAGAAATAGGTGTGGTCGCCTCAGACACTGGTTCACCTTTCTTAAATAATTCTTTCCCTTTTGTCTTACACTCTAGTTGCCGAGCAAATTCAGGGCTAATTTCCGCCCACTAAGCGAACCCCCTAGAGATTTCACGCCTTTTGGCACATTAAAAACCCAAGATTATCGGTATGAACGCCATTAATATGTAGAATGGAATCACACTTGTAATTGAGGAGGCATTTTGGCGACCCTGGCTGGAAAAACGAAAGTTGATCTCGTTGTGCCCTGCGTTGATATCGGCGCCATTAACTCTGCTTTGCTGCGCGACATGACGGTGCTGCTAGCCCAGGCCGGGGTTAGTGTAGTTTGCACCGTTCACCTCGAAGATCATCCGGAAAATCTGATTTCCACGATTAAGGAAACCGACGCGGCAGTTTTACCGCTCCTGCCTTTAGATCAGAACACTCTAAAGCAGCTAGAACAGTGTGGGGCTACGGTTCTTGACTCCTTAACGCAGGGCAAGGATCGGCAAAATCCAACCAGTTTAATGACCTTCCAAATGGTGAAAATCCAGGTAGATGCCCTGGCATCCCGTAATCGGCGTAACTTGGCTTTCGTGCATTGGCGCGGAAAACATCCGGAAGAGGGCGCAACCGTTTACTACTTCTTTGCACAAATGGCTTGCCAGGCGGCGGGACTTTCTGCCCCCACCCAACTGGTGCTTCCCCAAGATCCCGAGAACATTCCTTCCTATCTGTTGGGGGCGCTGCAAAAACATCCGAGCTTAGATGGGTTTTGCGCTATTGATGATATGGCCGCCATGGCGGTTGTTCATGGCCTGCGTGAATGCGGAAAGATGGTTCCCCAGGACGCTTCGGTAGTTGGGGGATTCGATTCGCCCTCGGGGCAGGTTTCCCGTCCTCCCCTAGCGTCGGTGGTGGTAGACACCCCGGCTTTGGCCTATCAAGAGTTAATACATATCGCACAGCGCGAGGGCGGCGATCTAGATTTAGGCAAAGCCCCCAGCGGTCAGATTTTGCAATACGTGGCTCGCGAGTCTGTCTAGGGTTTTCACTGCTGTTATTTTTGTTTGCTACGGATGCAGTTTCACTAGCTTGGTCTGCATTTTCTGCGCGTCCTCTGCTATGCCTGCCTGCGCCCTCACCCCAGCTACCCCAACCACGGAATCCGATATTCGAAATCTGGAACATTTACCTGAACGCGTAGAATAGCGGTATGAATGAATATCCAGGACTTAGCCTTAAAGAACTTGCCGAACGTGCCCCGCTGGGGCATCAAGAAGCCGGACAGATTAGCCCCGAGCTTGAGGTACCTAAAAATATTGAACGCCCAGAATACCTTTTCCATGACGGCCCCGAAAAGGTAACTGCTTCCGATACCAAATCCGCCGAAACGGTCGAAAAGATTCGCGCGGCCGGACAGATCGCTGCCGATGCCCTCGCCGCGGTAGGTAAAGCGATTGGACCCGGTATAACTACCGATGAACTCGATAAAATCGGTCACGAGTATATTGTTTCTCAGGGAGCCTACCCTTCTTGCCTAAACTATATGGGTTTCCCGAAATCCCTGTGCACCTCGGTAAATGAAGTTATTTGTCACGGGATCCCGGATGATAAACCGCTGCAGGAAGGCGATATTGTCAACGTGGATATCACCGCCTACAAGGACGGGGTACACGGAGATACCTGCGCCATGTTTAGCGTGGGTCAGGTAGATAAAGAATCTGAGCTGCTGGTAGAGCGCACTTATAACGCCATGATGCGCGGGATTAAAGCGGTGAAACCGGGACGCGAAATCAACATTATTGGGCGGGTAATCAGCGCCTACGCGAAGCGTTTCCGTTACGGAGTGGTACGCGATTTTACTGGGCACGGCGTGGGAGAGGCCTTCCATTCCGGTCTGATTGTCCCTCATTATGATTGCGCACCCTCCTATGACACCGTAATGGAGCCGGGAATGGTGTTCACTATCGAACCGATGCTCACTTTAGGTACAATCGAGTGGGAACAATGGAACAATGGCTGGACAGTAGTAACTAAGGATCGTTCCCGAACTGCCCAGTTTGAACACACCGTTGTGGTAACTGAATACGGCGCAGAAATACTGACTCTGCCTAGTAAGGAGTAACAAATGGCTATCGCATTTGGCATCGATATCGGCGGATCTGGAGTTAAAGGAGCGCCGGTCGATTTAGAGACCGGCGAGCTAACCCAGGAGCGTTTCCGGATAGAAACCCCCTACCCGGCAACCCCGCAAGCGGTATCAAAAACCTCGGCGGATGTCCTAGCTCATTTCGACCTTCCCGAGGACGTGCCGGTGGGGGTTTGTTTCCCGGCTCCCCTTCCGGGAGGGCTGGTTCCTTTCATCGCTAACCTGGATCAAGAATGGGTAGGTTGTGACGCAGCGGAAGTGTTCTCTAATGCGTTCGGGCGCCCAGTTACAGTTCTAAACGATGCTGATTCTGCCGGGGTGGCAGAGCAAGCATACGGCGTTTTCAAAGATCAACCTGGGGTTACTATTTTTACTACCTTAGGAACCGGGATTGGAACTGCCCTGTTTATTGACGGGGTGCTGGTGCCTAATACTGAACTCGGTCACATAGAAATTAATGGTCATGACGCAGAAACTCGAGCAGCTGCTTCGGTGCGTAAACGTGATGATTTGGGTTGGAAGAAATGGGCGAAGCGCCTGACCCGGTACTACCAGGAACTCGAGAAACTATTTAGTCCGGATTTGTTTGTAGTAGGTGGGGGCGTTTCTCGTAAACACGAGAAGTTCTTGCCGCTATTGGATATTAAAACTCCGATTGTTCCGGCGGAACTGCGTAACACCGCCGGGATTGTAGGGGCAGCGGTTAGCGCCAGTAAAGCCGCTAAGTAAAACCGTCGTACCTTAGGGCGCGCCGGCCTTACCAATTATTTTTAACTACTTGGGTAAGGCGGGCGCGTCCTCTCGCTTTTATTGGGAGTTGCTCTCACTGGGGTCGGGCCGCTCGCTAGGCTGCTCGCTAGGCTGCTGACTTCCGGTGGGTTGTTCGGCTGGTGGGGTTGGATTTTCCGCAGTAGGCCGGGTGGTGCCAGTAGTCTTCGTAGGCGTTGGCTCTCGGCTGGTAGTTTGAGTTTGTGAAGGCTCGCTGGAGGTTGGCTCTGGCGTCTGGGGCTGGCTACGGGTAGTTTCCGGAGTTGAAGAACTGGTAGTAGCCCTTTGGGAAGTGGTGGTTTCTTGCTCTGCCGGTGGTAAGACTTGTCGAGAGGAAATCATTAGCGCCACTACGACTACCGCTCCCGTTAACAGCGCCACAATTGCAGTCACGATTCCCACTACTTTCAACAGGCGGCGTTTATCGGCGCGTTCTTCCTCGTATTCTTGCTCTTCACGTAGTTTTTCTGCGTCGACTTGCGGATCGTAGGCGGGAGGAACCCCTTGCGGATAAGAATCTACCTGCGGGGTGGCAGCAGCGGGATCAATCGGAGGCAGCTGGGTAGTAGCTGCTCCCGAATCCGGATAGGAATTCCCGGATCCGTCAAGTACCCGGGTACCTGCCGCATGGGAAGGAACATAGCCGCTGCTGGTTGCGGCGGGAGCATTAGCTTTAGGAATCGCTTCCGTTTGAGCATTGGCGGCTAAGGCAGCGGCATCAGGAACTGCCGAGGGCGCGCCTGCCGGCGGATTCGGTACCGAGATTTTTCTTTGCGCGCCGCTGTCAACATCAGGCTGAGCTACCTGCCGAGTGATCCGTCGATTAGTCTGACGTCCCCGAGGAACGTAGGCGTTTGCCATCGCTCCCCCCGGTAGGTACTCGGTAGGTTTATCGTCTGAGGCATCTTTGCTCATGGTGCTCCCACTTTCTGTCGTTACTTCCAGTCTAAGGGGCTACCACCTCTAAAATCACACCTGCAGCAAATTTCAAGACTTTTCCCCGGATTTTTAGGACGTTCTTCGCACCTAACCCAGGTAGGCTAGTAGCTAAGTAATCGTTTATCACTAACATCAAAGGAGCTACACGTGAGCGAAGAATATCGGATTGAACATGACACCATGGGGGAAGTTCGGGTACCTAAGGACGCCCTCTACGCAGCCCAAACTCAAAGGGCGGTAGAAAATTTCCCGATTTCAGGTCGCACTCTTTCCAGCCACCATATTGCAGCCCTCGGTCAAATCAAACGAGCCGCAGCAATTGCTAACGCCGAACTAGAGGTAATCGATACCGAAACCCGTGACGCCATTGTTAAAGGCGCCGAAGAGGTTATCGCTGGCAAACATGACGACCAGTTCCCGATCGATATTTTCCAAACCGGATCCGGCACCTCCTCGAATATGAACACCAACGAGGTCGTCGCTACCCTGGCAACCGGATTTAAGGGCAGCAAAGTTCACCCCAATGACCATGTGAACGCTTCCCAGTCTTCTAATGACGTGTTCCCCTCCTCCATTCATATCGCCGCTTACGAGGCCGTAGAGCACGCCCTACTTCCGAAACTGGATCAGCTGGCTAACAGCCTAGAAAAGAAAGCTGACGAGTTTGCAAACATCGTCAAGGCGGGGCGCACCCACCTAATGGATGCCACCCCGATTATGCTGGGGCAAGAGTTCTCCGGTTATGCCGCGCAGGTACGCAAAGGCATTGACCGGGTAAAGGACGCGGAAAAGAACCTGGCAGAGCTACCCTTGGGCGGAACTGCCGTCGGTACCGGGATTAACACTCCCGAAGGTTTCTCCGAGCGAGTGATTGCCCTGATCGCCGAGAATATGGATCTACCGTTCCGTCAGGCAGATAACCATTTCGAAGCCCAAGCCGCGCAAGACTCCCTAGTAGAAATGTCGGGGGCGCTGCGGGTAGTAGCAGTTTCCTTCGTGAAGATCGCCAACGATCTGCGCTGGGCATCTTCTGGGCCTCGTTGCGGACTCGGCGAAATCACCCTGCCAGATTTGCAGCCTGGCTCTTCGATTATGCCTGGCAAGATCAACCCGGTATTGCCGGAGGCCACCGTGCAGGTAGCTGCCCAGGTAATCGGTAACGATCAGACGATCGCTTTCGCGGGTGCCCAAGGCAACTTCGACCTGCTGGTGATGCTGCCGGTAATGGCAGTCGACCTGCTAGAGTCGATTAACTGCCTGGGAGCAGTCGCCGGTCTGCTGGCCGAGCGTTGCGTGGATGGCATCGTGGCTAATCCGGAGCGCTGCCTAGAATTGGCAGAATCCTCGGCTTCGATTGTTACTCCGCTGAACCGCTACATCGGCTATGAAAATGCCGCTAAGATCGCTAAACACGCGGTGAAAGAGAAGATGACGGTCAAGGAATCGGCTCTGGATCTGGGATTTGTTGAGCGCGGGGAAATCAGTGAGGAAGATTTAGATAAAGCTCTAAATGTTGCCGATATGACTCACCCGAAAGCCAGCAAGTAATTAACTACTAACTAGGTCGCGCTTGCCAGTTGTTATCACTGGCAAGCGCGATTTTATATTTCGTAAGTAACTACCACCGGGGCATGGTCGGAAAACCGCTGGTCATAGGCCGCGGCGCGATCTACTTGCTGGCTGCGCGCCGCCTCCGCCAGTCGCGGGGTGGCTAAGTGATAGTCGATACGCCACCCGGCATCATTATCGAAGGCTTTTCCCCGCCACGACCACCAGGAATACGGCCCTTGCACCTCACCGGCTAGGGTACGCACCACATCTACCCACCCCTGCTCGCGCCAACGATCCAAGAAAGCGATTTCTTCGTCTAAGACTCCGGCGCGTTTATTGTGGTTCGGTTTCCAGTTTTTTATATCTCTCTCCGTATGTACCACGTTAAAATCCCCGGCCACCAGCACTAAGGGTTCGGTATTATCCGAGGACGCGTCCGCACACATCAGCTGCTCTAGCCGGTGCCCGATTCGCTCTAGATGTCCCATTTTATGGTCTTGTTTTTCAGATCCCACTTCCCCGGAATGAAAATAGGCAGAGATTACTCGCAACCGCGCATCCTCACCACCCCCGGTTTCATTTTCTTTTACCAATAAGGCTTCTAACCAGCGACCGCCATCTTGGGGAACCTCGACCGGTACCGTGTCGGCTTTAGAATCTTCTAAGTGCCAGGGCGAGGATTTACGCACCGCGACCGCTACTCCCGCGCGCCCTTTGAGCTGCGAGGCATTTACTGCCACCTGCCATTCATCCCCAAAAAGTTCCTGCGTGATTTCTTCGCTAGCCCGTACTTCTTGCGCCAACACTACATCGGGATTTGCCTGCTCCAGCCAGGTATCCATTCCTTTTCGGAACGCTGCCCGGATCCCGTTTACATTAACTGTGGCTATCTTGAGCATATTTCTCCCTTACCTGGTGCCCGCTACTATCTTTGGTGAGCTGCAAGTTTGGTGATATCAATTTTTTTGCTGTCGATTTGGCTGCGAATCCCTGCCAATTCGGCGGTAAGACTATCAGAAAACCTAGGAGCATATTCACCCCAACCAGCGAGTTTAACTCCGGAGTTCTTGAGAGTTCCCCGGTAATCGTTCCCGGCAATCGAACCGGTTTGCAATTGCTTAAGCAACTTTTTTACGCACCCGGAAGGATCAACCACTGTCGAAGTGAGCACGTTGCTCTGTAACTTTGGGGAGGCGGCGGCCAAATCCTGCCCGTTCCAGATGACGGTGGCCTCTTTCGCCGCGAGTCCCTCTACCACTCCAGATTCACCCGGGGGTGCCATTACAAAAATAATGTCCACCTTTTTATCCGCTAGTTTGAGTAGCTGGTCGCGCAGCTGCACACTTGTCACCTGAACTGGCTCTCTAGAGTTTTGATCCCAAGCGGCAAGTTTTACTCCCGAACCTTTAAACTGGTTATAGTACTCCACCCCCAGACGAAAGCTATTTGCCCAGGAAGATGGGGTATAGATACCGGGAGAACCGCCTGCTTCTTTAGCGGTTTTATCTGCCTCAAGGTCACTTACGGCTCCCACTAATCCACTTTTCGTGACGCCGGCAGCGGCATATCCAGCAAGGAAAGCTGGTTCCCGCAAATCAAAATCGATCCCACTGGCATTAGTTAACGCTTCCGTTTTCCCGACCGCTCCCATGACCGCAAAATTCATATCTGCGTTATCTCTAGCGATCTGCAACAGAGCCCACGCAAATCCGGGTTCTAAAGAAAGCACATTTTTGCATTTCTTTTCCTGGAGTTTTCCCGCGATTTCTTCCGCGGTTTTCACACTGAGATTAACGACCTTGGCTATCTGCTTATTCTCCGGCTTTGCCAGTGCCTCCTCCATTTCTTTCCCTAACGCCACGGCTCTTATATCTTGCGAATTCTGTTTTTCTACCACACAAAACGCTTTATTTACCTGAGTGTTTACCGGTGACGAGGTACTAGGAGTGGCCTGAGGCTTGGCAGTACAAGCACCCAGAGTTAGCACCAAAGTTGCCGCCCAGGTTATGGCAGTCGAAACTTTCCAGATCCGCATAGGGAATTCTCCACCTAGTTGGCGTGCCGCATCGCGGTTTCTACCACGTTGAGCAGCAGATTAGCGCGGGTCATCGGACCGATTCCTCCCGGGTTCGGCGAGAGCCAGCCCGCTACCTGGTCGACGCCTTCTGCCACGTCGCCCTCTAGCCGGGCTTTCCCGGTTTTAGGATTGATGGCGCCGCGGGAAACCCCCACATCCAGTACTGCTGCGCCCTCTTTAACCATTTCGGGTTTAATAATTCCCGCGGATCCCGCGCAGGCAACAATCACATCTGCTGCGCGCGTATGGGCAGCTAAATCCCGGGTTCCGGTATGGCAACAGGTGACGGTGGCATTAATATCTTTGCGAGTAAGCATTAGCGGCAGGGAACGTCCCACCGTGGTTCCCCGTCCCACTACGCACACTTGCGCGCCCTCTAGTGGCACTTGGTATTGCTGCAGCAAATCGATACAGGCTCTGGGGGTGCAAGGCAGCGGGGAGGTTACCGGCTCTTTAACCCGCAGCACCAGCCGTCCCAGGTTCATGGGGTGTAGTCCGTCCGCATCTTTATCGGGATCGATCGCCTCTAGCACCTGGTTAACGTCAACTTGGCGTGGCAGCGGCAGCTGCACAATATAGCCGGTACAAGCCGGATTCTCGTTGAGTTTTTCAATTTCGGCTAAAACCTGGGCAGTGGAAACCGTCTCGGGCAGTTCTACCCGAATCGACTCGATTCCTACCTCGGCACAGTCACGATGTTTACCGGCCACATAGGAAACCGAACCCGGGTCACTTCCCACCAAAATAGTACCGAGCCCCGGCTTAATTCCCTGGTCATGCAGGCGTTCCACCTGCTGACGCATTTCTTCTTTCAACTGCCGAGCCCGCGCCGCCCCATCCAGCAGCACCGCGTCCCCGCTCCAACCTTTACGCATTTATTCTCCTTAGTTTGCGGAGCGGGCAGACCCTACCAGTCTGCCCGCTCCCCCATCGACTATTGATTGCGCTTTACGCTATCTGATTGAGCCCCACATACAACGGGAAACGTTTAATCAAAGCATTTACGCGCTCGCGATAGCTGGACTTATCGACATTGCCTCGGCAAGCATCCACCAGCACTCCGGCGATAATCTCTGCTACCTCGGTGAACTCTTTCTTCCCGAAACCGCGAGTAGCGAGCGCCGGGGTGCCAATCCGCAGCCCGGATCCTACCCGCGGAGGACGCGGATCGAAAGGCACCGTATTGCGGTTAATAGTAATTCCGGCTTCATGCAGCAAATCTTCGCCCTGTTGCCCATCTAGCTGGGAGTTACGCAGATCGACCATCACCAGGTGCACATCGGTTCCTCCAGTCAGTAAGGAAATCCCGCAATCGGCCACATCTGCTTGAGTTAACCGCTTGGCCAGAATCTTCGCTCCCTCTAAAGTGCGTTTTTGCCGGTCTTTGAAATCGTCACTGCCCGCAATCTTCATGGCGACTGCTTTCGCCGCAACTACATGCATCAACGGGCCGCCCTGCTGGCCGGGGAAAACCGCGGAATTAATTTTCTTTCCGAGTTCCTTATCGCGCGACAGAATCATCCCGGAGCGCGGCCCGCCCAAAGTCTTATGGACGGTGGTAGAAACCACATCGGAATACGGCACTGGGTTCGGGTGTAATCCCGCAGCTACCAGCCCCGCAAAGTGCGCCATATCTGTCCACAGGTAGGCTCCGACCTCGTCCGCGATCTCCCGGAAAGCTTTGAAGTCTTCCTGGCGGGGGTATGCCGACCAGCCCGCGATAATAACTTTGGGACGATACTTCAAGGCCGCATCGCGCACCTGATCCATATCCACCCAGTTGCTCTCTTTATCCACCTGGTAGGCGGTGGCGTTATAGAGCTGACCGGAGAAATTGATTTTCATACCGTGGGTAAGGTGCCCGCCGTGATCTAACGCCAGCCCCATAATGGTGTCCCCTGGCTTAGCCAGTGCCGATAGCACTGCTGCGTTGGCTTGCGCACCCGAATGGGGCTGCACATTAGCGAACTCGGCGGAAAATACTTCCTTAGCGCGATCCCGGGCCAAGTTCTCGGCTACATCGACCGCCTCGCAGCCACCGTAGTAACGTCGGCTTGGGTAGCCTTCCGCATATTTATTGGTGAGGACGGATCCTTGCGCCTGCAGCACGGCGCGTGGCACGAAGTTTTCGGAAGCGATCATTTCCAAAGTGCCGCGTTGCCGCTCTAGCTCTTGGTTTAGCACCGCTGCAATCTCGGGATCTACTTGTGAAATGGATTGAATAAGAAGCTTGTCTCCCATTGAGTTTTCCTTATTTTCGTAGTGCCAAATCAGCCCAGGCGAGCGACTGATTGACCACTTGTTCCCCGGTGGTATCCCACCTACGCCAGTCACGGTTACGCCCTAAGTCTACCGTGACCGAGGGGACTTTTACCTAAATATTTCCTGATATAAATATCTGATTCCACATGCTGACTACCTAAAATGTCTGTCACTGCCCTAACTTATACTCCCTATGTGCTCTGATATCGAGCATCAAAGGTAAAACTTAGGAGAAATCTAATGAGCGAAACTCAAAAACCGATTAGCGGTACCCCGCATCGTGATAAATCCGATGAGGGCTACCGCAAAGGGTTAAAGTCTCGCCACATGCGCATGATTGCGCTGGGCGGGGCCATCGGGTCCGGCCTGTTTTATGGCGCATCTGGACGTATCGCTGACGGGGGACCGTCAGTTGCTATTGTTTACGCAATCTGTGGGGGGATAGCTTATTTAATGCTTCGCGCCCTCGGAGAACTTAGCCTGTATCGCCCCTCTTCTGGAGGATTTATTTCTCATGCTCGCGAGTTTATGGGCGAGCGCGGCGCCTATTTCACCGGATGGTTTGCCTTTATTACTTATTCTTCTGCTTTGATGGCGGATATCACCGCAATCGCTAACTATATGCATTATTGGAAGCCCTTCCAGATTGTCCCGTTGTGGGCGTGGGCTTTTATCGCCTTGGCCTTAATGGTGATTGTCAATCTGGCCAGCGTAAAGTTTTTCGGCGAATTCGAGTTTTGGTTCGCGATGATTAAAGTCGCTGCGATCGTAATCTTCATGATTTTGGCGGTAATAGCGATTGTTTTCGGGATTTCCTTAACGGTCAATGGCAATAGCTACACTCCCGGCGTGCACGCAATCACCGAGCATGGAGGACTATTCCCTAAGGGTGCATTCACTATGGTGACCCTTTCTTTAGGGATTTTGTTCGCCTACGGGGGCTCTGAATATTTGGGGGCTGCCGCTGGTGAGGCCGAGGATCCCCAAAAGGAAATGCCAAGGGCAGTTAACTCGATGATGTGGCGTATTTTGTTGTTCTACGTAGGGTGTATTGTCCTGTTTACTTTGCTGTTGCCCTATAACGTATATAACCGTAACGAGTCGCCGTTTGTGACTTTCTTTAGCGGTCTGGGGATTCCCGCTGCTGGTCACATCATGAACCTGGTGGTATTGCTGGCTGCCGCTAGCGCTATTAACGCGGAACTTTACACTTGTGGAAGGGGTCTGCGTTCCCTCGCGGTGTCCGGGTCTGCTCCTCGTTTCTTGTCCGGTATGAACCGGAACGCGGTTCCCTATGCGGCTATTATCGCTGCTGGCACTATCGGTTTAGTAGGCGTGATGGTGAATCTGTTCTACCCCAATGAAGCTTTTGACGTGATTGCCAATATGGCGGGGATTGGGATCTGTGCCATGTGGGGATCGATCATGATTTCAAATATTTTGTTTGTGCGTCACTGCCGTAAGAATGGTATTGAACGCCCCAAGTTCCATGTGCCTCTCGCTCCCTACTCTAACTACCTGGTATTAGCAGTTTTGGGAGCAATGATTGTGCTTATGTGGTTCGAGGGCGGACTGGGACCAACCGCGATTATCGCTTTCGCGTGCGTAACCGTAGCCCTGGCTCTGGCTTGGCTCATAGTGCGTAACCACGTTGACCATGACATGTTTACTGCTGACGCACCCGCCGAGACCGGAGCAAGCGATAACCAGTAACACTTAAGCGTGGGGGAGAGTTTTTCCTCCCGCCCAAGAAATCGGGGAGAGACCTAGTCTCTCCCCGATTTCTTATGTCCAGCGCGCCCGCTAGATCACAGTCCTTCCCTCGCTAAGTGCGCCCTTATCACGCTGAGGAATCCTAGAGCTACGCGCGGAGGAGAGTTTTTCCTCCTGCCCAAAAATTTGGAAAACGTAGCGACGTTTTCCAAATTTTGCGCCCACCTAGCCTGCTCGGATAAAACTCTCCCCCGCGCTGTCCGTGAGCGTTACTGCTATTGGTGTCTGGCACTATTAGCGGGCGCGGGCTTTCCAGCCTTTGACCCCGCTCTTATGCAGGGATTTGTCGACAAAACACCCTGGGTCTAAGGGTTCGCCGGCCTCCATTTCGGCTATTAGGAAGGCTACTACTGCCTCGTAAGAATTGGTGCGGTCAAAAATGGTGCGTTGCCGCTGATAGCCGACACCGATTTTCACCATTTCCAGGATTGACCAGAGTTCTTCTGCGCAATCTAAATCTTCGGCGGCAGGCGTCAGTTCCTCTAACCACGCGGGTAGGGAATCTGTTAACAGTTCTTCTTCCCCGTGTGCGTCCTCGATCAAGATGGCATCCATCCCGTAGCGGGCTGCACGCCAACGGTTTTCGCGCACGAACCAATCCGGCATAACCGGTAGTTCTTTACCGGCGTCTAGCTGACGGGAAGCCGTTTCTACCAGGGATTGGGTGAGTGCGGCTGCGGCGGCGACCTCTTTAATAGTGGAGGAGGCATCGGCTACCCGCGCTTCAATGGTGCCAAACTTGGGCGAGGGGCGAATATCCCAACGCACCTCATCGAAAGAATCAATCACCCCAGTTTTGAGCATCCCCGCTGTGAAATCTTCCAGTTGCTCCCAGGTTTCAAACTGATAGGGCTTGCCGGCGGTGGGTAGCTGCTGGAATACCATTGCCCGATTGTCGCAATATCCAGTGTCGACTCCCGCCCAATAGGGCGAGGACGCAAATAGCGCCTGCATATGACCAAGTTTGCTGGTCAAATAGTTTTGGATCGGCAAGACTTTGTCGCGGTCTTCTACCCCCACATGCACGTGGGTGCCAAAAAGTAGCATCTGGCGTCCCCAATACTGGGTGCGATTGACCAGTTCTTCATAACGTTTAGAATCGGTGACCTGTTGATAACTGGGGTTAGCGAAGGGGTGGGATCCGGCAGATGCTAGCTCTACTCGCAGCGCCGAAGTAACCGGACGCACCAGATTGATACCCTCTTTCAGATCCATGATGCAGTCACGAACGCTGTGGCGAGGACGGGATATTACTTCTACCGTATTCAGCAGCATTTCCCGATGTACCAGGGGGTTTTGGGGGTGGAGCCGCTCCACTTCCTCCATCACCGCGCTAGCGCATTGCCGCAGGTCGAAAGAGTCTTTATCAATTAGTTGTAGTTCCCATTCGATCCCAATGGTGGATCGTTCAGAACGAGAAAACTTTATGCTCATCGCCTGCCTCCTAACGGCGGTAATGCTCGGTAAAGGCTGATAGCAACCGGTGCGAGCTAGTTACATCTTGACTCATGCAGCGGGCAATGACTGCTTCGCGTTCGGCGGCCGCATAGTAGGCGTCCCCATATTGGTCGATGCGGATCTGCATTCCCGCAGTAGTGATTTCGGGGTGAAATTGGGTGCCGTACAGATTATTTTGTAATCGAAGTAGCTGGTAGTGGCAGTGTTTCCCGCTGCCCAGCAAAGTTGCTCCCTCCGGAAGTTCCGCCAGGGAATCCCCATGCCCGGTGTAACCGCGGATTACCGGATCTAGCTGCCCGGTCACCGGGTCTTGTTGCCCCTTCGCGGTTAAAGTAACTTCCACCGCCTGCAGGTCTTCGCCGGTGCGGTCGGTTAACGTGGCGCCAGCCGCCTGTCCCAACATTTGCAGCCCGTAGCACAGCCCCAAGGTGGGAAAATCCTGGTCTAGTAGGTAATGCATGAGTGGCATTAGCTGGTTATATAGCTGCCTTTGTAGGGGATTATCGGAGCCAGTTGGTGGCTGCGCCCGAAAGGGAGAACCGGAAATAATGACTGCGCTGTACCGGTTCTTAAAGTCAAGGTCGCGCACCAGGTCAAGGTCAGTTTCTTCTGGCAGCAGGTAAGAATGTAGTTCCTGGCCAATCTTTAGTCCGGTGACCTCGGCAATGGTTTGCAGCTCGTCACGCGCTATTTTTCCGGCGGGACGGCATTGGATAAATAAAAACGGCAGCCTTTCTCGCATGGGTTATAGCTTACGGGTTAGCGCGCCATCCGTCATGCCAAACCCTTCGGGCTGTTAGCACTTTCATAGCCTTTTGCCCAGGTGGGAGTGGGGGCAGTGACGGTTACGGTGTTAGCAGGATTTTCCGGATCGGGAAACTGTAGCTCTTGGGCGTGCAGGCACAGCTGGGGCTCAACATTTTCTGGGGTATCTGCAGGCAAAACTTCCGGATAGAGGGGGTCGCCCAACAGGGGATACCCGAAATGCGCCAAGGTGGCGCGCAGCTGATGAGTAAACCCGGTTTCTGGCTCTAACTGCCACAATAATTCTTCTTCTGGCACGTGTCCCTGGCTGTCCGGGTTTACGTTTCCCTCTCCCTCCGGCTTTTCTGCCTTTTCGGGGAGGGGGAATTTTCCGAGGACGAGGCCGCGGGTACGGCTTTGGCAGCGCGCCACCTTTTTCCCGCGCGGGGGCGCTCCTATCGATACTGTGAGCGAGCCGGTTTCCTTAAACATAGGGAGCTGGAAGTCAAAACACTCCCCCACCTGGGGAGTCACCCCTTCTCCCCTATCGCCACCGCCGCGGCTGCGCGCCAAGTAGGTTTTCTTTACTTGCCGGCGGTCAAATAGCTGCTGGTAACGCGCCCGACATTTCGGATCTAGGGTCAGCAATAAACATCCGGTAGTGAGGCGATCTAGGCGATGAGCAGCGGTTATTTCGTCGTTTCTAAATTGGCGGCGAGCCGCTACCACCACCGAGCGGGTAACCCAGGAGCCGCGGGGAATAGTTGCCAGGCTAGCGGGTTTATTAACTACGATTGCCCCCTCGCCCTCCCAAAGCACCTGCAACTTTGGTAAAGCAGCGTCCTCATCGGGAGCTACTCGATGCAAGTAGTAGCGTTGCCCCTCAAAAAGCTCGCTGTCCGGGGATAAAGCGATCCCTAAGGGAGACACCACATCCCCCGCCGCGAACGCGTTCACTACAAAATCCGCAATCTCACTGGTAGACAGTGATAGTTTGCGTTCCAGCTGGGCTTGCAACTGCCGCGATAAAGCTTTCTGACCAGTAGAAACAAACCCCACCGGATCAATTCCGCCCCGCGCAGGCGGACGTGTCCCCGCCCTCCGCTTCCTACGTCTTCCCACCACACCCCGCCTATCTCCGAGATTTTTCCGTCAGCCCCCCTACTGTATATCGCACCTGTACGCATGTTCTTTTCTGTTATAGGTATGCATACTCAGTCAGCACAATCGGGCACCCTTGACTCCGACAACCCGCGCACCGCAGTCTAACGCCTGGGAAATGCACTGTTCGAAAGAATACTTTTTCGCTAAACCAGCTACTAATCCTGCGATAAAAGCATCGCCTGCTCCCGTAGGATCCACAACCGTAGCTGGAGTTACTTTCCACAGGCGCCACCCACCTCGGTAAGTCCATACCCCCTTTTCTGCCCCGGTGACAATTAACGTAATATCTGAATCAGCAAAAAAAGATGAAACATCTAGTGGTTGGTTCGGCAGTCGCGCAGATAGCTGTTCCCAGTTCATACCGAATAAACGCTCAACCCCGAACTCGTTCATGATTATCACGTTGGCGGCTTGTTCTAGAGGATTACCCGGATTGAACTCTGCACCTGTATCTATATCAAGTACCAGTTGCCCTCCAGAAGACTTCAGTTTTCGAATTACTCTGAGAAAATCATCCTTATTACTTATCCTTCGTAGCTTCTCAGGTGTTGAACACACAACTTTCGACCTCGAAATACTTTCAAGGCTTTCCTGATCCAGTAACAACTTTTCCGTTGAACGATCTGGATACACTGCGACGTTACTACCTTCAGTTAAAAATACGTAGCATAGCGGCTCAGGAGCATCAGGAACCATGTCGATAAGATTTGCGCTAACGCCGTGTGCGCTTAAATCAGCTACAAGTTGCTCGCTGATTTCTCCAGCTTTTAACCTGCCAACCATGCAAGTCTTCAGTCCCAGCCAGGAAGTGTCGACCGCCATGTTAGCTACGGTTCCCCCGGGAAGGTTTTCTTGATTCAACAAGCACGCTTTGTCTCCAAGTTTTGGCCAATGGTCAAGGGTTACATATACGTCAAGAACAGGCTCCCCAATGAAACAGATATCAACTTGGTTCTCTAAATCAGGTTCAGGCGCCCCCTTTAACTCGCTAAAAGACATTATGGTTACTTTCCGTCTCTGCGTGAGTCTCTAAGCCGCCTCCTGCTAACGGTACCCACTCCGATGGGAAGCGTGGATCAGAGGTAGCGATCCAGTAGTACTGGGTTGCTTTCCTTATCCCAAAACATGGAGAATGCCAGGTGCCCTTATCCATAACTAGAGAAGTACCACAGGGAATTTCCAATAACACACATTCAGCAGCCACCGGGATCTCAAATTCCTTTGCGCATACACCCAGCACTATTGGGTGGTCCGTCGGACACAGAGTTTCCTGAGTGTGATCGTGCCGCTCCATTTTTTCAATCTGTTTAGGTAAGACATCAACCTGTGTCATAGCTAGATTTACTGCAGTATCGGAAATTTTTTTCGCACTCTTGTAGTCATTCCAACCATCACCATTGGTTACTACGACAGACTCGCTTTCCTCCTTAAAGCTTAGTGCCGTACCCCATGCAGAAATATCATCGCGTCCCACGACCAGTCTCTTAGTCATTGATATTCTCCTTTCCCGTCAAAGACCTCACTAGTGACACCAATCGCCTTACCCTGTCTATTTCTAAATCTCCTTTAGCTATTCCGCCATGCTTAAGAGAAGATCCAATAATCGCACCATCAGCTATTGACAGCTGTTGAGCGCAGTTATTCTCGTTGACTCCAGCACCTACTATCAGAGGGAAATCTCCTATAAGTTCTCGAAACTGCTTTATCTTTTTTAGGTCAGTCTCCACGCCGGTATCTACCCCTGTAACGATGATCCCATCACCGCGACTTTTAGCTAGTTGTAAATCAACTTCGAGAGAATTTCCGCTTAGCACCGGTTGGTTCTTCAATCGCACTCCACCTAAAATAACCGTGGATGTGTTCTCTTGACACCAGCGGATGCGCTTTTCAAAAGCTGGCTCGTCTTCTGGCGAAAGTTGTCCCGAAAGCGAGTCTAGTTGAATAAAAGGCAGCTGGTGCTCAACAGCTAAATCGAAACTTTTATCGTTATCCCAAATAACATCCACACCAACAAACAAATCTGGAAATTTGCCCTTTAATCGTGGAAGGCAATATCGCACGTCTTCAAGAGAGCCAAAATAGTTTTCAACCACCACTCCATCGAAGCCGCCGGTAGAATATATTTCGCATTCCCTTATTGCTCGGGAGTATATGTCCTCAATTCCGTCACCTTTAAGATGGATCATACCCAGCAGTAGTTTCTCGCCGTTTCCCGGCCAACCTTTAAGTAGATTATTACTGTCTTTCATCATTTTATAAACACTTTCTCCAAAACATAACTATTCATTACTTTAAAAATTCTTTATACCAATGTTTAATCTGGTTCATTTTCAATAAGCCTTTGGGTGCGCCTGCAGATCGAGCAAGCGCTACCGCCGGAGGAACATTTAACTTAGCTTCCGCCAATACTTGGTCATCTAAGAAGGCCTCTGAAACCGAGCTATCACAGATAATCGTTCCTTGACTCATCACTACTATTCGGGAAAAATTCTCAATTACAAAACGCATATCATGGGAAACTGCAATAACGCTTTTCCCTGAGTCTGAAGCCCATTCCATAATTGCTGTCAGATCTTCCCGGCCAACCTCATCCAACCCTGCAGTAGGTTCGTCTAGGATCACATAGTTGGGATTCATAGCTAGAACAGCAGCGATTGCAACAAACTTACGTTGTGCAAGCGGCAAGTCCAACGGATTAGTCTCAGTTTGATTCAACAATCCGCAGACTGATAGAGCTTCCTCTACTCTTCTATTTCTCTCTGTCTCACTAAGTCCGATACGTTTCAGCGCATATTCACATTCTTCTTTAACAGTTTTTGAAAATATCTGATCATCAGGATTCTGAAACACGTATCCCACTTGCCGCGCTATTTCATCGGTTCGAAACTCCGCTGTATCTTTACCTTCTAAGAGAATAGATCCCGCCGTAGGCCTTAGCAGTCCATTAAGTAACTTTGATAAAGTGCTTTTCCCAGCTCCGTTTTGCCCTATCAGTGCTACGCGTTCTTGTTGCCCCAACGTTAACGACACCCCTCTAAGAGCAGTCGTTCCACCTGGATACTCAAATTCGACTTCATCGCAAGTTATCATTTTTTCCCTTTAAAATTGTATTAACAGTGGTTTTAGCCTCAGCAAACGTTATCCATCGAGGATCCAAATTTAACCAGTTTGACAGGGTAAAAAGCTCAGGAAATCCGCAGCGAATTTCATCATTTTGAGCTTGTGTAAGGATATCTCTAGCATTACCCACCGCATAGACTTTCCCGTTATCGAGTACCACTAGTTCATCTGCGATTTCCACCAATTGATCAATTTTATTTTCGCTTACTAAAACAGTTTTCCCTTCCTGCTTCATTTTTGTAATAGCTGCGAAAATCATTTCCGTAGTCGCGGGATCAAGTTGTGAAGTTGGTTCATCAATCACAATAATTGGCGTATCCATCGCCATAACTGACGCTACTGACACCCTCTGTCGCTGCCCACCAGACAACTCCAATGGATCGCGAAATGCTAAATCTTTCAGATCCATTTCGTCAATTACACGTGCGGTTCTGCTGATTATACGATCCCGTTGCCAACCTAAATTCTCAAGCCCAAAAGCAATTTCTTCAACTACAGTTTGACAGGTTCCAGTTAGTTGCGTGTAAGGATTTTCGAATACCAAGGCAACATTTTCAACAAGTTCTCGTTGTGAGAACTCCGCAATATTCTTTCCAAATATCTCTATCGTCCCTTTAAGCTCGCCTCCGAGAACCCCTGGAATCAGACCTTTGAGAGTGTTACATAGAGTCGTTTTCCCTGACCCATTAGCTCCAATCAACCCATAGACTTTCCCAGACTCTAAACTGAGATTTACGTTTTCCAGGGCCCAGCTCTTTGCCAGAGGATGTTTAACCCCTAAATTTAAAGTCTTTATTGCTGCTACCAAAGAAATCGCCCTCCGATTCCTATAAATATTGAAAGAAAAGCCGCGACGAAAATAACACCATAACCCAGCCATGAGAGAGTTTGCTGAGGGATTAACCGCGTACCTTTTATTTCGGTGATACTGGCTCCTCTAACTTCCATCGCGACAGCTCTTTCTTCAACACTAGAAAGCGACGACAAGACCAGAGGGGCAACAGTCGGGAGAACTGCTTTCAGTTTAACGATACGATTTCCCTCTACTTGAATCCCTCGGGAACGTTGAGCATCACGAACTGCTTTACCTCTATCAGCCAGTTCAGGAATCAACCTTGCTGAATTCATAACTACGTAACATACCTGCCGCCTCGCACCCAACTGTTCTAAAGCGTTAGACAGGTCTTGTAGAGACAGAGTTGAAGTCAGCAGAACCAGAGGAGCACATACAGCTAGCAGCATTGCTATATACCAGTTAGCTGATATCAACCCTTCCGTAGTAACCGACAGAGGCCCGACAGTGAAAACTATGTGACTTCCATATTCGAAAAAAGCTCTTACCCCCAGAGTAAATATCGATACCGTTAATCCAATTTTCCAGAAACGCGACCAGAAGACCTTAAACACTTGGAGAACAACCGCTACAAGTAAGTTAACGATTGTGAAGGCATAGAAGATCGTGGCATTTCCACAAGCAAGAACTCCAAGCATCAGGATCAGTGGGACAGTAAATCTCACTAAGGGATTGATTCTCTGATAACGTCGATCTTGTCTCGGGTGAAACACAAACCTATTAATATCTTTTTCGATTTCTTCAGATTGTCCCATCACTAAAACCTATTTCAAATCGCCTTTTAATTGCTTTTTTTCGCGGGTAAGAAGATAGGCTTCCCCCCGAGGGAATTTTGCAAGAGTACGCTGCGGCAGAGCAATCAAAATATAAAAAACGATCAAAGCAGTTAATATTTTATCGGTAATATCACCAGACACTCCTGCCGCCATAGCAGCAGACCAGTTCGGAGCTCCTAGCTGCCGTAGCACCCCGGCGATAATCCCAGTTCCAGTAGAGGAAAGACCACCATAAACCATAATTGTAATTAAGGATCCAGTGATTCCGGTCGCTAAACCATTAATGATTCCTGACAGCAACGACCGCAGGAAAGAAGAGTAGCCATTTTTACGGGTCAATAGCGCTGCCACACCTGCCGTTACAATAAACAACGGAATATAGAAAATATTAGATGGATTAGTTATCAAGGAGGCAGCTCCTGTTAGTAGCCCCACAACAGTTGCCGGCCAAAAACCAGCGATTACCGCAGTAAGTACCACTCCAATTGAGTCCAACCAAATAGGAAGCTTCAGGGCAAACACAATCTGCGAAACCACAATATTTAATGCGATTGCAACCGGTATTAAATAGACCGTCATTTTATTCATACTTTTTGTGGACATCATTTAACTCCTTTTTCTAATGGTTTGGTGTATCCGTTAATATGGTCAATTTGCATACTGGCCTGCACACGAGATGAATAAGTTATCTCACTTTCTTCAATGCAGGCGTAGTGTTCGTCATAAGTAGTTCCACTTGCATGTAATAAGCAACGGGTACTTGGCAATTCTTTTAGGATTCTTTTTGTTTCTCTATCTACTGTTCTTGATTTAAGAGAAACAACGGACCTGGTGGGATTTCTATTATATTTTTCGCGCAGAATTTCATAAATAGATTCGTCATTAAAATTATAAGTATCAATGGCTGGAAATAAATCGAGAGGAAGAAATGAAATATCCAAACTGATAGGTATCACGCCGCTAGGAGTCTCCATCGCTCGTAATCTCTTCAACCGCAACATTCGCCGATTCTCACGCACTATGACAGCCTGCTCTAGCACCTTAGCGAGCGCGCGTTCATCAGTACCTTTTAAACGATCAGTCAAAGATCCAAAATTCCATAAGAGAGTTTTGCTCTCTGGCGAGGACACAAAAGTTCCTTTACCTTTTTTGGATTCAAGGATACCTTCTGCAATTAGCCCTTTTATAGACCTTCGTACGGTTCCCCGCGCAACATTATAGATTTCACAAAGATCATTTTCTGAAGGTAGTTTCTCACCTACAAGATAGTCTCCATCATGAATCTGTCTACGTATTATCTCAGCAATCTGCTCATAAACTGGTGGTGAACTATTAAGCATTTTTGCCCCTTTACAAAAACCGTGTTGTAAAGAAAATACTTCCAGCCAATATACAAGTCAACACTTTTGCTGTACAGCCTTTATGTACAGCATTTGAGTTCACTTCCTACCTGTATATATGTACATATAATTGAGTTTCAGCTTTTGTATACCACTCACTTGCCCTTAGACAGTCGCAACCGCAGATAATTCTTATTAAGATGCGCAATTTAGATTTAGAGACAATAATAGATGGCAAAAATTAGCAGCTCACCCTGAATTACAAGTCGAGATAAATCCAACCATGACATTGCACAGTTCCGTTACATGTGCGGACATTGATCCTGAACCATTAGATTACGCGGTATGTAAAACTGCTCCGCAGTTTTACATACCGCTGCGTCAAAAATGCCCACAAGCGCAAGCGCTCGGCGTAGCTTCCACGCTATAGCGCCCAGCTACGAGTAAAACCTAATATGGAGATCAACTCAGTGCTTGGTTAGTAAGCTTTTCTGCCAGGTAAGTGTTTATTACTGCATTCCTAGAAATAGCCAGGTCGGCTGCCTGCTTATCCAGTCGCTGAATCATCCACTCCGGCATTGTGAGAGTTACCCGCTTCTGCTCGATTGAACGCAGCGGGGTATTTACCTGTGGGTTTTCTAGATCAAAACATTCGAGGACGTCCTCACCGTCGTCAAACTTTTTATCAATCGCCTCGGCGGTTAAGGTATCAAATGTTTTGCTCATAAATCTCTACTTCCTTCTGCCTGGCGCGACGTACCGAAATTATCCGCGTGCGCCAATCCTCCTTGCATCCGAGACACCCCAAAATCCTAAAAATCCCGCGACATATGCGGACATATGTCGCGGGACATCACATTGCGGTATGTAAAACCGCTACGCGGCTTTACATACCGCTGCGTCAAAAATGCCCACAAGCGCAAGCGCTTGGGGAATTTTTTCCTTGCGGTAGCGGTGGTGTGTGGTTTCAGGAGATGTGTCCGTTTTTCTTGGGGGTTGGGGTTTTAAGATCTTTCAGGACTTGTGTCCGCTTGTAATAGGGAAAAA
>NZ_JAKNHJ010000022.1 GCF_022133705.1 Varibaculum cambriense
TAATAGTTCACCACCAGTTTATGAGCAGATTGCTGAGATAATACGTAGACAGATTAAAAACCAACAAAGTACGGTTTAGTACATTCCGCCCATACCGGCAGCTGCTGCTGCGTCATCGGCGCCAGGAGCAGCCGGAGGCTCCGGCTTGTCAGCTACTACTGCTTCGGTGGTCAAGAACATGCCTGCGATTGAGGCCGCATTCTGCAAAGCAGAACGAGTAACCTTAACTGGGTCAGCAATATTGCTCTTGAGCAGATCTTCATACTCGCCATTGGCGGCGTTCAGACCCTGACCAGCAGGCAGGTTGGCAACCCGTTCAGCCACTACCGAGCCTTCCAGACCGGCATTCTCGGCAATCTGGCGCATCGGGGAGGACAGAGCTACCCGAACAATGGAGGCGCCAGTTTCTTCATCGCCCTCCAGCTTCAAGCCATCCAGAGCTTTCAGACCGGACTGCAGCAGGGCAACCCCACCGCCAGCCACGATGCCTTCTTCAACAGCGGCTTTAGCGTTGCGAACTGCGTCCTCGATCCGGTGCTTACGCTCCTTCATTTCCACTTCGGTGGCGGCACCGGACTTGATAACTGCTACCCCGCCAGCCAGCTTGGCCAGACGCTCTTGCAGTTTCTCGCGGTCGTAGTCAGATTCGGTATTCTCGATTTCCTGACGAATCTGCTTTACGCGAGCCTCAATATCTTCGGCAGCGCCCGCGCCCTCTACGATAGTGGTCTCATCCTTGGTAACGACTACCTTGCGCGCCTTGCCCAACATATCCAGCTCGGCATTTTCCAGGGTCAGACCCACGGTCTCAGAAATGACCTGACCACCGGTTAGAATCGCCATATCCTGCAGCATCGCCTTGCGACGGTCACCGAATCCCGGAGCCTTAACCGCAACGGTCTTAAAGGTGCCGCGAATCTTGTTCAGCACCAGGGTAGTCAGGGCTTCCCCATCTACGTCCTCTGCAATAATCAGCAGCGGCTTACCGGTAGCCATTACCTTTTCCAGCAGCGGCAACAGATCCTTAATCTGGGAAACTTTCGATTCCACCAACAGGATGTAGGGGTCTTCTAGCACCGCTTCCTGACGGTCCGGGTCAGTTACGAAGTAACCAGAGATGTAGCCCTTATCGAAACGCATACCCTCGGTGACTTCCAGGTGAGTACCGAATGAGTTGGAATCCTCAACGGTAATAACGCCCTCGTTGCCTACCTTTTCCATAGCATCCGCAATCAAAGCCCCAATTTCGGGATCGTTGGCGGAGATAGACGCGGTAGCCGCAATCTCGTCACGAGTCTCAACTTCTTTGGCATCAGAGTGCAGCTGATCCACAACTGCCTGAACCGACTTGTCGATGCCGCGCTTAAGGGCAATCGGGTTTGCGCCGGCAACTACGTTGCGCAGACCCTCGCGCACCAGCGCCTGAGCCAATACGGTTGCGGTAGTAGTACCGTCACCAGCCACATCGTCAGTCTTCTTGGCGACCTCTTTGACTAGCTCAGCACCAATCTTTTCGTACGGATCTTCCAGCTCGATTTCTTTAGCTACTGACACGCCATCTTTGGTGATGGTGGGAGCGCCCCACTTCTTTTCCAAGACTACGTTACGACCACGCGGTCCTAGCGTTACTTTCACCGTGTCAGCCAGGGTGTTTAGCCCTCGCTCCATTCCCCGGCGAGCTTCCTCATCAAAAGCAATAATTTTGCTCATATGCTTTTATTCCCTCCATCGCGGCGCTACTGCGCCACGCGGTTAGATCTTTGACCCAGCCTTGATGCCCGCGACGGACGAGGACGCTGCACCGATCCTGTCTCGGAACATTGCCCCCTCATCAAGAACTCGATTTTTATCACTCTCTAGGTTCGAGTGCTAAATACGATTTTGGCACTCTCCTAGGCCAAGTGCAAACTATCGCTCATAACTGGGGCAAAATATCCTGATAGAGAAATCAGCTAGCCCCAAGTCACACTCGCGCCAGGGCTATATCGGCAGATAACTAGTCAAGAAGATAAACGGCGATATCGGTATCCCCAATTTGAAACTTGCCGTTACTGGCGTCGTAAACCTGGGAAATCCCAGCGACTTTAGCGGCTTCCTCGGCAGCTGCCTGATATTTTTCACCGCGATACAGCACGGTTGAGCCTTCTAAACCGCGAGCCCGCGAGTTAGTCGCTACCGGATTATTAAAGCCCGCAGACTGCAATTCTTCAGCTACCTGTTTCGCCCATCCCGAACGCTTAGAAGCATTAAGCACCCGAACCCGCACATTTTCTTTATCGGCGTTACCGACACTAGCTTGTGGACTCTCGCTCTTATCTGGCGAGGTAGTGCTATCAGGTTTATCAATTTTGGTGGGACTATTACTGGGAACCGTAACACTAGCGCTCGCACTGGGGGTGGCAACCGGCTGCACATCGCGGATCTTGCCGGTAGTTTTCATCAGCGCTACCCCGCCCCAGGCTAAAGCCGGACCTAATACCAACACAATCAAGATTGGTAGCAGGGTTTGCCAGCGTCTAATAGGACGGCGATGAGCACCAGAGGGACCTTCTTCGCCCATCGAGTCGAATTCATCTGGCGGAAACTCTTGTTTGCTCACATGCCCACATTAACCGCATCTGCATACCGGCAACCTACCTGCCACGCCGATAAAGCACATTTGCCCCTCCTGGTTTATCGGCGTTCACAGGGTAAAGTAGCAGCATGAGTAGCAACCTGGAAAAGATCATGCACCCCTCCTGGGTACCAGCTATGGAACCGGTAGCTGGCAAAATCAGCGAGATGGGTAAAATGCTGCGCGAAGAAGGAAATAACTATTTCCCTGCGGGCAAAGACATTTTTCGAGCTTTCACTTACCCGTTTGATCAGGTAAAAGTGTTGATCGTGGGACAAGATCCCTATCCCACCCCGGGCAATGCAATGGGGCTGTCATTTTCGGTAAAACCGGGAGTCGCCATTCCAAAGTCGCTACAAAATATTTTCAAAGAGCTCCACGAAGATCTGGATTGCTCCCTGCCCAGCAGTGGGGATTTGCGTCCCTGGGCTGGGCAGGGCGTAATGCTGCTAAACCGGGTACTCACTGTCTCCCCAAATGAAGCCGGATCCCACCGGGGTCGCGGCTGGGAAGAGGTAACCGACTGCGCCATTTCTGCCTTGGTGCAGCGGGATCGCCCCCTAGTCGCCATCTTATGGGGCAAGCAGGCACAGTCTTTACGTCCCGCCTTGAAAGACACTCCTTGCATAGAATCTGCCCACCCCTCACCTCTTTCCGCTTCCCGAGGATTCTTCGGTTCGCGCCCGTTTTCGCGTACCAATTCTTGGTTGCAGCAGTTAGGTGCAGCTCCCATAAACTGGCAACTTCCCTAACTTCTTATCCAAATCGTTACAATTAGGCGTAGACAGCATAAAGTAGTACACGTGAGTTCACACAAGAAGAGCGCGAAAGACTATATCGGGCGTATTCGCCACGCTAATAATCCGCCGTATCCTCCTAAGATACGACGCGCTTTGTCCTGCGCCTTAGTGTTTCTGCTATCGTTTTCTTTAGCGGCCGGCCTTTTGATTTACGCTGACTTATCCGGGCGGGTAAACAATCTCGGCGCCTCTTCCTTACTAGGGCGAACTCCCCCAGATTCCTACGACGGGCGAGCCCTCAACATTCTGATAATTGGTTCTGACTCTCGGTCCGGTAAAGGCAACCAGACTTTAACTAATAATGACGATCCCACCGAACGCTCCGACACCACGATGATTATGCACATCTCTAAGGATCGTTCCCAGGTAAATGTGGTTTCTATTCCCCGGGATTTAATTGTCGACATTCCTTCCTGTCAGCGTAGGGATGCCAGCAGGTCTGAACCGCAAAGAGCCCAATTCAACTGGGCATATTCGATTGGATCCTTAGGCGGCGACCGCGCGTCGGCGGTAGTCTGTACCTGGAAAACAGTGGAAAAACTCTCCGGGATACGGATTGATGAATCCATAGTGGTGGATTTCAATGGTTTTTCTTCCATGATTGATGCCCTGGGGGGAATCAACATTTACGTCCCCACCAAGATAAAAGACAAGATAAACTCTGGGCTAGAACTAGAGCCCGGATGTAAACATTTCGATGGTAAACAGGCCTTAGCCTACGCAAGAGTACGCCACGGAGTCAAAGGATCAGATGGCTCCGATATCCAACGTATCCAGCGTCAACAAGCGGTTATGGGTATTATGATGCGGGCTGCCTTAAAAAAGAACTTGCTTACGTCCCTGAATCAGCTTTATGGCTTTGTAGGTAATGGTCTAGGGGCTTTGACCGTCTCCGAGGGGCTATCTTCAGTTTCCCAGTTGAGCGGGTTGGGATGGTCTTTACAATCGCTTAAGCCGGATAATCTGCTCTTCCTTACTCTCCCGGTATACGAGGCTCCTTTTGACCGGAACCGCCTATTGCTTTCTGAAAAGAAAGTCGAGCCGATTTGGGATTCCTTCATAAATGACACTCCTCTACCTGCCGGGGTAGAAGTGCGAGACGGGAACGGCAATGTTCGCACGATTACCGAAAAGACCTCTTCTTCCCAGCCCCCGCAGGACAGTGCCACCTCTTCTGCTGCTTCCAGTCAGACTCCCGAGACTTCGGAGTCTGCTACCAAAGATTTGCAGCCAGCACAGGACATGAGGCAAAGCGGGTCACTTAACTCCAAATTAAGTCCCGAAGAACTAGCTGAACTGCAGCGCAAATGCGAAGCAGGACAATAAAGCACCCTCCGGTCAACAGTTAGGAAACAAATAACTTGAGTCAACAGAACCTACCGGAATCTTTCCCACCTCCCAAGAGGCGCCGTCCCCGGCCAAGTCAAGCAGTTCCCCCCTCCTACGCTCCACAGCAAAGGCGGCGGCGTTCTGCTGTTTCCGCCAAACCCACTTATTCAGATCCCAAACGATTAGCCAACCATTCCGAAAACTCTCATTTTTCTTCCCCGGATCGCCCTTCGCGCCCGGCAATCTCCCGTCGCCTCAACGGTCAAGGGGATAGCCCCGCTTCCTTCACTTCTAAGGCACAAGAAATTCCAATACAGCCACGCTCTGAGTCCCGTTTTGCGGGACGCACGGTTCCTACCCGTACTCGGGTAATGCCCGCAGATCGTCTCCCCGCAGACTCTAGCTCGCCTCAAAGACAAGTCGCCGCTGCCAAACTGGAGCCTACCCCGCCTTCCCGCTCTCCACGGATTCCTCATGCCCACCTCCCCGCACGCCGAGTTTTTAAATGGGCACTCACGGTGCTCATTATTTTCGTTATCGCCTGGCCGCTGTACCTGTGGTACCTGGTGGATTCCCAGTTGAACCGAGTTGATGCCCTTTCAGCGCTACCCGCTAGCGAGGGAGAAACTTGGCTCATCGCCGGCTCCGATCAGCGTTCCGATGGCAGTGATGGGGGTGTGCAACAACCTTGGGTTCAAGGTGCCCGTGCCGACAGCATTATGTTGCTACGCAAAGTTAATGGGGTAGCGGAACTGGTATCCCTACCCCGTGATACCGCAGTGGAAATTCCCGGGCACGGCCTCAATAAACTCAATGCTTCCTACGCATTCGGCGGACCAAAACTACTGGTAAAAACGGTGGAGGGAGTAAGTGGAGTCAAGGTAGATCACTATGTTGAGGTAACTATGGGTGCGGTTACCCAGCTAGTAGACGCGGTAGGCGGGGTGGAACTGTGTCTCGACTATGATGTCAACGACGCTGATTCGGCTTTGAAATGGAAGAGTGGCTGTCACCAGGCCGATGGGGCAACTGCCTTGGCATTTTCCAGGATGCGGCATCAAGATCCGCGCGGGGATATCGGCAGAGCCGAGCGCCAACGCCAGGTGGTTTCTAAGCTGTCGCAAACCCTGATTACCCCTTCCACCTTCCTTAACCCCTTCAAACAACGCGACCTGGCAAACGCGGGGGCAAGCAATCTGACTTGTGATTCTGATTCCGGAGCCTGGGCGTTGGGTAAGATGCTCTTGGCCTATCGCGGCGCGGCAAATAATAACTTGACCGGAGCTCCCCCGATTTCCAAATTGGCATATTACAAGGGAGGACATGGGGCGATGGTACAGCTCGACCCCAATAAATCTCCATCTTTCTGGAAATCCTTCCAACAGGGTACTTTACAGCCTAATCAGTATCACCAGTTCAAATAGCACTATTGGTTCAGGATTTTCTTCTTTTTCCGAGGACGAAACTGATTTTCATCGAAGCAAGCTGCGGATACCCCAAATCTTTAATAACGGGAATGATTTACTATGGGCGCGTGAAAAAAATTTCCGGGTTTGATAGGAAGGCTTCCTATCAAACCCGGAAAGATAGAGAACGGGACTATATTTGCGGTTTATAGTCCTTCAATTTTATCTGGTCCGGCCTGCCAAGCGCTCCAGGCAGATTCCAGAATCTCCTTGACTCCGTATTCTGCTTTCCAATCCAAGTCAACGCGAATCCGGGTAGTATCCCCGATTAGCTGAGCGGGATCCCCGGCGCGGCGAGGCTGCTCATCCGCTTCGAAATCAATCCCGGTAACTTGCCGTAATCCCTCTACAATTTCTTTTACGGAAGTACCTTGTCCAGTGCCCACATTGAAAGTATGGTGTTCCATCTCTTGCCCAGAAGTAACATAGTCAAGAGCATGTAAATGGGCTTCAGCCAGGTCTTTTACGTGGATATAGTCGCGCACACACGTACCATCGGGAGTGTCATAATCACTGCCAAAGATAGCTGGGTGTTTGCCTTGCGCCAGGCGTTCAAGCACCATCGGGATTAGATTCAGGCGAGCGGGATCACCCAAATCGTCCCACCCGGATCCGGCAACATTGAAGTAGCGCAGACCGATCCAACGCAACCCCCAGGCGCGTTCACAATCTGCCATCATCCATTCCCCAATCATTTTGGTTTCCCCATAGGGATTAATGGGTTTACCGGCAAGTTCTTCCGGCACCACTGGCACATCTGGCTGCCCATAGACTGCCGCGGAGGAGGAGAAAATCATTTGCCGAACCCCGGCATCACGCATAGCGGACATCATATTGGCCAGTCCCCCAACGTTCTGCTGGTAGTACCACATGGGTTTTTCTACCGATTCCCCCACCTGTTTACGCGCAGCAAAATGGATAACTGCCGTGACGTCCTCGTCAATGAGGGTTTGGAATAGAGTCTTGCGGGCACCGGAGCTGGCAACGTCAAGTTGCACCAGTTTCGCGTCCCCAATCCGGGTAGGACTACCGTAGGAGAGGTCATCAACGACGACCACCTTTTCTCCACGTTGCTGCAAGAGACGAACCACATGGGCGCCGATATAACCGGCGCCTCCCGTAACTAAAATACTCATAGCTCCAGGTTACTTCAGCAGACGGCTGATGGTACCCTTAATCGAGATTTCTTGGGTAAATTTAGTCGGATTTTACCTATTATCCAACTTCAAAGTTCGTTAAAAATAGGTTAGAATGGACTAAGGAGTATGGTTTTAACCCGAGGTTGGACGGGAGGTGACCCCAGATGCGTGATGCCGCGTCTAAACGGCGTATTGGCGTGCAGGTAACACTAGCAGTGATAGCAGTATTTCTTGCCCTGGGAACCCTAATCATCGCCCCCACCACCTCCATCGCGGGAGCCGTAAAACCTACCTACGAAATCACGCTAACACCGGTCAATCCCCAACCCACCTCGACTACTCCTACCTCCGATTATGATCCGATAATGCCCGGGCCTTCTCCTACTCCAACCTTTAACGGTCCGCGCATTATTCTGTCTTTACGTCCGGTACAACCCGGCCCTTCTCCGGTTCCAACTTTCAACCAGACCACCTCCCCCTCCGATACCGTGCAACCAGTGGGAGTCGCTCAGGATTTACGGCGCGCCTCCGCCTCTGGCTCCTTTGCCTGCGGGCTGCGCACCGACGGTACCGCCCGCTGCTGGGGAGTCAACGATTCTGGTCAACTGGGGATTCCTATAACCCGTCAGCCAGCCATAAAGCCGCAGACCATCGCGAATCAACCGGTGAAATTCACTCAAATTTCCACCGGTCGCGAATACACCTGCGGCCTGGGCACCGATAAGTTTGTGTACTGTTGGGGCGATAACTCCTTTGGACAACTAGGACAGATTAAATCCCGTACCCAATTGTCGGGATCTTTCAATCCGCTGCGGGTAGGGAACCTGGCAGCAGATACCGCCCAAATTGCTACGGGAGGGCGCCACGCTTGCGCCCTGTCCAACTCCGGAGTGCTTTCTTGCTGGGGAGCCAATGAAATGGCACAGGTTGGCAACAGCACTAACATCGGGAACCAACTAAAGCCGGTGGCGGTAATGACCGATGTGAAAGAGGTCGCTACCGGTAACGACCATACCTGCGCACTTAAACAAGACGGCACGGTTTATTGTTGGGGAGTAAAAGCTGGCTGGGACGGCTGGAATGACCGCCTGGCAGTCGATTACCAACTACGTCCGGCACCGGTTTCAAATATGAAGTTCGTTTCTCTACGTGCCGCTGGGGATCGCACTTGCGCAATCGGTGAAAACAAGCGGCTTTATTGTTGGGGAATCAATACCGATGGTCAGGCAGGTAAGCCTGGCGATATGTCCACCAGAGGCAAGATGCTACAGCCCGAGCTGATCAGTTCCCTTCCCGAAGTCAACCAGGTTTATCTAGGCTACTACGGGGGCTGCGCAGTTACTTCCAATGGCACTACCTATTGTTGGGGACGCAATGACTTCGGACAACTCGGACCTGGTATTGCTCTAACTAAACGGGTTGCCCGCACCAATACTCAGATTGTGGGGGCGGCTCCGGCAGTCAGCGGTTTAGATGCTCGCCTGGGGGCAAATGCCCGTTCGACTATCTTCATGGGCAGTACCTTTACTTGCATGTTAGATAAGAAGAACAATATGTACTGCGTAGGCAACTGGGCACAGGGGCAGCTGGCAGATGGGCGGCGCAGCGATCGGCTTTCGAACGCCCGAACCGCGCAGATCACTCCGGTCTACTCCCGTCTGTAGTCGTAAGCTGTGGGAAAACTATACACCTATCTGGCTGCCCCGGGACGCCTGACTAGAATTATTAAATTCTGCCTGGTAGGCGGGATGAACTACCTGGTTGATGTGTCGGTTTTCAACCTGCTAATGGTCAGTTGGCTTTCTTCCCACCCCTTGACTTCTAAAATCTTAGCCGCCGCGGTAGCCACCGTATTTTCTTGGGTGGTAAACCGGCAATGGACTTTCCGCAGTCAACGCACCGATAACCGCCTGCAAGAATTCATCGGCTTCGCGGTAGTTAACGTGCTTGGAATGGTACCTGCAGTAATTTGCCTGGGTGTCAGCCACTACCTTCTGGGGCTCACCTCGCTGCTTGCTGACAATATTTCTGCCAATATTATCGGACTGATTTTGGGAACTATTTTACGGTTCTTCCTTTACGAACATCTGATTTTTACCGGTAAGAAATAACGTTAGTTACCGAAGTTTCTTTGAGGACGAGCCTAGAAAAAATATCAGGCAGGCGCGCCCAGTTAGGACTAAGGGTCGAGAAAGATTTCTCGATATCGAGAGGCACCTTACTTCCTGCATTTATATAGCTATTTTAAAGAAATCTTTTAGTGGCAGATACCACCTTAAAGCGTTAGGGTTGAAACATAAGTCTAGTTGGCTTGACCGACCGGGAGCGGTCGGTAGGAAAACAATTCTCATCGAAGGAGAATCACATGGCAGAATGCTGCTGCAAGAAACCTGTTACCGTTACCGTTACTGGCGCCGCCGGTAATATCGGATACGCCCTCCTGTTCCGTATCGCCTCGGGCGCTATGCTGGGCCCAGATCAGCCCGTAAAGTTAAACCTACTGGAAATCCCGCAAGCAGTTAAAGCTGCAGAGGGAACCGCAATGGAACTTAACGACTCGGCATTTCCGCTACTGGCAGGGGTAGATATTTACGATGACCCCAACCAGGCCTTCGCCGGGTGCTCCTATGGCCTTTTGGTGGGAGCTCGCCCCCGCAGTAAAGGCATGGAACGGGCAGACCTGCTAGCCGCCAACGGTGGCATTTTCGGCCCGCAAGGTAAAGCTATTAACGATAATGCTGCCGATGACATTCGCGTACTGGTAGTCGGCAACCCGGCGAACACCAACGCCTACATTGCTTCTAAGTCGGCTCCGGATGTACCGGCAGAGCGTTTCACCGCTATGATGCGCCTGGATCACAACCGTGCTATCTCCCAGTTGGCAGAAAAGACTGGCGCTGCGGTCAAAGACATCAAGAAGATGATCGTATGGGGCAACCACTCTGCTGATCAATACCCTGACCTCACCTTCGCCACTGTAGACGGCAAACCGGCTCCGGAACTGGTTGATGAGGCTTGGTTGGACGACTACTTCGTACCTACCGTAGCTAAGCGCGGCGCTGCCATTATCGAGGCTCGGGGCGCTTCTTCGGCGGCTTCGGCGGCTTCGGCGGCTATCGACCATATGCACACCTGGGCTCTAGGTACTCCCGAGGGCGACTGGTCTACTTTCGCCGGCCCCTCTCACGGAGAATACGGAGTTCCCGAAGGCCTCATCTACGGTATGCCCGTAATCTGCAAGGACGGACAGTACCAGGTAGTGGAAGGTCTAGAGCTCCCCGAAAAGACCAAGCAGCATATCGTGGCTAACGCGAAGGCCGCTGAAGAGGAAATCGCTACCGTTAAGGAACTGGGAATCCTCTAAATCTTTTTCTGTCCTCTCTGCCCAGCGGGCAGGGGGAGAAATTTGCTCGGGGGTTGGACGTCTCGTCCAACCCCCGAATTTTTTATGGTTAAGAATCGAAAAACGCTTGCCTAGTGCAAGATAGTAACTCGGAGCCGACTTTCGGCTAGATTCTCTCCATCGGCGCTAGACGTAGCAAGAGCCGCTTGGTTACTCCCCCCGCGAACTCTACTTTGGCGCTCTTAGAACGCCCCCGCCCTTCAATGGCGACCACCGTACCTTCCCCAAATTTATCGTGGCGCACCCGATCTCCGGTGCCGACCTCGACGGCTTTACCAATAGAAGCATTGGCATCGGTACGTGCCCCCAAATCGGTTCCCAGACGTTTCACTTTCCCGGTTTCGCGCCGCGAAATCTTACCGGTTCCGCCTGCTCCGAATGCCGGCCCGGCGGCGTCCTCATCCCGATACTTGCCACTTCGATACTGGTAGTTACTGTCACCGCGACTGCGGTACCCAGAACTATTTTTACGTCCGCGAGAACTGCTCCCCCAACTGCTCCCGGAGCTCCAAGAAGAAGAGGTATCGAAGGAAAATTCAAACTGTCCGTTACTCTTACTTAACTGGTCGGGTTGATCCATTAACTCGGTCGGAACCTCCAGCAAGAATGGAGAAAGCGGCTGCCAGCGGGTTTCTCCCCACATTTGTCGGTTGTGGGCGGCTGTCAAATATACTTTTTGCTGCGCGCGAGTAATCGCCACATAGGCGAGACGCCTTTCTTCCGCCATTTCCCCGGCTTCTCCCAAGGCGCGAGAATGCGGGAAAGTCCCTTCCTCTAATCCGGTCACAAACACCACCGGAAACTCCAAACCCTTCGCCATATGTACGGTCATCAGAGTAACCTGTCCTCGCTGGTCACCCGGAAGTTGATCCGCATCGGCCACCAGGGCCACCCGCTCCAAAAAATCCACCAAAGTGCCTTCCGGTTCATCTTCGCTAAACTGGGAAGCCACGTTATAGAACTCCGAAAGGTTATCTAAGCGTACCCCGTCCTGGGGATCTTTAGATCCCTCCAAGGACTTCAAATATCCCGACTCGGTCAGTACCGTCTGCAAGCTTTCCTTCAACGGCGCGCCCTCGACATAGGATTGCCGGGCAGAAACTAAACAATCCCAAAACTGAGCGATACTGGTGCGCGCCCGGGGAGTAAGTCCGCTAATCTCGGCGTTATCGGGCACTGATTCACTCATCCCCGAAAGGTTGGTATCCGCAGCCGCCCGAGGGCGCTCTTCCCCCAGCTCCTGTAGCCATACTAAAGCTGCCACCCGCCCTAGGGAAACATCATAGGTATTCGCCGCGGCCTGCAATGCTGCTTGTGCCTTGTTACCCAAGGAACGTTTAGGAGTGTTGATCACGCGGGTAAAAGACACCGCGTCATCGGGATTTACCACCAGCTGCAAATAGGCGATCGCGTCCTTGATTTCTTTACGTTCATAGAACTTGGTACCGCCAATAATCCGGTAGGGAATCCCCGCATGGGTTAAAGTTTCTTCCAGGAGGCGCGAGTGCGCATTTATCCGGTAAAAGACCGCAATATCACCGTAGTTATATCCCGCACCTACCAGATTATTAATTTCTTCTACTACGGAAAGCGCTTCGTCGCGATCAGCGGAAGATATCCGTACTCCGACTTTTTCGCCCTCGCCCGAATCTGTCCATAACTTTTTCTTGTGCCGACTCTGGTTATGTGAAATCACCGCGTTGGCCGCCGCCAAAATATTCCCACTGGAACGGTAGTTTTGTTCCAGGTAGATAGTGCGTGCCCCGTGGAAATCCTTTTCAAATTCTTCGATATTGCGCACGGTGGCGCCGCGGAAAGCGTAGATGGACTGGTCGGAATCTCCAACTACCGTAAGCTCCGCGGCAGTGACTGGCTCGCCCTCTAGCTGTTCCGGTTGGTTAACTGCCGCGCCGGCTACCCCAGATAGCAACTTGACCAGTACGTATTGTGCATGGTTAGTATCTTGATACTCGTCAACCAACACGTGACGGAAACGGTGACAAAAACTCGCCTGAACCAGGGGATTCGTCTGGAACAACTGTACCGTACGCATAATCAAATCATCGAAATCTAGGGCATTAGCTGCATTTAGGCGATGTTGATACGCCGGGTATACCTTCGCCACTACCTCGGCATCTGGCCCCAGACCCGCACTCGCGAGGTAGGTGTCCGGATCTATCAGGGAGTTCTTTAAATCAGAAATTCGATTTTGAATTTTCTTAGCTGGAAATCGCTTGGGATCAAGTTGTAGCTCTTTTAGAATCATGGAAACCAAACGGGTAGCATCCGCTTGATCGTAAATCGTAAACGAAGACTTAAGGTTAGCAGCCTCGGCGTAGCGGCGTAAGATTCTCACGCAAGCGGAGTGAAAAGTTGACACCCACATTTGTCCTGCCTGCGGTCCGATCAGGGAACTAACCCTTTCCCGCATTTCTGCTGCCGCTTTATTCGTAAAGGTAATGGCTAAAATCTGTGAGGGATATGCCCTGCCGGTAGCCAGCAGATAGGCAATACGGCGGGTTAAAACCCGGGTTTTCCCAGATCCGGCTCCTGCCATCACCAGCAGCGGCAGGCCTTGATGCTCAACGGCTTGCCGCTGGGGCTCGTTCAAACCCGAAACAATTTCTTTCGGATCGGAGGGAGCAGGGGGCGCGGACGGCTGCGAACCGACCGCAACTGCGCCGGGAAGCAGGGTTTGAGAGGTGGGGGTATCGGCAGAAAAAAGGGCGTTAAAATCTATCATTAAACCTGTATATCTGGATATTTACCTGCGAGAAAGCAAACCGGCATGTCGCAAGACTTGATTTTGCTCTTTCTCAGTGGCGTTCCAACCAACTGCAAGATATTTCAGGGACAGGGCATCGATGCAAAATGCCGCCACCGAAATACCGGAGTCAGTCTCGTAGGCAATCGTGACAATCCGTATATCTTCCAAAGACACCACATCTAGCGTATTGACCGGCTTAGAGGTAAAGGGAATAATCCCTAAAAGTTCAGAAGCAAAATCAAACATGGAACGTACAGTTCCCTGTCCGTTTTGGTTGCGCGCCACTGCCAACATTACCCGGGATTGTTCGGTGTGCTCGGGGGCAGAATAGAATGCCCGCTCCACCGCTGTTGGCAGGGTATTGCCCAAAGCCTTTTTATTTAAATGCTCGGTGAAACTGCGGCCGCCATCAGCGGAGGCATACGCGTTGAAAGTTAATCCCTGATCGGTTTCTTCAATACAGCCCATTACCAATTTCCCATCGGAAAGCTCGGTAATCGTAGCCTGTACAACCTTTTCACCAGCAAATTTACCTGCCCACCAGGATATTCCTTGGTCATCGGAACAAACCGCTACCGCGCCTCGTTTACCGTCAGCATCGGTGGCTACTGCCACATAGGCGAGCCTGCCGGTCCAAATCCCGTGGCGCAGCTGCACTCCGTGTCCATGTGCGGTACGCCGGGAAACCCAACTTTGATCACCGTCAACTAGGCTGGTCAAATCGCGGTATCGCCAGGTATCACCTTCGTCGTCACTTAAGGCAACCGCGATATGGTTTTGGGATTCATCATCATCACTGCGGGTAGTTACGGCGATAAAAACCCGCCCGGTGACCTGGGAAATGATTATCTGGGGGTCAGTAAAAGACTGACCAGAATCAGTGTAGGTTTCTTGGTCGAAGAGAATACGGGGTTCTTCCCAACTGATTCCATGATCCCGGCTGCGGGTATACCACACCTGGGTATGTCCATTGGCAGGGTGCTTTTCAAATGCCAAAATTAGTTTGCGTCCCGGAGTGCGGTCAATAGCGGGTGCCCCGTAGGTTTCCTGGTCGCTAGTTGCACAGATGTCGGCAGTTTTCACCCCGTGCACCGGCAGTTTCTTACCTGGCTCCACTACAGGTTCCACCGGAGTCTCTGGTAAGTTATCTTCGTTATCTTCTGCAGGGGTCGTAGAGGTGTTTGTTGGCTGGGCTGCAGGCTGGGAGTTAGAGGTGTCCGAGTCGGGGACGGATTTTTCCTCGCTGGCGGTATTTTCCACCGGAGCTACCGGGTCAGGTGTGGACGATTCCGCGGCCTGTTCCTGGGAACTGCTCGCAGGTTGTTCTGCTTTTTCTGCCGCTGAGCTCGACGCGGCAGATTCAGAAGATACTTCCTCGCTTTGATTATCAGATAGCGTGTCGTCTTCTAAAATCACAACCCCGGATGATTCGTAAACTGTCCGTTCGCCCTCAGATTTATCCGCTTGTTTATCAGCGCTTTCCAAGGCCAACGGCAGGCGGGACTCGCGCTCGTCGTCACGAGCAGAAGACCCTCTAAAGAGTCTTTTCAAGCGTTGCCAAAACCCAGCCACGTACGTTCTCCTTTATGCCGCGGCTCCTAAGCGAGCCTGGCTAATTCCTCTTCTATAATCTCAGGTTCCAGCTTCTGAAACACGGGTTTGGGTTTAGAAACTGACCTTCCGATTTGAATTTCATGCCTTCCCCAATGTGGAACGTCATCGTAATCGCCCGTAATAATGGGGTAGATGAAATCTGAACCGTCTTCTCTAGTTTGGTCTAAATCTTTAACTTCTTCAATACGAGGCATGGGGGCAATATCCCCTTGCCCACCAAATACCCGGTCAATGGCATTAGCCGAGGACGGTAAGAACGGCGAAAACATCAGGTTCAGATCCGCAATCACCTGCGCTAATACCCACAATATCGTGTGCAGGCGCTCCTGAGTCTCCGGAGTTTTCAATTTGAAGGGCTCGGTAGCGGCTACGTATTGATTCGCTAGCGACACCAGATGCATAATCTGCTGCAGCGCTGCCTTTTGCCGATGAGTGGCAATCAGCTGTCCTACCTCAGCAAATCCGGCTTCAACCTGGTCTAATAACTGTTTATCTTCGGGTTGTAACTGTCCGGGCTGAGGAATCGCTCCCACCCGTTTATGAATCATCGAAGCCACCCGATTAACCAAGTTACCCCAGGCAGCAACCAATTCGTCATTGGTGCGTCGCACGAACTCTGCCCAGGTGAAATCCGCGTCCTGATTTTCCGGGCCAGCTGCGGAAATAAAGTAGCGTAAGGCATCGGCCTGGTAGCGCGAAAGCATATCCCGCACATAAATCACCACGGATTTAGAGGTCGAGAATTTCTTGCCCTCCATAGTCAGGAATTCCGAGGAAACCACTTCGGTGGGCAGGTTGAGCCGCCCCATTTCACCGGGCTGACCGCCACGCTCGCCCTCGCCGTTATATCCGAGGAGCTCCGCTGGCCAAACCTGGGAGTGGAAAACGATATTGTCTTTGCCCATGAAGTAGTAGGAACGCGCCTGCGGGGCATTCCACCATTCCCGCCAGCGTTCTGGCTGGCCGATGCGCCGCGCCCATTCGATACTGGCAGATAGATATCCGACTACCGCATCAAACCACACATATAGGCGTTTGCTGGGTTGATCTTCCCAACCGGGAACCGGTATCCCCCAGTCAATATCGCGGGTCATAGCGCGGGGCTTAATTTCCGCCAAAATGTTCTTGGAAAAGCGGATTACGTTAGGACGCCAGGTTCCCGAGGCCTCGCGTTCATCGAGCCATTTTCCGAGGGCGTCCGCGAGTGCGGGAAGATCCAGGAAATAGTGGGAGGTTTCCTCAAACTTGGGGGTTTCTCCATTGATTTTTGAAACCGGGTCAATCAAATCGATGGGATCGAGCTGTTTACCGCAGTTGTCACATTGATCCCCGCGGGCTCCGCCGGCTCCGCACAGCGGGCAGGTGCCTTCGATATAGCGGTCAGGTAGCGCCCGGCCACTGGAGGGACTAATTGCGGCCATGGCTCGTTTTTCAATCAGATACCCATTGTCGCGTACCTGCGCAAACATAGCTTTGGTGACCGCAATGTGATTTCCGGTAGTAGTGCGGGTGAACAGGTCATAAGACAGCCCCAGATTCACCAGATCCTCTACGATTAGCCTATTGTTACGGTCGGCAAGTTCTTGGGGGGAGATCCCTTCTGCCTCTGCCTGCACCAAAATCGGGGTACCGTGTTCATCGGTTCCCGACACCATTAACACCTCATGTCCCGCCATTCGCATATAGCGGCTGAAAACATCGGAGGGGACACCAAAACCGGCTACGTGCCCAATATGGCGCGGACCGTTGGCGTAAGGCCAAGCAACAGCGGATAAAACATGAGTCATACCTCTATCCTAATGCCCCATTGCCGGAAGCAAAATATCCCAAAAGACCTGGTTATTTTCGCTCCGCAAGCACCTGGTTATAAAGCGCCTTGGAACTTAGACCGCTTTGGGCGGCTACCGCTTTAGCCGCATCTTTTAGTCTTTCGCCGTCCTCTACCCGGCTGAGGACGAGCCCCACTGCTTCCGTGGGCGTCAAGGGGGTCTGCGGCGCGGCCCCTGCCACCACCAGCACGATTTCTCCGCGCACCTCGGACGCTTTTTCTTTAAGTTCGCCAAGACTGCCCCGCCACACGTCCTCATGCATCTTGGTGAGTTCCCGGCAGACTGCAGCTCGGCGACCAGCGCCGAAAACCTGGGCTAGTGCCTCCAAAGTTGCTGCTAAACGCCGGGGGGATTCCAAGAAAATCATGGTGCGTTCCTCGCCGGAAAGCTCCTCTAAGTGCCGCCTGAGGGCAGTTTGTTTGCGCGGCAAAAACCCTTCAAAGCAAAAGCGATCCGTAGGCAACCCGGAGAGGGCGAGGGCGAGCAGCGGCGCAGAAGGGCCAGGCAGTACCGTCAGTGGTACCCCGCGCGCTATTGCCACCTGTACAATCACATATCCGGGGTCAGAAACCGTAGGCATTCCCGCGTCCGTTACCAACAGAACGCGTTGACCGCGCTCGGCGCAAGAGACTATTTGTTCAGCTTTCGCCTGTTCATTGTGTTCATGGCAAGAAACTAAGGGCGCACGCCTTGCTACCCCCAAGCGTTCGCGCAGCAGCCCGGTGCGACGGGTGTCTTCGGCTGCAATCAAATCTGCCTGTTCAAAGGCGCTAATCAGGCGAGGGGTAGCATCAGCGAGATTACCAATCGGGGTTGCCGCTAAAGCGATGACGCCTGCATCCCAGGAAAACTGTTCCACTCTCACAATTATGCCCTATCCGGATAATATCGAATACATGCAAGCAATGCCTGGACGTCCCGCTCCGCCCCCACCGGCAGCGGCACGAAAAACTTTGACGACAAGCGACAAGGTAAAGCCTAAATCCCGACGCAGGCGTCCACCTGCACCTTCGTGGACATCTGTTACCTCACTGCCTCGGCTCTACCTGCGCGGATGGCGCGGACGGCGGGACAAAGAGGTAATCGACAACCAGCGATCCTGGATAGTTACCGTTATCGCCTGCGTGGTAGCCGCAATCACGCGCTTGCCCCGCCTGGGAGCCACCCGCAAACTGATTTTCGATGAAACTTACTATGTAAAAGATGCCTATTCTCTGTGGCATTTTGGTTACGAAACTAACTGGCCCAAAGGCGGGGACGTTAAGTTCGCAGCCGGGGATTTTGCGGCGGCCACTGCCGATCCCGCATTCGTAGTGCATCCTCCTCTGGGTAAATGGATTATTGGGTTGGGGATGAAGCTTTTCGGTTGGTCCAATCCTTTCGGCTGGCGGATCGCCGCCGCTATCTGCGGGATTATTTTGGTGTATCTAACCTGCCGCCTAGCTTGGGCGCTATTTGACTCTTGGATTCTCACCGGGATTGCCGGGATTTTTATCGCCACCGACGGAGTAGCGATTTCCCTCTCGCGGGTAGGACTCTTAGATGGGATTTTAGCCGTGTTTTGCCTGGCTGGGGTGCTGTGCGTGGTTTATGACCAGCTACAGGTGCGTCGCAGGATGGTTCGCGAGTTGTTGGGAGCCGAGCTGGGCAACGACCTGGCGGGAGTGCGCTGGTGGCTGGTAGCAGCGGGGGTCTGGCTAGGATGTGCCTGCGCCGTGAAATGGTCCGGACTTTACCTGTTGGCAGTGTGCGGTATTTTCGTGTTCTTGCGGGATCTCACTTTACGGCTTTCGGTGCTGCGGATATCCCCTAGCGCGCTCAGCAAGCAGTATCCCGGCATTAAGGGTAAGCAACGTGCTTGGTTGGGGGCGATTGTCCGGGGAGGTCTACCGGCGTTCGCACAGCTAGTCTTAGTAGCCTTCGGGGTGTATTTACTGAACTGGTGGAACTGGTTTACTCACCCTGATGCCTGGGGGCATGGGAAGACGGCCTCCGCGGCCGGAGATTCCTCTTGGTTAGATCCGATTTCTGATTACGTCACCTATATGAGCGAGGTAATGACCTTCCATACTGGGGTAACCAGTAAACACCCCTACCAGTCCTATCCTTGGCAATGGTTGATTGATCAGCGCCCTACCTCGATGCTGTTTGAAAAACCGCATGGCGATAACGGAGATTTCACAGTGGAAGCTATGTCTTCACTGGGTAACCCGATGCTGTGGTGGGTAGGAGTAATCGCCCTGGCAGTGATTATTTACTGTACGTTCGTTCGCCGTGACTGGCGGGCGGGAGTAATCCTGGTCGGCTACCTGGGACTGTGGGCACCCTGGCTGTTGTACTGGTATCGCACCATTTTTATGTTCTATATGGTGGTGCTCACTCCCTTCTTAGCTTTAGCCGTTACCTATTTGATCGGGCTCTTCCTGGGGCTATTGCGGCCATACCCCGAGCCGCTGCTAGCGTGCCGAGATCAGCTAGTTGCCCCGTCGCGGCGCACTCCCGATATCGCGGTTTCGATGGGGATTGCCCTGGTTATCGTGATTTTACTAGTCGCGCTATTCTTCTACCCGGTGGTTAGCGGGATGCCGATTCCCTATTCACATTGGGGTTGGCGTATGTGGTTTAGCTCTTGGATTTAGGGCGCCCCTCACCCCGTCTGTACCGCCTTTATCTCTGCTGTTTAATAGGAGGAGGTTCGCTAAAACCCTAGGGCAAGAGCGACAGGGCGATACCGTCTAATATGTCAGTTTCGGAGGTAAGAATTTCTTTTAATCCGGATCCGTCTGCCTCGATTTCCCCGTTTACCCGTTCAATAATTCGGGACCATACCAGCGCACCTGCGCCGATAACATCGGCGCGCCCGGTGGGCATATAGCCGAGGGCAGCGCGCGCTGTAACCGGCTGATTCATCATCCAGTTACACGAGCTCAGCATTTGCGCGGGGGTGATCCGCGAGCCATGGATTTTTTCGGGCTGGTATTCTTCTAAGCCGAGGGCGTGGGCGGTAATGGTAGTGACCGTTCCGGCCACCCCAATCAGGGTGCGAGCGCGGTCTAACCCTAGTTTTTTATCTGCTTCATCTATCAGCTCATCAATGGCGGAAGTGGCTTTTATTAGGGCTTTCGCCATGCCGGGAGTCTGGCGGGGATCTAGGGAGCCATCCCCGCGTTTAGCCTCGGCAATCACCGGCGCCAGGTAGCGTTCAAATATACGCACCGAACCCATATTGGTGGAAATGGTGTCTATTACCTGCCCGCGTTGACCTAAAACAAACTCGGTAGACCCGCCCCCGATATCTACCAACAGTACCGGCTCGTCCTCGTCTTTAAAGGAGGAGGTAGCACCCGAAAAGGATAGGGTTGCTTCTTCGTCTCCGGAAACCACCTCGGGGATTACCCCTAGGCGTTCCTTAATCCCGGTGAAAAACTCCTCCCGATTTTTCGCGTCCCGGCTGGCGGAGGTGGCAACGAAACGAATCTTGTCCACCCCATATTTGGCGATAATCTGTGCGTATTCTTCTGTGGCTGTAAAGGTGCGTTCTAGGGCTGCCGGTGCGAACTGCCCGGTTTTATCGATCCCCTCCCCCAGGCGCACTATCCGCATTTCTCGAGATAAAACGGTCAGCGGCTCGCTGGGATTCTCCCGGCGAGCAATGATTAAACGAATCGAGTTGGTGCCACAATCAATACCTGCAACTAATGCCATAGCCCTATATTTTCACGGATTCAGATTCCTGACTAACAGGAGAGTTGAACGAAAACTATGGGTCGAAAGTATTTCTTGCCGAGATAGCGATGCCTAGACGCGCCCGATTATCGATGGGAAAACCTGCGACTATTCACAGTAGCAGTGGTCGCTGTCCCACAGGGCGGCGGCTTTCAGGTCAGCTAGCGCTAAATCACCAATGGGGTTTACTTTTTTGCCGCAAGCGAGGGTTTGGGCAGCGAGGGCGTGGAGGCATTTGACCCGTTCGGGCATTCCGCCTGCGCTGATGCCTGCGATTTCTGAGACTTGCCCAATTCCAGTTTCTTCGCCTAGGGCGTTTCTAGCTTCGATATAGGAGACGTGAGCGCGGCGATACGCCTTAGCGACATCTTCATCCTCGGACAGTAATTGCTGATAGTCAGCCATTTTCCCGGAGGCTTCCAAGGTGGATAGGGCGCGCACCAAGCTGGGGAGGGTCAAATACAGGGTCGTAGGAAACGGAGAACCATCCTCTAGGCGCGGAGCGGTCGCCACTACCGCGGGCCGGCCGCATACGCAGCGCGCAGCGACTCCCACTACCCCCCGAGGAACCCTCCCTAACTGGGAAGATAAGGTTTCCAGGTCGGCAGGGGTGGCTTCGTCAAGTTCAAAACTCATTTCTTTTTTGCCGTTTCTTGTTGAGGGGTGGCTCCTGGGGCGGGTTGCGGACGAGTTTGAGTCGAGGATTCTTTAGAGGCTGTGCTTTGCCCCGCCATTTTCACCGAGTGGGTTACTTCTAAGTACCAGGGGCGAGCCGGCAGTTTCTCTAGTTTTGCTTCCTGGCGTGCCTGATAGTCTTTGCCGGGATCCACCACCGCATAGCGGGTTTCACCCGGTTTTACGTAACCGAGGCGCTCGCGCGCCTGCTGGGTTAGATAGTCTGAGTTATCCCACAACTCTAATTCTTTATGCAGTTCTCGGTTTTCTTGTTTCGCCGCCACCAGTTGTGCATGTACCTTGTTACGTTGTTCCAGCTGGCTTACCAGGTCAAACAAGGGCGCCCCCACCAGTAACAAAAATATAGAGGCTACCACCAGGATGCTACCCACGGTTACCGAAAAGCGTGAACCTACTTTGACCCGCCGGTTAGCCGCTTTAACCATCGGGGAACGTCCCCGATTGCGCTTAGCGGTGCGCACCAAAGGAGAAACTGACCGGAAGGCAGAGCCCTGCTTGCGGGTATTCTCTCTTTGTACACTTTTAGGCGGTTGCGGAGACTTCACGCCTTCATTATTTCATCATTATTGACAAATAGCGCTCCGGCGTTCTGAGAGGTCAAGTATTCAGCGCGATTGCTATTGCTCCTTAGTGCGTCGCCGAACAATCGCCATTCCCGCAGCCCCGAGCGTTAAAGCTGCGAAAGCTGCAATACCTGCCAGGCTACCAGTAGTAACCAGTGAACCCCGATTCTGTCTGACCGCTGTAGTCGGTTTGTTGGGGTTCTTCTGCTTCCCATCAGCGACTGTTCCGCTGTCCGGCTGAGTCGGATTGTCAGAGGGAACTGTTCCCGGTTTCTCGGGGTCAGTGCCTGGCTTAGGATCATCCTTCTGATCAGCGGTAAATGTCCACTTCACAGCGCGGGTAGCCGCAAATGAATAATCATCACTAGCGGTAGCGGCAACTGTCACCGATTTACCGGGAGCCACCGTCTGATTTTGCGCGTCATAGCTCACGCCGACAGTGGTGGGAATCTGAAGATTTCCAGTGTCACTGGCAAATTCAGGGGTGGCGGGCACCGTGAATTTCCATTCGGTGGTGGCGCTTTCTCCCAGTTTGTAACCGGCTTTCGCTTTTAGGGTCACCACCACGGGGCCAGCCGGATAGCTATCAGCTAACGGGGCTCCATTAACCAGATATTCGATACCTTCAACCTGCGGTAAAGTAACTTTAGCGGTAACTTTGTCTCCTGCCAGGCTCAGGGCAAATCCTGGAACTTTACCTTCCACATATCCTTTATCGGTTTGCGGATCTTGACCCGGAGTTGGAGTATCAGGGTCACCGGTAGCAGTTCCCGGTTTCACGGGGATAACTTCCGTATCTACTGTGCGATCAATATAGGTGATAGTGGGGCTAACGAACATCGATGGTTGGGCGGGCGTTCCGGTAGATTCAGCAACTACCCGCACATAGTCCCCTTTAGAAACCCGTATAGCATTCGCATCATTGGCGGTGAAATTAAATTCGCCATCCGGGCGAATCTCTTTCTTTTCTAAAGTCAAAGAACGTTTTTCACTTCCATTAACCAGCAGTTTCACGGTGACTGTTCCGCCGGTAGCATCGCCTTGACGCAAGAATGGTTCCGCAGGTTTACCTGCCGCCGCATCCTTTACTTTGAAAGTAATATAACCGGTCTTGGGAGCCCGCCACGCCATTGCGGTTGCGCCCGCAGACGTCGGGGAATCAGAAAGCAAACCGTAGAGAGTGCTCCGGTCGGCGGGAGCTAGTTGGGCGCCGTTAATACCTGGCCCGTAATACTGGTCTACCTGCCAGTTCGGCCATGCAGGGTCAGCTTTATCGATATTTACCCATTTACCATTAGCGCCTGTCTGCTTTTGCCCAAACCAGACATTTCCTTGCACGTTATGGGTGTAGTCATCCAGCCAGCTATACACGTTATCTATCGACAGCAGGAACTCGCTGGTAACTTTGCCATCTAAAGAGGTAATCTTTAGTTTCATTCCCGCTGCCACCAGGGCGTCCTCTGCCTGAGCGTTACCGGCAGCATCAACTATTTGCGCTTTACCCTCTACAGTCAGGTTAGAGAGCACTTCCGCAATCGTGCTGGGACTCTTTTCCGTTGAGGGAACGTGAATAGTATTTCCAGCTTTATACGCACCATTCTTGCTGGGTACGGTTTCTCCGTCAGTTACCTGATAGGTGGTGCTAACCAGTTTTGCAATATCGGTAACGGTTGCTGGCGGGAGTGGTTTTTGATCGGTAGAGACTGCCCCAATATCAAATGGGTTGGCAGTGCGTCCAAAGAAATCAGTACCTAAAGCAAAGCCGTTATCGTCAACTATTTCTTTACCTTTCCCAATTGCTGGCGAGTTAGCGGCTAGTTTGTAACCATCAAAGACCGTGGTCTTGGCATCCGCTTCGGCATAACTTAACCCGGGGAAATAGTGGGGGCGTGCTTTCATATCAGTGGCAGCATCACTGGGAGCTTTCCCCGGATCTGCCAGTACCGCGCTGCCTTTACTTACTTTTACGGGATTGAGGTCGCTAGCGGGATAGTTAGCGTAGTTGTAGTAAAGGTTATGGGAGTAAGTTACCTTGGCATTCCCATCAATATCTTTTGGATCCCAGGTGATATGTCCTAGGGGATTCCAAGATTCAGTGCGGGGTTGGGCACTCATATTGTAGAAAATATTATTTTCTACTTTCATCGTTCCTTGCTGAGCTTGCGCAGGGTGCAAAATCGAGGATCCTGCTTTCAAATAGAAAGTATTGTTGTAAACATGCGCATTCGGATACTTTCCGCTATAGCCTCCATCCCAAAAAGTTGGTGAAAGCGCCCCGAGGGAATCATTTTGCGCAATATTGAAACGGAAGGTGGAGTTTGCTGCCTGATCTCCGCAGAACATCACCGTTCCCCCAGAGTTATTGGCGGAATAGTTGTATTCGTAGACGGTACCGTCACCTGAGTCCGCATCCCAGGGCATTCCGTCACCGTTACCTTTATCGGCATTTTGGGTATTGAAACCCTCGTTGAAGCGGAATACGGCATCTTTTGATTTCCACGGCCAGATGGAGGCGGCTACGCGCCCTCCCGTCTTAGCAAATTTTCCGGGAGTATCTTTCGCAAAAAGATAATCGGTAGTGTTCATCTGGGTAGCAATCTCGGTGGCTACATTGCTTTCAACTACTGGCTTATACCCGTACATGGCGGTAATCGCGTCACCACCAATATTCTTAATATAGTTATTGCTGATTACCACATTTGTGGAACCATACTTGGTGATGACTTCACCAGGAATCTGTATACGACCATCAACGGCAACGCTGGCGTAAGCACTGTAAACAGCGGCTATCCCCCAGCGTCCGGAGTTTTCTACCCGGTTATTGATAATCTGTAAATCATTAAACCGGGGATATCCTTTTTCGGGTTTGTCCAAGGCAGGCTTAAATCCCGGAGTCTTACGTTCAGCCGCTGGTTTCATCTGGTCGCTGGCGATTAGGGAACTGAAATAAATCGCACCATTAACGCTGTGTTTATTGTAGATATTACCTTTCACATCATGGACGTAAAGGTTCTTTAGCACCACATGATCTAAGGTTCCCTGGTTTTGCGCAATCCCGGCAATCCCGGTGCGGTCAAGGGCGCAGTTATCGTTATAGGCGCACCCGTTTTCTTTTCCGCTGCCATCTTCGAGCCGTTTATTGGTGATTTCTAGGTCGCTAAGCTCGATATTTTCGGCGTCTTTTAGCATTACGGTAGAAGAAACCGCATCCTTAGCCAGATAATGCTGACTGTGTCCCAAGGTCAAACCATAGTCAAGTTTCCACTGTCCCTGACCATTGGCGGCAATTACCGGTTTATCGCCCTCGCCATATGCCGAAATCACCAGGGGCGCTCCATCACTATCTGCCTGGTAGGCACAGGTAGTGCCGTCATTAAACTTGAAGGCTTTATCGCCACTGATACACAGATGCTGGTTGTTAAAGACATCCCCGCGTTTTAACAGAATCTTGTCACCGGCGTGCAGCGTCAGTTTATTGACAGCCGCCAAGGTCTTAAGGGGTTTAGCCTCAGATTTTCCATCATTAGCGTCATTACCTGCTGCGCTCACGTAATAGGTAGTGGCAGGAATAATTTCCGCCTTCACCGGGGCAGCCACTGCCGGCAACTGAGACAGGGCAACCAAACTGGTGGCAAGCACTGTGATACCGGTAGCTTTAGCAAGTTTCTTCAGGTTCATCTTTCCCCTATCGCCTGCTGGGTAACCAGCTCTATTTACTGAAAGTGTCTTTAACGAAAGCAACTACGCTTTCTTGATTTATCACCGTTTCCATACCCTGAACCTGTCGAGCTAACAAGTCGTAATAAATCTGGGTACGAAGATCAACTTTGACGCTGGGTGAGATAATCTTCCACTTTTCTTCTTCCGAGGAAAGCTTAGCAATTTCTTCACCAAAATCCCAGGCGTTGGCCAAATAGTGATCTTTAACCTGCCGGTCGCTAACCCCCATCCCGGGGGCTTGTTCAGCATTAATATATTGGTCGCGCAGACCGCTGAGGTATTTCGAAAGATAAACCGATAACTCTGGTTGCTCGCCCTCGAAAGCCGGATTCCTCGCGGCGGTTGCGGCCTCGCTAGGGGTGCTCCCTTCTCGCCAAGACTGCAGCGCCTCTTCCCAGGTGGGGGTGTTCATTTGTCCCCCTAGCACCGCCTGTCTATAGGCAGCGTGCTGCCCTTCTAATAAATGTACAGCCAGGCAAGCAGCATATTCAACCGGTTTGCTGGCGCTCGCGCAAAACTTTTTACTGGCACGCGAATACGCTTTTTGCAGTACCAGCTGTTTACGTTCGTTCTCGGAGTTAGCGCTGGGGGCAGCGTTTAGGCGAGTACATTTAGCTTGATTTTTTTGCCAAAAGTCAGCGCCAATAGAGTTTTCTCCGCTGGCGCAATCAGCTATTACCTGGGATTTAACCTCTGAGAGGGCGTATTTAAACTCGGCAGCGCTCACCTTTTGCCCGGCGATAGTTACCCCTGGCAGTTGGGGTTTTTCATTTCTCGCTTCGGTATCTGAGCGAGATATCCACACAGCCCAGATAACAGTCCCCACCAGAGCGCAAACCGCTACCCCGATAAGTAAAGCGACATAAACCGCCCTCCCTCTAGGAAACCTAGACAGGCGTTGGCGCTGATTCTTTAATTGATTTTTGGCTAAAGCGGTTTTGCCGGCGCGCGATTTCATAGGCGCTTAAAGCGTAACGCTACCCCCGCACCCGCAAATAACGCGGCCGCAAACAGATACCCCCAGGGGGAAGCACCGGTGCGGGCAAGATTGCCTGCGGTAACGTCGCTAGCGGAGGATTGGGGCTGAGGGCGATTCTTCGACTTATCCATAGAACCTGGCGTACCCGGCGTAGTCGGGTGAGCCTTTCCGGGGTTACCGGTAGGGTTATCCGCTGGTTTATCACTAGCTTCCGGTTTTGGAGTCTCAGTACCTGGTTTCGGAGTGTTGCCACCGGGGTCTGGAGTCTCGCCCTCACCGGGTTTGCCGGGCTGGCTGGGATCTACTACCGGAGGTTTAGGTTTATCGCAATCCAACTTTTCCCGAGTCGGCGCAGTCCAGCTCCAGATTGTTTGCGCTCCAGCAGGAATGACATATCCCGCTTCCGCTTCGGCTTTGATCCGCAGAGTTTGTCCGTAATCATAGGTGAACGCCCCATTGGCTTGGGGGGATATTTCTTTACCATTTACAGTCACTGTATAGCGCACGCCCTCTTGTAGTTTTACCATTCCAGAGGGCTTTACGCTGCAGCTAACCGGGTCTTGAGCTGCGCCATCAGCATTTGAGGAAGCCGCAGGGGTTACCAGTTTGGCTGCGGGGTCATAGTAGTTCAAAGCGGCGATTCTGCGCCCATTGGGAGCGGGAATTCCCGATTCTTTCAGCAAGAACTTGCCTAGCAGCAATTGCCCTTTATGGTTCAGGCTGCCCTGACCATCGACAATGTCACTATAGTTAGTGTTCTTTGCTTGCAGCTTTTGGAAGTATTGGTGGGCGGCAATTGCCGGTACTTCCTCGTCAGCAGCTATCTGTAACATCTCCGCGGCGTATTGGTCGGCCTCGGCGCTGGCTTCAGCAGGCGTAACTAGCACTACGCGGATTCCGTCTGCCTTGGCCTGGGCAACCAGCTGTTTGATATTGCTCTTAAAACTGTCAAGCGTTTCATAGGGCTGCCCGGCGGGATTTAGCGCATCGGGTACGAGGTATAGCACCTGTGGCTTATGACGTTTTACCTGGCTGTCATATGCGGCTTGCATTTTGGCGGTGGTCTGCCCCGGATAGGACGAATTCACTACGAAACGCGAGCGAGCGGCAAGCTGCAGCCCGCTAGGGTTAGCGTCACAACTTTTACCGTTACATTCCCAGCTCACCACTTCGTCAAAAACTTCGGTGGCGGATTTAGCGGAAATATCGCCCTCGCCCCCATAGATAGTATCCGAACCTAAAAATACCCAGGTGTTGGGGGTGCCCTTACCATTATGGATAAAGGGAGAAATCACCGAATTAACCGTAGGGGCACCGGCCTGTTTAGCTATTTGCTGTTCGCTCAATACCTGATTCGAAACCGCTGCGTAATCTAATACTCCGGAAAATGAGCTCTCGGGAGTGGGATTTGTCCCCACCCGCGCCGCGCACAAGGTTACATAATCTACCGAGAAGTTATTTAAGGTGAGGGCGTTAGCGCCGCCAACTCCCGTACCTTTCAACGGCAGTACTTTTACTCCATCAAGATAGTAGTCGGCAGTACCGTCAGTAATGTTTACGCTGACAGTATGGAATTTTCCGTCAGCGACGATGGGTTTTTGTAACGTGAAACCGTCAAGATTACCGGTTTTGAATTGACGCTGAACTTTAAACTTTCCACCCTCCGCAATATCGAGGCGCAGCTGCAGATTAGAGTCCTTATCAGCAAAGGAAATAAGGGTTCCGGTCTGGGTGGAGGTGGCTTTGAAACGCACCGTAAAGTTCTGTTTGTCAAAGAGTGCTACCTGAGCGGCTTCGTCATCTTTTATCTGCGGGGTGCAAGATTCACTGGTGGTCTGAGCGTGATTGAACACCAGGTTTGCCTGGTGTGGAGGTTGTTTGTTTAACGCTTCGGGTACGTTTTGCGTCACTGGCACCTCGGTTAGGGGACTTCCATAACGCTCTACGTATGCTTTGGAAGTATTGGCTAGCGTTGAATTTTCATTCCAGATATTCAACTGTTTTACCAGGAATTTCGCCCACTCGAGATAGCCTTGCGCACTGGGGTGTACTCCATCGGCTTGCATCCAGCCGTCAGAGTTATCTGGCGTGTGCTCAGCTTGCCAGAATTTTTGGACATCCAGCAGAATCACTTTCTTTTCTGCTGCCACCTCCCGGACAGTCTGCATCCACGTATCGAAAGAGGCGTGTCGCCCGTCAGTGGGATAGTTTTGGGTTTGCAACACCGGAATTGCACCGGAGGCGCGAATCTGATCGATAAAGTATTCGAGATTTTGTCGGTAAGTATTTTGTTCAACCCGTTCCTTGGCAGGGGCATTTACCGAATCGTTCATCCCCAAAGCCAAAAAGACTACGTCAGCGCCTTTATCAAGGACAGATTGTTGGAAAGCTTGACGCAAATACCGGGTAGTAGAGTTAGCCACCCCGGTATTCATTACTAAATCGTTAGTGCGTCCTATGCCATTAATGGGGGTCGAATGTAGATACGAGTTGAAATACTCGCTGAAGCGCCGCAAACCTTCACTGGTATTAGCGCCATGAGTTATGGAATCACCAGTAAATAGCCAGGAAATAGGGTTTTCTTGCGCCAGTTTGGCCTGTAGTTTTTCCCAATCAGCTAAGGACTCGTTAGCTGGGGAAGCGGTATTTTCCGGAGTATTGGCTTTAACCTGTGTGGGCATTGCCCATTTCACAGAGGGAACACTGGCAGCCTCGGCGGGGGTAGAAACCCCCACCCCGATCCCAGAAAAAAGCATCGCTAAAGTTACGCTAGCTGCCGCTAAAGACTTCTTCATCTTCATCTATCCCCAGCATTCTTCGTTACCCGCTGTTCGTTTACATTATTCGCGAAAAGCTTACGCCCTAAAGCGTCTTTCCTGCGAGATTCGTCAGCGAGTTAGTTGGTCTTCGGCTTCCTTGCTTATTACTTGTCTAACTCTAACCTCACTTTTGGGGTAAACCCCAAAAGCGCATGATTACCCCACAATGCTATCAATACTTTTTACCCGAAAGAATGGAGGTATTTAACTTCTGATTTGGTTCAGTTGGCTTAGCTGGAAACCCGGGATTATCTCGAAGAAACCCGACAACGCGTTCGCGCGAACGTACATCACGTGAATTAAGGGCTAATACCCGAATACAACGAACAGATTTATCTGCGCTTAATGCTTAAAAACATAAAGGGGTGGGTCGAAAGAAATATCTTTCGACCCACCCCGGATGCTTTAAGCTAATCGCCTATCAGCTGCATAGGCATTGCAAACTAGGCTTTAAAACGCGGGAATGCGTTCCGCCCAGCATATACCGCAGCGTCACCCAGTTCGTCCTCGATACGGAGCAGCTGATTGTACTTCGCTACCCGCTCGGAGCGTGCCGGAGCACCGGTCTTAATCTGACCGGAGTTAGTGGCTACCGCCAGGTCAGCGATAGTTACGTCCTCGGTCTCGCCACTGCGGTGAGAAGTCATGGACTTGTAACCGGCACGGTGAGCATCCTCAACCGCCTGTAGGGTTTCAGTCAGGCTGCCAATCTGATTCACCTTCACCAGTAGAGCGTTAGCTACGCCCTCTTTAATGCCGCGAGCCAGACGCTCCGGGTTGGTTACAAACAGGTCATCGCCAACCAGCTGAACCTTGTCACCGATATGCTCGGTCAAAGCTTTCCAAGCATCCCATTCGTCCTCGGATAGCGGATCCTCGATAGAAACAATCGGGTACTTGGCGACTAGTTCGTCGTAGTACTTTACCATGTAATCAGTATCGCGAGGCTCGCCCTCGAACAGGTACTTGCCATCTTTGAAGAACTCGGAAGAAGCCACATCCAGAGCCAAAGCCACATCTTTACCCGGCTCGTATCCAGCTTTCTTGATCGCCTCACAAATCAGGTCGAGAGCTTCCGCATTGGAGTCCAGATTGGGGGCGAAACCGCCCTCGTCACCCAGGCCGGTCGATAGACCACGATCTTTAATAACGCCTTTCAAAGTGTGGTACACCTCGGCGCCCATACGGAGAGCTTCCGCGAAAGAGGCAGCACCAATAGGGGCAATCATGAACTCTTGAATGTCCACATTGGAGTCAGCGTGAGAACCACCATTCAAAATGTTCATCATCGGAACCGGCAGCACGTGGGCATTGGGGCCACCCAGGTACTTGAACAGGGACACCCCTGCTTCCTCCGCTGCAGCATGAGCAACAGCCAAAGAAACACCCAAAATAGCGTTAGCACCCAATTTGCCTTTGTTAGCAGTGCCATCCAGATCCATCATCATCTGGTCGATGGCGCGCTGATCAAAAGCATCTTCACCGATTAGCTCTGGGGCAATATCATCCATTACCGCATTAACTGCATCCTGGACACCTTTACCCAGGTAGCGACCTTTATCGCCATCCCGACGTTCCACGGCTTCAAAAGCGCCGGTAGAAGCCCCGGAAGGAACGGAAGCACGGGCAGAAGCCCCCGAATCCAACAATACTTCCACCTCAACGGTGGGATTTCCACGAGAATCAAGAATTTCACGGGCATTAATAGCAACGATTAGTGACACGGTCACGCTCCTTATAGATTTTGTTGATCACTTAATTACAGTCTACTGGAAGTAAAGGACGTCAGCAGGTTGCAAAAGTCCCTATCTTTAGGCACAGACGGAAAGAAAAATGTTTACTTAGCCGGCTGCGAACCTTGCGGCATTTGCCTTTGCAGCATTTGCTCCACTTTGGCAAAACTTTGCAGTTTCACTCCGGCACCCAAATCAGGTTCTAGCACCTGGATCCCGGTAGTATTCGACAATGCCTGAGTTAAGAGGGCATTAATTTTCAATCCCGCAGCCTGCTTGTCACCCTGTTTTTGCGCCGCCAGGAGCTTCGGCTGAATTCGCTTTGCTAAATCCGCAGATAACTTCCCCTGTTGCTGATCACTAGACAACTTTTGTAGCCGCCAGAAATCTAGGGTATCCGTAGAAAAGTCTGCCTGCTTAATGCCTGCTACTCCAGCTTCGGCAGCCAGCCACTTATTAATATCCGCATCGGTATATCCAGGCTGGTTACGCAATTCTTCCCTGGCGACCTTCATCGCGGATGCCCAAGAGGCAAGGTATTGGGACGGTATCTCGCCGCGCTCTAGGGAATCCCAAACAGCTTGCGGATACACTTCAGTTCCCAACTGTTTTTGAACTTGGGAACGCATCTGTTGCATATAGGATACGCGCTGTTCATCAGTGGGAGTGGCCGCATTAATCTCAGCTGCCACCTGTTCGACCGGAAAACTATCTTTCGCGGTTTCAGCGTTGGAACATCCGCTAAGCCCCATCCCGAGCAGGGCGGTGCCGGCGCAAATACCAATAACTCGAAGAACTCTGTTATTCATAAGACTGTCTTTCTGAAGCTAATAGCTAGGGTTAGCTTATCAAGAGGGCGCGGTCAGCTCTATTCTGGTGCGTCTGTTTTTACTTTTCCAAAGGGGGTCAGCACATTTTGTAACAACTTTGCCACCCACTGCGCTAGCGGTTCATCATGCAGAGCGCTTTGCCCCAATTTTTCTCCCTTAGGAGCTGGCACCAAGATTTGGCGTACCGCCGGCTTAATCACCGTTCCCGGATGCAGCCGCTTTATCCGCAGCATTTGCGAATCCGCCAAGCTAATCGGGGCAAAACGTACAAAACGCCCCTGTGCCACAATTTCCTTAATCCCTAGGGCACGCGCAGCCATCCGTAGCTTCGCCACCGTAAACAGTAGCTGCACATTTGCTGGTGGCACTCCGTAACGGTCAGTCATTTCTTCTCGCACCGCTTCCAGCTGTGCTTCCTCCCGCACGCTAGATAGCTTTTGATACATCTCTAGGCGCAGCCGTTCTGACTCCATATATTCAGGGGGAATATGGGCATCGATCGGCAGTTCAATCCGCACTTCACTATCGTCTGCTTCTGCTTGTGCGCCCTCTTTGAAACCGCGCACCGCCTCGGACACCATCCGGATATACAGGTCAAAACCAACCCCGGCGATATGGCCCGACTGCTGCCCGCCCAGCAGGTTTCCGGCTCCGCGAATCTCCAAATCCTTTTGGGCAACCGCTGTCCCCGCCCCTAAATCGGTATTCGCAGCGATAGTTTGTAAGCGTTCATGCGCAGTTTCGGTTAGCGGTTTATCGCCCGGATAGAAGAAATAGGCGTAAGCACGTTCCCGCCCGCGCCCTACTCGTCCTCGTAACTGGTGTAGTTGGGAAAGCCCCATCCGATGCGCCCCGGAAACAATTAGGGTGTTGGCGTTGGAAATATCTAGCCCGGTTTCTACAATCGTGGTGCAAACTAGCACATCAGCCTGGTGGTTCCAGAAATCAACCATTACTTGTTCCAGTTGCTTTTCATGCATTTTGCCGTGCGCCACCGCGATCCTGGCTTCCGGAACCAGTTCCGACAGATGCGCCGCTACCCGGTCGATCGATTCTACCCGGTTATGGACATAAAAAACCTGTCCGTCACGCAGCAGTTCCCGTCGGATCGCTGCCTTTACCTGTTTGTCCTGGTAAGCACCAACAAAAGTGAGCACCGGGTGGCGTTCTTCCGGCGGGGTCGAAAGGGTCGAAAGTTCCCGAATCCCGGTCACCGCCATTTCTAGGGTGCGCGGAATCGGGGTGGCCGACATAGAGAGCACATCCACATTGGTGCGCAGAGCTTTCAAAGTTTCCTTATGTTCCACCCCGAAACGCTGCTCTTCGTCAATAATCACCAGTCCCAGATTTTTGAACCCGACTTCCCCAGTAATCAAACTATGGGTTCCGATCACCAAATCGATTTCGCCGCCACGTAACTGGTCTTTGAGTTCTCGCGCCTGGGCAGGGGTAGAAAAACGCGATAGCTGCCCAATTTTTACCGGGAAGGGCGCGAAACGGTCACTAAAAGTTTCAAAATGTTGCTTTACTAGCAGCGTGGTCGGCACTAGCAAGGCAACTTGGAACCCTTCTTGGATAGCTTTGAAAGCCGCGCGCACCGCCACTTCGGTTTTGCCGAACCCTACATCTCCGCTGAGCAGGCGATCCATAGGGGACGGTTTTTCCATATCCGCCTTGACTTCATCGATGGTAGCGAGCTGGTCAGGAGTTTCCTGATACTCGAACGCGTCCTCGAGTTCCTTTTGCCAGGGAGTATCGGGACCGAATGCGTGTCCTTTGGTGGCCTGACGGGCAGCGTAGAGCCGAATAAGTTCTGCCGCGATTTCCCGGGTAGCTTTACGGGCACGGTTCTTGGTTTTCGCCCAATCTGCTCCCCCCATTTTGTTTAGCTGCGGAGCATCCGAGCCGGCATAGCGGGAAACCAAATCCAAAGAATCAGTGGGGACATAGAGCCGGTCACCAGCTTGTCCCCGCCGCGAAGGGGCGTACTCCAACACCAGATATTCGCGGGTAACTGCGTCTTGGCCTTTACCGATAGTGCGCTTGGTCATCTGCACGAAGCGTCCCACCCCATGCTGGGAGTGCACCACGTAGTCCCCGGGCTTTAGAGACAGGGGATCAACAATGGTTTTCCCCCGCCGACTAGCCAATTTGCGGGGAGCTTGTGCCAGGCGCGGAGAACGTCCAGTCAAGTCAGCCTCTGCCAATACCAGCAGGTGTGAGGCTTTCAGGGTGAAACCAGCCGCGATTTTACCGGCGGTAACCAGCACGCTTCCCTTTTCTATATCCGAGGACGTAGCTAGAGTGGCTACTGCACGGGCAGGCAGGCCTGCCTCGGAAAGATTAGCGGCGAATCGGCTGGCCAAGCCGCGTCCCGAACAGGAGAAAATCACCTGCCAACCGGCGTTTAGGTACTGCCCTAATTCTTTAACTGCCTGGTCAATCTGTCCGCGGTAGCCTTTGGTCGCCCTCGCGCCCATGCTAGTTTGACCGTTGTAAACATAGGTGGGTCGGGTAGTTTCGCTGAGCCCATTTTCTTCTTCGCCCCCGCTGAGTTCCTCCGTGAGAGTTACGGTCTCCGCGGCCGGTTCTTCCTCGTTTTCGGCATCCAATATATCTGCACTGGGCAGACCAGTTAGTTCCCACCAGCCAAGGCTTTTATCGAGAGCTTCTTGATTAAAATCATTGAGACTTTGGAGGGCGCGGGCAGCGCGGATCGGGATTTTTCCGCCTCCCGCCGCTGCTTGCCAAGCCGCCTGCTCAAATTCGTGGGAAGTGGCCAGCAAATCTGCGGCGCGGCGAGATACTCTCCCCGGTTCGTCAATCACGATAGTGGTATCTTCCGGCAGCAAGGAAACCACGCTTTGCAGCCCGGGAGCCAACACCGGGGCTAAAGATTCCATCCCCTGGACTGCAATCCCCTGGCTGATCAGTTCTAACATATCGGCCACACCTGGCAGGGAGGGTTGCAGCTCGCTAGCGCGCTGCTTCACCTGGTCGGTTAACAGCAATTCCCGACAGGCCGGCGCCCACACCCCGACAGGACTTTTTTCCAGGCTGCGCTGGTCTGAAAGGGAAAAGTAGTTTACTTCCTCTAGAGTGTCCCCAAAGAAATCTAAGCGCTGGGGATGAGATTCCCCGGGTACGAATACGTCAACAATTCCTCCCCGCACCGCGAATTGTCCCCGCGTGGACACCAAATCGGTTTTCTCGTATCCCAGCTCCAGTAGGCGGGTAGCTAGTTTATCGAGAGGATAATCTTCGCCCTCTAGAATTCTTAGGGGCTCAATCTCGGTTAAACCCGCTACTACCGGCTGCAATAATGCCCTAATGGGAGCTACCAGAATGGTTATCGCCTGCCCGGGGCCGCTGGTTTCCGGATGGGTCAGGCGGCGCAGGGCGGCGATTCGCTGCGCCATAGTGTCGGCACGGGGAGACAGCCGTTCATGCGGCAGGGTTTCCCAGGAGGGGAAGCGGGCAACTCGGGGCAGGTATCCCGCCAGTTCCGCCTCTACCTGTTCGGCGGCTCTGCCCGAGGCAGTTACATACAGGATCAGGCCGCGCCGCTTTTCCTTAGCCGCCTCAGCCTGCGCAGCTTTCTTAGTATTTACTGATGAGAAGGGTAGCGGGGAAAACTTTCCGCTACTTACCTCGGTTTGCGCCGCGGCTGCCGCGAGCGCCGGCCTTACTCCGGCAGGACAATAAAGGGACTGGACGCTATGGGGCTGGGAGAAGAACTTTTTAGCTGCCGGCTCACTAGCTACTTTTTCTACTACGGCTTGCAAACTCATCGTGTCCATCTTAGATGAGAGCGCTACCCAGGTCACTTTTACCTGTTTACCCGGGTAGGATCAGGTACGAGGACGCGCCCTCGTAATAACACAAATAGCGGCTGCTTAGGAAGTGTAAACGTCGAAGTGGTTTCCCCGGGTACCCCGGTCATAGACTTTTCCTGGCCCGCCAAAGGGAGTGTTAATCACAGTGCCTTTCGGAGCATCATTGGCAAGCACAATATAGCCGTCGGCGTCAGCTACATACCCGTTAGCATTCACGTGGCGGCCGGGAATCCGCAGTCCCCCACCGGGTAAGACTTTTTGGGAATAGTAGGTGAATTTATATCCGCTCCAATGCACTACGCCTGCTCTGCGTAAAGCTGCCAGGGAGTATTGCGCGCTGGAAGCACTAGCCCCAGCAGTACTTGCTTGCGAAGTTGGTTGCGGATTATCGCTGGTTAACGCAGTGGCAGGATCGGTTGTGGGGGATTCGTCTAAGACTTTAGCGCTAACTTTTTCTAAACCGTATTCTCCGCTTGCTTGAGCAACCGGGTTGGTTTTGGAAATGGTTTGCGTCGTCATTTCGGGTTGCGGTTGCCCGGCGGGAAGGGAAGCGGAATGCAGAGCGACTGCTCCCGAGGTACCGACTGCGGCTGCGATTACTGCAGTGGCTAACCCCGCCTGCCATAGTAGATGGCGGAATGGTTTCTTTCCTTGGCTATGACGTCCCACGATTTTCCCATTCAGTCGACAAAATAACCTGCCCGGTTTACCAGGCGAAAATCAGTCTAAACCATTATGCAATCATTTCGCTACCAAATCGTTACATTCGTAGCCCTTACCACAGTTTACGCAGAAAGCGTGGTTGAATTAGTTAGTCGCGAGGTGAAATCGTAATGGCCAAGAAAGCTCATTTAGGGA
>NZ_JAKNHJ010000023.1 GCF_022133705.1 Varibaculum cambriense
CCCCCCCCCCCCCCCCCCCCCCCCCCCCCCCCCCCCCCCCCCCCCCCCCCCCCGCTTCAGTATCAGATAAAATCGCTATTTTTCCATTAAACCTGGCTGCTCATCTTAGCGATCATCATCAAGAACTCGGCATTGGAGTTAGTGTTCTTCAGTTTAGAAAGCACAAACTCGGTAGCCTGCTGAGGCTCCAGGGCGCTAAGCATCCGCCGCAACTTCCAAGTGACCTGCAGTTCTTCCTTGTTTAGCAGCAGTTCTTCGCGGCGAGTACCCGAGGCGTTCACATCGACCGCGGGGAATAGGCGCTTATCCGCCAACTGTCGCGACAGACGCAGTTCCATATTGCCGGTGCCTTTGAACTCTTCGAAAATAACTTCGTCCATCTTGGAGTTGGTTTCCACCAAGGCGGTCGCCAAAATAGTCAGCGAACCACCGTTTTCGACGTTACGCGCCGCCCCAAAGAATTTCTTGGGTGGATATAGCGCGGAAGCGTCCACACCACCGGACAAGATCCGTCCCGAAGCCGGGGCTGACAGGTTATAGGCACGCCCCAAGCGGGTAATGGAATCCAGCAGTACCACCACATCTTGACCTAGCTCTACCAGGCGTTTTGCCCGTTCAATTGCTAATTCGGCTACCGAGGCGTGATCAGAGGCGGGACGGTCAAAGGTCGAAGCAATAACCTCGCCCTTTACCGTGCGCTGCATATCGGTAACCTCTTCGGGCCGTTCATCTACCAGTACCACCATCAGGTGACATTCCGGATTATTAGTGGTGATCGCATTGGCGATCTGCTGCAAAATAATAGTTTTACCGGCTTTAGGAGGAGAAACGATCAACCCGCGCTGCCCCTTACCAATCGGGGCGATCAGGTCAATAATCCGCTGGGTGGGGTTCTTGGGATTGTTCTCTAGACGCAGCTGCTCATTCGGGTACAGCGGCACCAAATCCTTGAACTGGGTGCGCGCCCGCGCGTCCTCGATACTCATCCCGTTGACAGCGTCCAAACGTACCAGGGCGTTATATTTTTGCCGCCGGTTATTTTCGCCCTCTTTGGGAGGACGCACCGCGCCCTGTACTGCATCTCCAGACCGCAATCCCCAACGGCGCACTTGACCTAAGGTGACATAAACATCATTGGGGCCAGCGATATAACCCGAGGTGCGAACGAAAGCATGGTTGCTTTGCACATCCAATACCCCGGCGATTGGCAAGAGTTCTTCCTCGTTTTCTTCGGAGGATTCCTCGTCATGATGGTCGTTTTTACCGCGACCGCGATTATCATTCCAGTTGTCATCGCGGCGGCGATTCCGGTCCCGCCGGCGGTTGCGCCGTCCCCGACCGCGTCCTTCCCCGCGCTCTTCATCTTCTGCGCTAGGCAAGGCAATCTCATCGACCGAATGCGGGGTCTCCCCCTTATTCTTCCGCCCCTTATTTTGGTTATCTTTCTTGCTGGCGCGCTCGGCTAAATCTTGTTTCAGCTGCTCCTTCGCATCTTTTTTAGCATCTGATTCTTGGCGAACCGCAGCCTGATGTTGTCTGTTGTGTCTGCGCGTATCCGCTTTCCGTTGAGACGAACCGTTTTGGTCGGCACTAGCCTTCACGTTCTCTTGTGCGGCATCACTGGCAGGTTGGGCGGAGCGAGCCTGACTAATCATTTCGATCAGCTCATTCTTCCGCAAGCGGGAGATCCCCCGCAGCCGCATTTTTGCAGCTAGAGCTTTTAGCTCATCCAGCTTCATAGTGCGCAGATCGTTAGCATTCTCGTTTGTGCTCACAAACTTTCCTTTTGAATGTAGGTTGACGCAGATGCGCCTGGATATTAAGAATCGAGAAAAATAGGCCTCGATTTTGAAGGCCGGAACTGAGCGTCCCTGGCAGTAAACCCGCTAGGTGCTTTCGCCTTCGTGAGTTTAGCTTACCAGGATTTTCGGCCGGCAGGAAACTTGCGTTTAGTGAACCTGGCCATGACCTAACTAAAGCGAATACCTTAAACTGCCACAAGCGCCTTAAAGCTCTCGCACCCCGCGAGTATCCAACTCTAAGGTACGAACCTTCCAACCCACTTTCTCTGCCTTGGCTTTGACCTGATCACCCACGTTTTCCAGTGCCAATACACACGGTCCCGCCCCGGAAATAACCGCTGGCAGCTGTTGCGCCCGTAACCAATACATTAAGTCCAAAGAGGCCGGCATAGCGGCTCTGCGATAATTTTGATGCAAATAGTCCGTGGTGGCGGCCATCAATAGTTCGGGATGAGTTTGCAAGGCACTGACCAAGAGTGCCGCGTTCGCCACATTCCGGGCAGCATCAGCGTGGGGCACCTGTTCAGGCAGTAGCGAGCGTGCCTGGGAAGTATCCAACTCAAAATCCGGGATAAACACCGTGGGACACAGGTCGTATTGATTTTTGATTTTCACTGCCCAAGTTCTTGGAAAATCTGGGTTTAGGGCAAGCAGATCCGTTTCTTTAGCCTGATCTTCCTGGTCGTCTTGCCCCATTTCAAGAAAAGGTGAAGTCAGTTCCTTGGTGGTGGCAGCTTCTTCACTGGAAGTCCCGTGGATTCCCGCCAGGGTGATTCCCCCATAAATTGCCGGTGCCAAATTATCGGGATGCCCTTCGAGGTAGGTCGCGATTCGCAGCATAGTGTCGTTATCAAGCACTTCCGGATCGGAAATAATCGCCCGGACAATAGCCAACCCGCTCACGATCGCGGACGCTGATGAACCCAGGCCGCGCGATTGGGGAATCTGATTCTCTTGCCAAAGACTGATCCCCACTTGGGAGGCTCCTACCGCATCGAGACCGAGGCGGATTGCCCGCACTACCAGGTGTTTTTCGTCTGCGGGCAGCTTGTCTTTGCCTTGACCGCGCACGTGCACCTGGGTTTTTCCAACGGTAGCTCGAAAACGTACTCGATCATGCAGGGAAAGCGCTAGTCCCATACAGTCATATCCAGGCCCCAGATTAGCCGAGGTAGCAGGAGCTTTTACTTCCGCCTCGTCCTTAACAATCCGCATCTTGCTTACTTCCGGTTATTTCAAGTCGAGGGCGGCGAGGGCGGCCTCCAGGGTGGGCGCGATTACTTGCGGGTTAATATCGCGATCGCCCAGAGCAGTCGCAGTATCTTTTAGACCGTTACCGGTAACCGTACACACAATAGTCGCACCCTCGGGCACTTTACCTGCCCCAGCAGCCCACAGCAGTCCCGCAACCGAGGCCGCGGAAGCTGGTTCCACAAAAATACCGGTATCGGCCGCTAACCGCGCCTGGGCAGCTAAAATATCTTCATCGCTGACCGCAGTAATAAAACCGTGGGAATCGTCCCTCGCTGCCGATGCATAATCCCAGGAAGCCGGGTTGCCGATACGAATGGCGGTCGCCACGGTTTCCGGGTTGTCAATCGGATGTCCAGCAACGAAAGGTGCAGCCCCTTTAGCCTGAATACCCCACATTTGCGGAACTTTACTGGCGCGCGCCTCCCCTAGCTGGGTTTCTTTTTCCAAGGAGGCGGCGGTGCGCCGACCAGCGTATTCGTTATATCCCATCCAGTAGGCGGAGATATTTCCGGCATTTCCCACCGGGAGAACATGAATATCGGGCGCATCCCCCAAGAAATCAACGATTTCAAAAGCCGCAGTCTTTTGACCCTGCAAGCGGTAGGGGTTGATCGAATTAACCAGGGCTACCGGATAGGATTCGGTGAGCTGGCGGGTAATAGTCAGGCATTGGTCAAAGTTCCCGTCCACTGCCACTAGCCTTGCCCCATGCACAATTGCCTGGGCGAGTTTGCCGGCAGCAATCTTCCCGGCAGGCAGGATTACTGCGCATTCCAGGCCAGCTTTCGCCGAATAAGCAGCGGCAGAAGCCGAAGTATTGCCGGTAGAAGCACAGGCCACCATTTTTTGCCCACTAGAGAGCACCTTGGTAATCGCCATGGTCATACCGCGATCTTTAAAAGAACCGGTAGGGTTCATTCCCTCGACCTTGATAAATACCCGCGCCCCTACCTCGTCCGACAAATCATCGGAGTAGACCAGCGGAGTGCCACCTTCTTGCAAAGTGACGATTTCTTCTTTCTCGCTTATGGGGAGCCAATCTCGATATTCGTTGATTATTCCCTGCCACAGATGCGCCATCTTGCTAGCCCTCCATACTGATTACTTGAATTACTTGGCTCACCGGCTCGGCGGCCTCCAAATCTTTCACCGTCAAGTCTATGTCTCCCGCACTAGCCCAGTCACTTGACAAAGAAACAATCGCTTTCCCGGATTTAGCGTCACTGCGTTGACGCACCTGTTCGATAGAAATCCCGCGGCGAGCAAAAATTCCTGCCACCTCGGCTAATACCCCGGTTACGTCGTCGACCTGCAGACGGATACTGTACTTGGAACTCACCTGCTCAGCCGGCATTTGCGGCAAATCAGCATAGGCGGATTCACGCGGGGCGCTCCCCCCAGAAACCAGGTGGAACGCGGCTGCCACCACATCGGAGAGCACGGCGGAAGCGGTTTGTACCCCGCCAGCACCTTGACCGTAGAACATTAGTCTGCCCGCGGCCTCGGCATCAATCACTATCGCGTTAAAGGCTCCCGCAATGCTTGCGAGCGGATTCTCTGGTTTCACCAATACCGGCTCTACCCGGCAAGATACGCATTCGCGTCCTTGTTCATCTTGCGCGAGCTGGGCAATCGCCAACAGTTTAATAGTGCGCCCCGACTCTTTGGCGTCGGCAATATCGTCCGCGGTAATACTGCGAATCCCTTTCACCGCTACCTGATCTAGAGAAACCCGGGTGTGGAAAGCTAGCTGCGCGAGCAGAGCGCATTTGGCGGCGGCATCTAACCCGTCAATATCGGCAGTCGGGTCAGCTTCGGCGTATCCGAGTTCTTGGGCGGTAGTAAGCGCCTGCTCGAATGACCAGCCTTTCTTTTCCATCTGGTCAAGCATGTAGTTGGTGGTGCCATTAACGATGCCTTGCACCACTTGGACGCGATCGCCAGCTAAGGATTCGCGCAGGCCGTAAACCACCGGGATGGCTCCAGCGACTGCGGCCTCGTAGTAAAGGTCGGCTTCCCGCTCGCGGGAAAGGTCAAACAGTTCCGGGCCGTGTTGCGCGAGGAGGGCTTTATTTCCGGTGACCACAGATTTTCCAGCTTCGAGGGCGCGGGTAATATAGGTGCGCGCCGGCTCGATTCCCCCGATTAGCTCGATTACCAGGTCTGCCTGGTCAATCAAGGGCTCCGCCTGGTCGGTAAGCAGGTCGCGGCTAATAAAATCGGGGCGGGGAGCCGCCAGATTATGTACACAAATACCGATAATCTCTAGGCTGGCTCCACACCTAGCCTGATAATCGGCGGCGCGTTCTTGTAGTAGACGCACTACTTGCGCCCCCACAGTTCCGCACCCAAGTACTGCTATTTTCACCGCTTGCTTCATGTTCACCCTCTTTTCACCACTTTCGGCGGGGCTTTTACCCGCCGGGGTTTTCTACTCTAACGGTTATTGGAGTTCGAGCGCTCCGAAGATTTGTCACTGAGATAAACCGGCGGCTCCGGTATCCAGGCGCAGTAGGTCATCCACGGTTTCTCGCGCAACGATATAGCGCGGAGCCGCTTTACGGCTCAGCCCGATTACCCCGGGACGAGGAACCAGATTATAGTTCGAGGCCATTGCCCGCCCATAGGCGCCGGTAGCTGGAATTACCAGTAAATCACCAGCGTGAATATCAGCAGGCAGGGCAATTTCGGGCACTAAAATATCCCCGGATTCGCAATGCATACCCACTATGCGGCAGCTAGCAGCGGGGGCATCAGAAAGGCGCGAGGCTAAGGTCGCCACATATCCCGCATCGTAGAGGGCGGGGCGAATATTGTCGCTCATGCCCCCGTCTACGCTCACGTATTTGCGGATACTCCCGTCCTCTAGCTGTACATCTTTGACGGTTCCCACCTGGTACAGGCTGACGCATACCGGACCGGCTAGCCAGCGCCCCGGTTCAATCGAAATATGGGGAATGTCGGTGCCTGCCTGCTCGCAGGCTTTCTTTACCGAGGCCGCCAGGGAGCGCGCATATTCACTGGCGCTGGGCACGTCCTCGCCCTGATAGGAAATAGCTAGCCCCCCGCCCAGGTCAACTTCAGGGACAGCTTCCCCTAGTTTTTGCACCTGGGCGCGGAAAGCCAGCAGCCGGTCGGCTGCTACTTGGAAAGATTCTAAATCTTTGATCTGGGAACCGATATGCGAATGCAGCCCCACTAGCTTTAGATTGGGGGCGACAATAATCTTTTTGACTGCCTGGAGGGCGGCTCCTGAGGCCAGGGAGAGGCCGAATTTTTGGTCCTCGTGGGCGGTGGCGATAAAGCTGTGTCCCCCGGCGTGCACCCCAGTGGTTACCCGCACCATCACCGGAGCGGTGGTATTTTCGCTTTCGCAAAGAGACTGTAATAGGTCGATTTCGCCCAGGGAATCTACGATGATCCGCCCAATACCGCGGCGCAGCGCCAAGCGCAAAGATTCGAGGGATTTATTGTTGCCGTGTAGCCCGATTTTCTTAGGGTCAGCTCCCATCGCCGGATGGAGTGCTACCGAAAGTTCCCCCAGGCTGGCGGTATCTATCCCCATACCTGCCCTGGTGAGGGCTTCCCCTAAAGCGGTGCACAGGAAGGCTTTGCCCGCATAGTAGACGCTGGCACCGGAAAATCCGTAGCCCTCCCAGAACTCTTCCGCCATTGCGCTGGAAATGGTTTCGGCGCGGGCAGCGAAATCATCCAGGTCAAACAGGTAGGAGGGGGTGGCGAAATTTTGCGCCAGGTCAGTTACTTTTTGTCCGGCAAAAGATAACTGTCCGTCCTCTTCCCGCCGGGTTCCCCACGGCCAGAGCACAGGATTTTCGGCAGGTTCAGGGCAAGTGAGCATCGGGAAAACCTTTCAAGGATTCAGATTGGTGGGCAACCGCGGTTACATTCGCTAAATTATTGCCAAGCTGACAACTCTTTCAAAACCGTCCATTAAGAAAGACAATCCCTATGGAGACGATATTATTTGCTGGTGGTACGTTCCCTTCCACCACTGCCGGTCAAACACTAATTCCAGCAACCGGGGCGGTCTCGCCTCTCTTCTTATCGGGTAGCGTTGTAAATCGTTTTAAGCATACGGATGCGCTGTTCAAGAGGTGCATCCTTAGGCACACAGATCTTTGCCCCTAGGTACTTCGCTCCCCCTCGTATTGCAGCCTTTGAACATCTAGAAATTTCTTCTTCACTCATGAGTGAGCTGGGTTCATCCGGTTGTGAAGGAAGGTGACCATCAATCCAGGCATACCCGTAAGCACATTCTTGAGAACCGGCACCTGAGAAAAATACTCCCGCAAGTACTCCAGACCGTCCGGCTTCTACAATGTGCTCGTAAGGAGTTGCGGCACTTCTACCTTCTACGGCAGATCGACCCCAGTTAATGTGAATTTTGAGTCCCAGGGTTCGGCAAATCTCGATTTCTTCCTTAAGCGATAAAAAACCTTTTTCGGGTGGCTGCTCCTTAATGAAACGGTCACAGTGCTCCACCACGATCGTTGCTCCGCCCCAGTCCAGTTCTTTTAGTTCTTCAAGGGATGTGCGAAAAGCGCTTGCATCTGCTAGACGGGTAGGTGCGGAATGCACTTGCACCTTACTCACTGCGACATGCCCTAAATAATCGGAAAGCTCTCTGGCTACCTCGGAAATTTGCTTAGCCTGGGCAATAGCGAGGCCGCGTCCTTCTTCATCCGCACAGGCGAGACCGAATAAAGGATTTTTTCCAAGATTCTGCATCGTGCCGGGAATCGCGGTGATTGTGTTCGAATCCCATTGAGGACACAGTCGCTCTGCCAGCCAAGTAGCATTATCGGCAAGATCACCAGGATAAGGAATTTCAATTCCGTTTACCCAATCAAGTTGTCCAAGTAAGCGATAGTACTCATCTTGTTTATTTGTATCCGGCATGGAGGCATATGCACCGACTATGAATTTCTGACTCATAGTTATCTCTTTTCTTAAGGAAGCTACCTTGCTTCCAACTATAAAATTTGTCTGACAAGATGAAATATTAGTTGACAAGCATAGGAACAGCAACAGCGGTGGTGTCGCACACTTCAAATGGATTGTAGGCAAACAGGCAGTAGCAATCTTGCTAGCACCTTGTTTAGTTTCAGCACCTAGATAAGCTCCGCCCGCGGCAGCTTGCGGCGACTGCTGCATTCACACTGATTTTTAGGATTTTATTCCGGGTAGTTGCAACTTGAAGCCCCCAATTGGGGAACGTGTAAAAAATTTCGCGATTTTTTTACACGTTTTTTCGATATGTAAAACTGCTTTACATATAAACCCCGCCCGCGGCAGCTGCGGGAAGCACTGCCTGCAAGCCAGGGTTATCAGCAGCTAGTAGCTTCTCCACCAGATTTGTGGTTTACCCCGGTCAGGGAGTGGTGGCGGCTTGGTAGAGGGTGAACAGATGGGCAACTATTTTACGTTTGACGCCCCATCAACTAGCTGTATCGCACTATTGATTACATCAGCAAAAGCAATTTCACCTACATAGTTATTCTTCCTCGCATAAGCCCGCCACCTATCCAAAAAGGACTGGTCATCTTTTATCGATTCCAGGAGACTACGCAGTTTCTCAAGGTTAAACTCTGTATTCCGATAACGAAATGTTCGACGGCACGCTTCTTTCAATATCGCTTCATTAATATGATGCCTTTGGGAGTTATAAAGTATGTGCAGGTCGTAATAGTCTTTGCTGCGACTATTGAAAAAACCTCGAGAATAGATAGTCTGCAGTTTTTCCGCGATTATCGTTTCTAACGGGTAAGCCTCAATAGGGATGCTTTCATCACTAAAAATACTGGTAAAAATATATTCAACTGGAGACGGAGTTACCGGGTCACCAGTAGCAATATCAAGGGGGAGAATCTGTCTAGTATTCCCCAATCGGCATGCAATACGGACACGATACCCTCCGTATTGGTCAGCCTCACGAATGGGGACTATATCTTGAATCTCATAGGCGAGGTCACCAGATTCTTCTTCTAGAGCTGGAGTTAGCACCTGTTCTATTGATTCCGGCGACATTTCCAGATTGCGGATTAGAAAATCTATGTCTACCGTACTTCTGGTTTGCACTCCAACTACATTCGAGAGCAGAAATCCACCCTTAAAAATGAAACGACCTTTATTTTCTCCAGCAGCCAAGCGTTTTAGAAGATTTTCCAGGAAGTAATATAGCAACACAGTATTAAAACTCAATCCCGTATTTTCTGCTACTTTGTGACAAAGCGCGATAACTTTGGCTCTATTCATGCACAATCTCCATGATTTCTCGTACCCGGTTCTCTATTCGCGCCGCCCGAGCTATCTTCCGCAACAGATAGGCATCTTTGTCTTGGTATTTTGCGTAACCCTGGATTGTTTTAACGTAAGTTTCCGGATCCATATTCTTTTTATGAGCGATAAAATCGCATACTATCCGCTCATAGCCATAGATTGTAACTGGATTGCCACAGCTGGTGGAGACGCAAGTAATGCCCATTTTGAAAATATCTGGGCTCACGTAGTTTATAGAAAGCCATCGGGGTGGATTATTTATCTTATAGCTGTTTTCTACCGTAATCTCGATGACATCTGGAATCTTATCTGTCTGCCCCAGCAAAAAGAGGGCAGTTTCGTAAGAAAAAACGGTTTTCTTAAACCTATGCTGAAGAATAAAGAGCTCGTCATACTCGCCCTCCGGGCGCCCGTACAGCCCCCGCGCCAAACGAATTAGACGTCCCTCCCTGACCATCCGCGTCAGGTAAACAGTGGGGACACCTTGCTCCCTGCACTGAGACGCCGTAATTACGCCTTTTCGTGCGTCAATACAGGCCAAGATTCTATCTTGATAATCCACACCAGCACTTGTTGCGTTCACACTGAAACTTTATAGTTTTTTCAGTGTAGATACAACAATAAGTTGCGATAGGGAGGCGCTGCTTGCAAGCCAGGGTTATCAGCAGCTAGCAGCTTCTCCGCCAAATTTGTGGTTTACCCCGGTCAGGGAGTGGTGCCGGCTTGGTAGAGGGTGAACAGATGGGCGATGATTTTGGTTTCGTCACCGGCAAAGTCCACCCCGTAGGCGGCTTCCACTGCCCGATCTAGCTGGGCGTGCGCCCGGACTAACTCGGGATAGAGGAAATCATTGTCCGGGTCATACAGTTCCGCCAAGGTAGCTGGGGCGTAGACTTTTCTTTTCTCGAGGACGAGGGCGGCGGCCTCCTCGATCGCTCGCTTTTGCTGCGGAGTGGGACCTGGCCAAATAAAAGTGTTATAGACGGTGGTATTCCCGTAGCTGTAATCGCTTTTCAGCCTGCCAGCAACCACCCGCATCCAGGCATTATGAAACTGGGAAGTGAGGACACCGAAATGGTAAATATCAGCGGTGGGAACAAAATAGAGTTTGTCTCCCGGAATCATCCCGTCAGTAACAAAGCCAATCGGTATATAGCGTCTACGTTCTGAGGACACCTTTGGGAACCCAAGATAGGTTCCGTCCCGGAATTTTCCGCAGGGACGCAACAGGTGCGGACGATCTGCCAGCTTATAGGCGTCGCCTGTCGGGGTTTGCTGCTCACGCCAGGCTCGGCAAGCCTCAATATGTTTGCGCACTTCCGGCACTTTTTTCAGTTCCGCCCCGGTAATCTGCGGTAACCAGAGGCAATAGCGGTCGATGCCTTTTATAAATTCTGCCCCCATAGAGAAGGGGCGAATCCATTTTTCGGCTGCTGGTTCTTTGGCGAGCAGCTCGTCACGCTGCTGGGCGGAAAGCAATAGATTTTGTCCGTCAGTAGGCTGGAAGCCCTTTGCCATGTACGGCACATCAGAAAGCGGTTTCATCTGCTTGTCTACAAACACATCTGGGGCAGCAGTCAAATAGCCGTTAATATGTTCTACCTGGTAGCGGCGAGACTCGCCCTCTTTAGGATGCTCAAAAAGATATTTCGGCTGCTCATCCTGATAAGAAAATCCAATAATCACCACATGCACATGGGCTTGATTCTCCGCTTCGTTCCCCCAAACGAAACTGCGGTGGGCAAAGTTAATGCGAATCCCGTCCTCAAACAGCGGTCGCCAAAGCGGGGTAACCTGCTGTCCTTGGCAAATACTGTTGGTAGACACGAAAGCCGCCCGGATCTGGGTGCCGCGCATATAGTCGGCAGCTTTCTGATACCAGCAGGCTACATAATCCAGTACCCCCCCCCGCTTACCAAATAAGTCCGCCCGATCTTGCTTTTGCTCCGGGGAGTGATTGGAGTAGCCAATAAACGGCGGGTTGCTGATTAAAAACGAGCACTTCTCGGCAGGAAGCAGCTGCTCCCAGTCCATGCGGATCGCGTTCGCCAGCACAATATTGGATTCATCTTGCAGTGGTAAATCCGCTACTTCTCGCTGCAAAATCGCCGCCGTTTCCCCATTAGCTTGCAGTTCGGCAATCCACAGCGCAGTGCGCGCCACCGCCACCGCGAAATCATTAATTTCAATCCCATAGAACTGTCCCAGATTCACTTTTATCTGGTTAGTCGCGGCGCCCTCTTGTTCAAACTCCCAAGCTTGTTGTCCCCGTTCTAGCTCCGCAATCACCTGGTTTTCCAGGCGGCGCACCTCGATATAGGTTTCGGTCAGGAAGTTCCCAGATCCGCAAGCGCTATCCAGCCAGGTCAAACTAGCTAAACGATTTTGGAAAGCCCGCAGTTTCGCCCGCCGCGACCTATCGGAAATCCCCGGATCAGAAAGAATCCCCTCTAGCTCATTCTTTAGGCGGTCAAGGAAAAGCGGATCGATTACCCGGTGAATATTTTCCGGACTGGTGTAGTGCATTCCTCCACTGCGGCGAGTTTCCGGGTTCAAAGTCGATTCAAACACGCCCCCAAACACAGTGGGAGAAATCTGTGACCAGTCAGTTCCTTGCGAAACCTCGTTAAGTAAAAGGTCGCACAATTCCTCGGTAAAGTTCGGAATCTCTAAAGCTCGCCCGGTCTCTCCCGCCAACGAGGACGGAAAAACCGTAGCCCCGTCCCCGGCACTAGCCCCTGCCAGCGCGTCCTCTCCATCATCAAATCCCGTAGCAACCCCAGCGCTGGCAGCAGAATCGCGGAACAGTCCCCCATTCACATAGGGGAAAACCGCCAGTTCTTCCTCCAGATAGGGATCTCGCTGTTCAAGTGGGGTATCTAGCACTTGGAACAGGCGTTGCAGCGCTCCTCGGGTTTGGGAAGCGGTAAAACCCCGCAGGTAACGCAGCAGCGCGTCCTTGCCAAATAGCCCCGCGTCCTCGGCAAAAAGGCAGAACACTAGCCGCACACACAGCACATTTAGGCAGTGCTGCGACCAGGCAGAATCTGGGTCTTGGTATTGCTCCAATAGGCCGCGATGCAGCTTGCCAATCAGCTGTCCGGCGCGGATTGAGACTTGGCGCTCCTTTTCCGTACGCGAATATGCCGGGTCAATCAAAAAATCGAGTAGATAAGACTGCTCGGGCAGTTCCGCCAAAGAAAACTCGATATAGTCACCGGCAGGGTCATCCTTGTTTAGGTCGTGAAGACGGAAACAGTCGAAGTTGCAAACGATAATAAAATCCGGGCGTTGCCGATTAGGTAGCGCATCTGCATAACGTTTAGCCTGCTCAAAAGGGGTGACCATCTTGCCTTGACGCAGCTCGCCCCGATCTAGGTTCACGCCGGAAGATTTTTGCTCCACGATGGTGCGCGCCGAGGGAATCACCACGTCAATAAATCCGCCCGCCCGCGTGCGCTGCTCGAAGCGACACCTGGTGGAAACCTCGCGCATTCCCAATACGTCTTGCAGCAAGGACAGCCAAAAACTGTGGGTTTCGCCCTTTTCGTAGCCGTGACCTGCCCATTGTTGCACGAAATGCTCCGCCGCCCGCCGCCGGCTACCTACTTCACTCACCACGGTTTCCTTTATTGCCTAACGTCACCGTCACCAGTCACGCTACCTCGCTTTGGTTACCTTGCCAGCCTACCCGCAATCCTCCGGTTTTTTAGCCGACTTTTCCTTTGCGCTGGTTTTATAAAGGCGTTTGTAGGCATGGCGCAGCAGCTAGATTTTCCTCGCAGAGGTCTAGATTGTTTGTTCCGCGAGTGTCGTTTTGACTCCGAGGGCCGGGGTGTTGAGCAAAGCAAACTTATGCGTTATCACGCAAAGACCTTTAGCTGTTCTGGGTGGGGGAAGATTCTTCGGTCATATGTAAATCAACCGCTACTAGACGGCGTTTGTAGGCGCGGCGCAGCGAATTACGCAAAGGCATAAAACCAATCAACACCACGGCAAGAATCGCCCAAGCTGCTGCAATCACCAGCCACAGCCCACCGCGAGCGCCCGCTACATCCACTACGGAACCGCCAAGCCACGCACCACCAGAAATACCTAAAGTAAAGAAGGTATTTAGCCACGCCATCCCCTCGGTGAAACGAGCAGGAGGAACCACCTGAGACAAAATATTGGTGGCGTTAGTCATGGTGGGAGCATAGGTCGCGCCGGTTAAGGCTAGACACAACCCCAAAATCCAGGGATTGAAGGCGAAAAAGAAAGTAGAAAAACCAATCGCCATTAAGGTGATTCCCCCCAAGAACAAGCGCAAGGCGCTGATCCCCCATTCTTTAGCCCCATAAATCACCGCAGAGCTAAAAGAAGTCACCCCAAACATGGCCAGCAGTAGCCCCGAAATCTGGGCTACCCCTTGCTCGCGACAAAACGCCACCACCGTCAAATCCAGACCACCAAAAGTAAAACCACAGAGCATAAAAATCAGCCCCAAAATCACCATGGCTGCCGATTTCATCAACGGTTTAGCTTCCTGGTCGCTTAAATCAGATTTAGCGGTCACGACGGGCTCAGTAGCGCGCTGCGATAAAAACCAGAACCCACCAATACCGGAAGTAAGCAAACAAGCCACAATCCCAGCCGCGGGGTGAACCACGGTGGCCAGCACCGTGGCAATAATCGGGCCGAAAATAAAAATCAGTTCATCAACAGCAGCCTCGAAAGCATAAGCCGTATTTAACTTACGCGACCCCGCGAGCAAATGCGTCCAGCGCGCCCTCACAAATGCCCCGAAAGAGCCGGTAGTAGCCCCCGATAACAGGGCAAATAGGTAGAGCGTCCAGCGCGGAGCATGGAATAGAGCCGAGAGCATCAAAGCCAACAGTAAAACCAGGGAACAGGCAACCAGAGGGCGTAAAACTTTGGCTTGCCCGTAACGATCCACTAGCCGAGCCTGAATTGGGGATGCCGCCGCCATGGCGATAACCACTAAAGCATTGACCTGTCCGGCCAGTGAATATTCCCCGTAGAGGGTGGAAATCATTAGCAGGGTGGACAGCCCCGCCATCGCCATCGGGAAACGCGCTACCGCTCCAGCGAGCGAAAACCTAAGAGCGCCAGGGTAGGAAAAAATCTCCCGATAAGACTTAAACATATTCCCTAGCCTACTGTTTTGGCAGTTAGTAGTTAATTTACGAGGCGGTGAAAATGGTTACTCCCACCCCTTCACCTTCTACCGGCACGTCCTGCCCCCACCCTCTCCCTCTTAAAATGCGCGCAACGCCGACTTGCGGAGTGTGGCTGGGTAATCACAAAACCCTACCAAGCCCGTTAAACTACCGTTATGGGGTTGTCGAATAATCGGCTTTGGAGACGCGGGTGCACCGCATTAGTGATAATCGGGATTATTTGCATCGTCACCCTCGGATATATCGGGCACCCCGTATTTGCTTGTCGAGTTTTCGCCCTAATGCTGCTGAGCTTAGGGGTTTACCGGCTGCTAGACCGTTCCCCCAAAGCCTGGTGTGCAGTACGCTCCTGGTGGCTTGACTGTATTGCCCTGTTTTCCCTGTCCATAGCCCTGTTTATTCTCGCCCCTTACGGCGGGATTATTATGCCGACCGGGCTTTAAGCGAGCGACCCCATCGGATCCCAGGCGGGCAACACTATCGGTGCGTCCTCGGAATCGAGGACTGCGCGATATTCTTCAGGCAGCCGGTCGCGGTGAACTGCGATTTCAAATACGTATTCGTCAAACCAGGAATCATTCATAGTATAGAATCCCTGGTCGGCGCGATCTTCGCAGCCCCAAGAGTTTTCCACCCGCCAGCGGCGCGGAGCCCCATCCAGCATATCTACCCCTACAAACAACATGGCGTGAGTCATTAGGGATTCGTGGGAGAGCAGGCGTTCTTCCTTGTCCATCCCGAAATGCACTCCGTAAACCGAGCCATAGTCATAGAGATTCTTATCCCACAGCGACAGTTCCCTATCTGCCTGCTGCTCGGTGTCACAACCGAACCACACCGGTTTTCCGGCCTGCAATACCGTAGCCGCGCAATCTTTCATCACCTGGATGGGGACGTTCAAGTAACGCACCGGGGCAGCACCCAGCACATTGCCCAGGCGATCGACGGTATAGGTCTTCCCATAGGGATTGGCTTCGCGCGGATCATTCACCAAACACACATAGTTACGCAGGTCATTGACGATATATTTATCGGCGAACTCTTGCGGGGTAACTTCTCCCAGCCGCTCGAACTTGTTGTCTTTATCGTTATATTGCCAAACAAACTTTTCCGGAGGAGTCCCCAGGTGGATATTAAGAATCCGGTGGACTCCTTTGAGCAGTCCCGCCTTTACCTCCCCGACAGTTTCCGGCTGGTTGTGCGCGGCTTTCCGCACCGCGAGAGCGCCCTCCCGCAAGTAACGCTCCAAAATCCGATCCATGTTTTTCGAGTTCGAGGAGGATTCGGTTTCCGGCATTGCCCACTTAGGCACTACCCCGTATTTATCCACCAGCGCCACAAACATATTCCACTGACCACCGTCCCCAATCGGGTCAGACAGCAGGTGGGAAACCGTGCGATCATCAAGATCGCGATCGGCCAGCTCAATTTGGGATTCTAGGAAGTAGTTAGCTTTTTCGAGTTTGTCCCAATAGAACAGGTACGTCTGCGAGAACTCAAAATTTTCTACGTTTAGGCGTTTAATCATCGACGAACGCAGCAGGTTTAGACCGGCGAACAGCCAGCAGCGTCCCGATTTCTTTTGATTAGCGACCGGCCACGCATCAAGTTTGTGGGACATGGAACGGTCAGCGAACGCAACTACCTGGTGATTTTGTGCCACTTGATCCACGTCAGAGTTAGTCACCGCGTTTTGCATTAGCTTGCCGTGCGGATCCGCGCTAAATTCATTGCGCATTTCCGCTAGCATTTCTGGGGTTAATGTTGCTTCGCGTTCGTTCACTGTTCCTCCTAAAATTGGGCGGATGCCCGCCTTCTGTGGGCAAAACTATCCCGGCAAACTCTCCCGCTTTTGGGTTAATACCGCAGTTTCGCCTTTTTGTTCCTGCTTCCAAAATAGCCCATCGTTCTCACTTAGTTAATTTAGGGCGCTTAACGCTGTGAGGCCGACGCGGATCCACCGGGTTGAACTTAAATTTTTTGCGACGAGGACGCATTCCGTCGTTTCCGGCGGCTATCGTGTTTGCGAGATACTTTTCCAGTGCAACCCCTATTTGTCGTCCTCCAGCTGCGCGAGCAGCTCGTCAACCTGCTTAATCCAGATCCGTCCGGAAATATCCGAGGGCATCCGCAGGTCACCTCGAGGACTCAAGCCGAATCCGGAGGTTATTCCCGGCCCGCCAGGTACACAAGTTCGCTTGAACTGGGAAGTAAAGAAGCGGCGCAAGAACTCGTGCAGCCAGCGCAAAATAGTTTCCAAATCGTATTGGTGACGATCCGCTTCCGGCAGATCTGCCGGCCAAACGCCGTTATCTTTATCCCGCCAGGCTTGCCAGGCCAGATAGGCAATATCGCGGGGTTCGCGCCCTAACAGCAGGTGGTAAAGGAAGAACTCGTGCAGTTCGTAAGGACCGATGGTGTCCTGGGTGGATTGCAGTTTTTCTCCACCTCCCGGAATCAGTTCCGGGGAGATTTCTTGCGCCAAAATATCTTGCAGCACTTTAGTGCAAGCCTCGCCGAACAGATTTTCCCGGCAAGCCCAACGGATCATAGTTTGCAACATAGTCTTCGGGATCCCGGGATTAACCGAATAATGCGACATATGGTCGCCCACCCCATAGGTGCACCACCCGAGAGCGGCCTCCGATAAATCTCCGGTTCCAATCACCAGTCCGCCCTGATGGTTAGCAATCCGGAACAGGTAATCGGTGCGCAGCCCCGCCTGCACGTTCTCGAAAGTCACGTCATATTGGGCGGCACCTTTAGCGAAAGGATGACCCATATCGGCGAGCATTTGCCGGGCTGCGGGGCGAATATCGATTTCTTCGCATTTGATCCCGAGCGATTCACAAAGTTTATAAGCGTGAGATTTTGTGCCTTCCGAGGTGGCGAAACCGGGCAGGGTGTAGGCCAAAATTTGGGATTTTTCGAGCCCGAGGCGGGCGGCCACCTCACTGCACACCAAAATCGCCTGGGTGGAATCTAGACCGCCAGATACCCCCAACACCATTTTGGGGTTACCTACTGCCTGCAAGCGCTTTTTCAGTCCGTAAACCTGAATCTCGAACGCCTGCCGACAGGCGCGGTCGATGCCTGCCTGGTCCGTAGGTAAGAATGGGAACCTCGCCGGAGCGGGACCCAGTGCAACCTGCGCATCCTTGGAAGTTGCGGCATTAGAAACATTTGCCCAGGGATCGAAAGGTATCGCTGCCCCGGCAGCTCCTACTCCCAGACGAATTTTTACTTCCCAGGTTTTTTCGATTTTCCCGGCCTGGGTATCCGCGAAACTGCTTTCGCGCCGCCGGCGATTGACGAGGGCGGTCAAATCAATATCGGCCAGGGCAATCCGGGTGTCGGTGGGGAACGGATCGGTTTCCGCAATCTTAGAGCCGTCTTGGTAGATAAAGGTTCGCCCATCCCAAGCCGAATCGGAGGATGACTCTCCATTGCCGGCTCCCGCGCTCACATAGGCGCAAATCCCGCGCCGCGAAGTGGCTCCTGCCAGGAGTCGCTGTTGTTCTCCGCCCTCTAAAGTAGCAGGATAGGCCGCGGGATTCACGATTACGCTTGCCCCTTGCAGGGCAAGAGGCAGCGCCAGGGAACGCGCCGCAGTCCCGTCGCTACCAACTTCCGCCCCCACTGCCAGGCCAGCCACGTCCTCGATATTGATTATCCCGTTTCCAATAGGAGCCTCGCTGGCTCCCGGAATCTGGGGCGCCTCCCAGCGAGCATCCGCAGGAAGGTGGGCGCCAGAAGTAAAGTAGCGTTTTTCATAAGCTTCACTAGAAAGAAAAACTTTCGGAGTCAGCGCAATAACTTTCCCCCGCGCCAAAAACACCGCACAATCATAGATTTGCCCCGCTATCCGTAAGGGGGCTCCCACCACGATTAGCTCGGCGCAATCCGAAGTCGCTTTGGCCAGCAGTTCTATTCCTTTTTCCACACTCGCTAACAAACGCTCAGAAAACACCAGGTCATCGAGGGTGTAACCGGAGATGCACATCTCCGGAAATACTGCTACACAAGCACCTTGGCGGGCAGCTTGTCGCGCTGCCGCCGCGATTTCCGGTACATTTCGATCCGGCTCGCCGGGATGGCTGGGAATAGTAATGGCCGCGACCCGGGCGAAACCGTGCGCATAAGAGCTAGCAAAAGTCATGTACATATTATTGCACCCGCCCTCGCAACCGTCTGCCTCCCTAAATGTAATCAGCGTCTAATTAGCGGGCGCTGATTTAGTAAGCTCCGGGGTAAATGTGTAGAATCATTGAAGTCCAGCCCCGATAGCTCAGTGGATAGAGCGTTCGCCTCCGGAGCGAAAGGCCGCAGGTTCGAATCCTGTTCGGGGCACCATGTGATGTCCCGTGACATGTGTCCGCATATGTCGCGGGATTTTTTGGGTTTTTG
>NZ_JAKNHJ010000024.1 GCF_022133705.1 Varibaculum cambriense
ACTAAACCAACCCGACACGCCCGAAAAATACACACAATTTGGGTATTAACCCAAATTTTGGAGCAAAATGACAAAACAAAACCTGCTGGCGCGAAATTGTATCAACACCAGCAGGCAGTTAGTGGAGCTAGCGGGAATCGAACCCGCGACCTCTTCCATGCCATGGAAGCGCGCTACCAACTGCGCTATAGCCCCGAAAGCTATGTCCTACCTTCACAAGCCTGTTCGGTAGGCACCAGACAACTTTAACTAACAGTGAGCCTTTACTTCAAATCGCTCGCCTGTGCATTCCGACATACTTGTTATTCTCGCAGATAACGCGGAATCACAACCAGTTAAGCCAGGGAAGGTAGCGCCGAACCGGGAACCTCCGGTGCTCCAATATTGTGGGAGACCAGACGCCACCCTGGTTTCCGAGAATAGGGAATCACTGTAGACCAGTGGCAATTATCTAAACCCCGTAACCCCTGCCAGGCTAGGGGATCCAGCCCCAATATCTTCACCAATCCCTGCGTCAAAGCTGAGCCATGAGAAACCACCACTAAGACGCCCTCTACCTCGGCAAAATGGTCACTTACGCATTCGGCAACCCGCGACCCGACTTCACCGCGCGACTCTACACCCGCCAGGGGACATTCCCCGGTTGCCCGCCATTCTTCATAGCGTGCCGCAAAACGATCTTGCAGTTCTTTCACCGAAAGACCCTCAAAATCCCCGAATGCACGTTCACGTAGGCGCTCGTCAACCCCAAACTGAGCGCTCTCGCCACACAGATCAGCCAGAGCCTGTCCCGTATCCTGAGCGCGCCCCAAGTCAGAACACACAATCCGCTCAGGCTTAAGCTTAACTAGCTCTTCCGCGGCCGCCGCGGCCTGGGCTACCCCCGTCTGATTAAGGGGAATATCCACCTGTCCTTGTACCCGTCCTTGCAGGTTATAGTCAGTTTGACCGTGTCGCCAAAGGACAATCTTCTTCGCCATGAGTTGCCTAATCTAGCCCTACAATCAAACTCGCAGCGTCCCCACGCACCCCTTGAGCAGCTACCCGAGCCTGCTCCGCCTGGGCTGCTTCCTCCAAATCGGGCAATTCGATGCGTGGGCAGTCATTCCATAGCCGTTCCAGCCCGTAATATTCGCGCTCTTCAGCCAGGAAAATATGCACGATTACCCCCGGTAGCTCCATGAGTACCCACCGGAATTCGTCATTACCCTCAATAGTGGTCGGATCAGCGCCTGCGTCATGGCAGGCATGATCAATTTCATTCATAATCGCTCGCGCTTGGCGCGGATTATCGGCCGAACAAATCACGAAAATATCCGTAATGATAGTTTGTTCGTGAACATCAATCGCCACCACATCAGTCGCCAGTTTACTGGCGGCAGCCTGGGCAGCGATTTCAGCTAATTGATGCGGGTCAAGCTTTTCGACCAAGAAGAACTCCTATATTTGAGTAACGGTTACATTATCTACGATACCGGCTTGGAAGATATCCTGCCCCATTGTTTGAGAAATCACTGGTCGATCCATAGTAAGCACCATTCCCAAAGCAATAATCAGCAAGATAGATAGCCTAAGCACCCAACGCAAGAACGTTTGGATAAACGTTAGTGGCTCTTCCTCGCCCTCCTCGTCAGCGGATTCTTGCCACGCCCCGGCGCGAGTGTCTTCCTGCTCCGGGGCCTCAGCTTTTTTTGCTTTCCTTTTCCGCTGCCACCACCGGGTTTTCTCCTCCTGAGGAGACTCGCTTTCGGCGGAAACGGGCGAGGCATCGCTCGGTTTAGCTTCCGAGGAATCGGCTACCGGCGCTAGTGTCGGACTGTCAGCCGTAGCCGGAACCGCTAGCGGACTTGTGGCAGTAGCCGCGGGGGCTGCAGCAGCTGGGGCAACTGGCGCCGCAGCCGGTGCGGAAATAACCGGCGAGAGTGGCTGCACATTAGCTGACGACACTGCAGTCGCTCCTGGTACAGCTCCTGTACCTGACGCAGGCGCTGGCTGCACTGGCTGCGCGGGCTGTGCCGTCGGAGGGGTTACCACTGGCTGCGTAGCACCTATTGTCTGAGGCGCTGCTTCTGGCCGCGCCAAAGCAGGCTGGGGCAGCGCCACGTTAGCTTGAGCAGCAACATCGGCCCCAGCGGGAACAGCGGGAGCTGGAGAGGCGGGCTGCGCACTAGGCTGCGCGCTGGGCGCAGGAGCAGGAGCAGGAGCAGGAGCTGAAACGGGAGCGGCCTGCACCCGCGAAACTTGCGGTTGGACCTGAGTAGCAGCGGGAAAAGCTGAAACTTGACGCTGCCCTGCAGTAACGGCCGGGGGCGCCGGAGCTGGACGCACAGATGCCTGACTTCCGGTATGCCCCGCTAAGGCGAGCGAAGCGGAAGGGGCTGCAGCCGGTTTGGTTACCCCCAATTTACTCTGCGCCAAGGCCTGTTGGAATAGCTCAGCAGCGGAACCAGCTTCACCAGCGGCTATATTTAATGGAGATAAGTTAGCCGCGTTGGGCGCTAATCCCCGCGCAGAGGTTTGCGGGGGATTCTGCATGCTAGTAGCGGCCGGCACTGCCGGTACTGGCCCGGCTGGAGCCATCGGAGAAGTTACCTGTGAACGAACGTCTCTTTCCTGTCCCCTAGCCTGGGAGGAAGCAGGGGTGGAGGGCGCCGGGGCAGTATTGGCAGGCAGGTGAGCCGGCATCTGCGGAGCCCGCGCCGAAGTCGGAGCCGGAGCTGACCTAGTTTCCGCAAGATTCTTACTGGTAGCTGCAAAAGCTAAACTATCGGCGAGCGCCCGGTCGTCGGCCTTATCAGCTAGAGCGTCAATCGGACTTACTCTCACGGGCTGGGTAGTATCGGTATCAAGAACCGGCGCTGCGCCCGGAGTAGGGACAGAAAAATCTTCGCCGGCATTTGGTGGAGAATAAACCGGTTTAGTGACCCTGCTGGTGCCATCTGCAAATATACGTGAAGGTGCCTGCGGTTTCCGCTCCCCTAGATCTACCGGAGCAGAAGTTACCCCTGCCTGCGCCCTCGTCCCAGCTGCAGGAGCTTGCCGGGGAGTTTTTGATTGTGGAAGTGGCGTGACCGGGACTGCCGGCTTTTGCGGGACATCGCGAGGACGCGGTTCGGCTAGTGAGTCTCGCGGCAGAGACTGCCTCGTCCCTTGCGAAACCGGTTGTAACTCTTTGGGGATAGCCTGTGCTGCCCGCGGCGTAGCATCAGCTGGAGCTGCCGGGGCACTTGCAGGTGGTTGCCCAGATCCCGCCTGTAGATTTTGAAACGAAGCCAATAGCTCTGCCATTTTTTCGGCTTCAGTTTTTTCTTCCGCGACCTGCGTGTTTAAAACTTGTTGTTCCCGCTGCTGCTGTTGACGGGCGGCAGTACGCAAAGCTTCCTTCTCGGCATCCTCTAATTGGCGTAAACGCTCCGCAGCCTGAGCCGCTAAACGTTCCTGTTCCCGGGCGTATGCTTGAGCTTCCTCCCGTTCCTTTAATAGCCGCTGTAAATCCGCCTCTGCCTTTTCTCGCGCTTCTCGCGCAACTTTACGCATCTGTTGCTTTTCTCGATAGTCTTGTACCCAACTGCGCCCATCCTGTTCCGGGCTAAGATTGCGATGTGTTTGCTGCGTAGCTGCCAATGACTCCTGGCGTAGCTGCCAAGAAATATCCCCCTCAACCTGGCTAAATCCTTCTTGGATCTGTCCCCATTGGGACTCTTGCGAAGTCGGCTGGGCGCGATAAGTTGGACGTCGCCCTCCGGTGCGGATCTCCTCCAGGCGAGCTAACTGTTCCGCAATCGAAATCTGGCCGTACCTAGAAATCGGCGAATAGGTCTGCCCCTCAGGGCGATTCGGAAAGTCTGCTTCGCTCATTAGTGGTTATCCTCCAGATAAAGACCATATTTCGCGATGTATTGCACAACCCCATCCGGAGTCAAGTACCAGATCGGAGCCCCAGATGCCACCCGCTGACGGATGTCGGTCGAAGAAATAGCCATGGCCGGAACCTCTAACAAAGACACCCGCTCGGCAGGTAGTTTTTCGGTGTCACCCCAGCGGTGACCGGGGCGGGTTACCCCCACGAATCGCGCCAGTTGGAACAGTTCGTCCGCGTTTTTCCAATCCATGATTTTACGCAAAGCGTCCGCCCCAGTAATAAAAAACAGGTCGCAACCAGGACGTTCCCGCTTTAAATCCCGCAAGGTGTCTACCGTGTAGGTGGTTTCGCCCCGTTCAATATCCACGCGAGAAACGGTAAAACGCGGATTGGAAGCGGTAGCGATAGAGGTCATTAAGTAGCGATGCTCTGGCACTGTAACCCGCCGCCCTTTCTTAAACGGCTGGGTAGCTGTCGGCACGAAAATAACTTCATCGAGGTCGTAGCGGTGCTGCACCTCAGATGCCGCCACCAAGTGGCCATGATGAATCGGGTCGAAGGTACCACCCATGACTCCGATACGCCTGCCCGTGACGCCAATGCCTACCGCCATTAATACCCCTTCTTGCCAGCTTTGCTGCTAGACCGGTAGCTTCAATCCTACCAAAGGTGAGCGAGTCCTAATATCCTTTACCGATCTTCGTGACGGAAGTAAATATTTTGTCGACAAAACGACTATCTCGACTCGCTAGCCAGCTAGTCCGTAGAAGGATCCGTCCACAACCCCTGTTCTGCTTCTCGCCGCAAATTCTGGCGAGCTGCTTCTTTCCCATCCATCATCTGATGATATTGCTCGCGCCGCTCCTGGTTAGTACGCCGGCTAGATCCCCCTAAACGTAAATCTTGTCCGCGAGCACCCAGCAGTTCGGCACCGGCCGATTGCATAGGTTCAAAGTCGAAGATCACTCCGCCTTCCATCTCGCCGATGACCACCGTATCTCCGCTCTTAGCGCCTGATTGGAGCAGCTCTGTTTCCACCCCTAAGTTATAGAGTCGGTCTGCCAGGAAGCCGATCGCCTCATCATTGGCAAAATCAGTCTGCTTGACCCAACGTTCGGGTTTTCCTCCCCGCACCTGATAAACCAGTCCTTGCCCAGTTTTTTGCTTCGTAACCGTAAAGCTAGAATCCCCCACGGCCTGTGGTCGCAACACCTGCACCGGCTGGACTTCGCGTTCTGGCTCCGTTTTACGCAGCCGCAATACCATGTCTGCCAAGGCGAACACTAAAGCCTCCAGGCCGCGGCCGGTAACCGCGGAAACTGCATACATGGGCCAACCAAATTCGGCTAATTGTTCTGCTTGTAGTTTCGCCATCTCTGCGGCATCGGGAATGTCCATTTTATTCAGAACAATTACTCGAGGCCGCTCGCCCAAAGGCACATATCCCGAAACTTCGTCCAGGTCGCTTTCATAGGCCGCCAATTCGGCCTCTAGAGCTTCAATATCATCGATCGGGTTGCGCTCGGACTCCATATTTGCACAATCCACCACGTGCGCAATCACTGCGCACCGCTCGATATGGCGGAGGAAGTCCAGTCCCAGTCCTTTCCCCTGCGAAGCACCGGGAATCAGACCGGGGACATCTGCCACTGTGAAACGTTCGTCTCCGGCCTGCACCACCCCCAGGTTTGGTACCAAGGTAGTGAACGGATAATCCGCAATCTTCGGTTTTGCCTCGGAGATAGCTCCGATCAGGGAAGATTTACCGGAGGACGGGAACCCTACCAACCCCACATCGGCTACCGACTTTAGCTCTAGGATAAGGACACGAGACTCGCCCTCCTCACCCAAGAGTGCGAATCCGGGAGCTTTCCGCTTGCGGGTAGCCAACGCAGCGTTTCCTTTACCGCCAGTTCCCCCGCGTGCAACCTCCAAGCGTGAGCCGGCTCCTTGCAGATCCGCCAGAATCTGGCGATCTTCAGATTTGACTACCGTCCCGGGAGGAACCGGGAGTACCAGATCTTCTCCGTTCGCGCCCTCGCGATTGTCTCCCATCCCGGGAGTGCCGTTAGTGGCTTTACGATGCGGTAAATGGTGGTAATCGAGCAGGGTATGCGACTGCGGATCTACCTCTAAGAACACGCTGCCGCCGCGTCCCCCATCGCCTCCATCGGGGCCGCCCAGCGGTTTATATTTTTCGCGCCGAATACTGACACAGCCATTACCGCCATTACCGGCAGTCACATCGATTTTTACTCGATCAACAAAACTGGCCATGCTTACTCCTTAGAGGTGCGGCGGAAAAGTCACTAGCAACCGCCCTTTGGTCACTATACAAGTGTAGCGGGGTCGTAACCCGACCCCGCTACCTATAAAAGTATTTGCTTTGCTTTAAGCCGAAACTACGTTTACGACTTTACGACCGCGTTTGCGACCGAACTCAACGGATCCGGCGGCCAAAGCAAAGAGGGTGTCATCTTTGCCCATTCCCACGTTAGTCCCGGGGTGATACTTGCTTCCCCGCTGACGAACCAGGATCTCCCCGGCGTTGACGTTTTCTCCACCGTAACGCTTGATCCCCAGGTACTGCGGGTTAGAGTCACGGCCGTTAGAAGAGGAACCTAGCCCTTTCTTATGTGCCATTTTCTTTTCCTTTCTTGCCTGAGGTTAGGCGATCTTAGTGATCTTTACCTGGGTCAGCTTGGCGCGGTGGCCCATGCGGCGAGTGTATCCGGTCTTGTTCTTGAATTTCAGAATCCGAACCTTCGGTCCTTTTGTCTGTTCTAAGACCTCTGCCGTTACCTTGATTTTCTCTAGATCAGCGGCGTCGGAGGTGACTTGGTCACCGTCAACTACCATCACTGGCTGGAAATCGACGGTGTCGCCAACTTCTGCTGCCAGCTTGTCGACGACGACTACATCCCCGACGGAGACCTTTTCTTGACGGCCGCCCGCCTTGACGATCGCGTAGACCACTTTGCTGCTCATTTCCTTAGTCACGTACATTTTCTTGTGTCCGGAAAACCGAACCCCGCCGGCCTTCCAAACAACCAGCACCGACTAACCAGGGTAGTCGATACCGGCGGCAATTTTCAAACAAAATCCCTGTCCAGACAGTGTGTTATCTGCCACCGCAAGTTCAAGGAACTATTTGAACCGCCTATGCGGCAAACTGCAGGACAGTTGCCGTATGGGGTGGCTGACGGGGCTCGAACCCGCGACCTCCTGGACCACAACCAGGCGTTCTACCAACTGAACTACAGCCACCATTTATCGCATAGCGACGAATACCCACTTTATCTAAACGGCGGCTTCAGATGAAATTATTGCGACACTTGCGAGCTATGTATCCGCTCACACCTACTATCCTTGCAGGTAAGAATGGAGCTTTACCAGAAAACGCGGTTACAAATTGCGTCCGCGAAAGTACCGATCCCGTCCTCGCGAGTACGTAGATATAACGAACCGTCTACCGGGGACACTTCCATCAGGTAATAGGATCCTTTCCCATCAGGAACAATGTCAATCCGCAAGAACAGCAGATGCTGATCGTGTCCCAGGCGCTGTTTTATCATGCGATGAATCGCCGAACGTACCTTTTCTCCAAAAATCCATTCTTCGGAATTTGGCTGCCGGTTACCGGTTACTGTTTCTTGCGCCTGCACCTCAGTGGTATTGGGGTTGGTGAGCATAGCGGCCTTTTCTACCGAGTGCGATAACACCCCGTTCATATAAACCAGAGAGTATTCACCGTGCTCATCAACTTCTGATAGGTAACGCTGCACCATAACCGAACGCCCCTCTTGTAGGAGACGATTGGCGTGGGTTACTGCTGCCATTCGTGCCATACCGTTATTGGCATCATAACGCCCCATTTCCCTGCCTCCGGAAGAGACTGCCGGTTTGACTACGAACTCTCCATAAGCAGGGAATCGGGTGTGCACCTGGTGTTTATTCAGATGCTGTTCCGGTTCTAACCAGGTAGTAGGGATAACGGGAACGCCTTGTTCTTGCAGGTTAAGTAGATAGTGTTTATCGGTTGCCCACTCGGTCACATCCGCCGGATTCAACAAACGCGGAACCTGGTGCGCCCACTGCACGAATTCTTCGCGGTTGGCGGCGTAATCCCTCACGGCGCGGATTACACACACCCCCGCTTCTTCCCAATCCACGTGGGGATCATTCCAAATCGCGATCCGAGCATCGACCCCCCGCGAGTTCAATTCGTCAACTAGCCCGGCCTCGTCCTCGGATAGATCCGGATACTGCGCACAAGTTACTAAGGTAACGCGTTTTTTCGCCATATCTCCAACCCTAATTGTTCTGCTCGTAATTAGCCTAAGAAATGATCCCTATTCTTCTGAAATAACTTATCTCAATCCCACTGGACGCGATAGCGCTAAAGAAATCAGTTCTTCCATCAACTGGGAATACCCAATTCCCATATGCTCCCACAGCTTAGGATACATAGAAAATGGGGTGAACCCGGGCATGGTGTTAACTTCGTTGATTACTACCGATTCTTTTTCCGGATCGACAAAAAAGTCCACTCGCGCCAGGCCTTCACACCCGAGCGCCTCAAAGGCTTGTCCCGCTATCTGGCGTACTTGAGTAGCCAAATGCGCAGGTATTTTCGCCGGTATTTCTAAACGGACGGTATCTTCCCCGAAGTATTTGGTTTCATAGTCATAAAACACCACGTCATCATCCATAGCGATTCGTCCCGGTTCGCTGGTACGAGGACGCCCGTCTGCTCCCTGTAAAACTGCGCATTCGACCTCGAAACCGGTGAGTTCTTGCTCCACTATTACCCGCGGATCTACCGCTTGCGCCTTGGTGATCGCCGCTTCCAGGTCGCCAGCAGCGCTAACCTTGGTGATCCCCAGGGAAGAGCCAGCCCGTGCCGGCTTGACAAAAACCGGCAGTCCCAGGTTCTCTATACGTCCCATTGCCTCAAAACGGTCATGCTTCCACTGCCTTGCGGTCACGGTTTCCCATTTGCCTGCTGGTAGCCCTGCCTGGTGTAACAATACTTTCGTAGTGGGTTTATCCATAGCGGCTGCCGATGCCAACACTCCGCAACCCACATACGGCAGGTGCATCATTTCTAGCAGTCCCTGTATCGTTCCATCCTCACCGAAAGGTCCATGCAGCAGCGGGAACACTACGTCAAAACTGCCTAGATCACTTAGGGAGAACTCTGACCCCAGTTGGGTGGGCAGACTCACCACGTGCCCACCTCCGGGGGATAGGAATAACTGGCGATTGGCGGCAGGAACTTCCGCTACGCCGGTATCAGATAGCTGAAACTGGTCGGAGCTAAAATCTACCGGCACCCACTGACCTTGCGGGGTAATCCCTACGGTAACTACCTCGAAACGGTCGTGGTCGATGGCTTCTACTACCCCGGCAGCAGTCGCACAAGAAATCCCATGCTCCCCAGATTCTCCCCCGAACAGCACCAATACCCGAGGTTTACTTTGATTATTTTGCGTCACTCTCTGTCCTCTCTATACCATTCGCGCACTGGGTCCATCAGTTACCCGCGGCCCGGCACTCAAAGATACTAACGCTTCTTCTAAGCTTTGTTTCCCGCTAATCACCCGATAGGCAGCCGAGTTGATCGGCATTGACACTCCATGTTTATGCGCCAAATCGCGCACTACCGGGCAAGATCGTGCCCCCTCAACCGTACCGGCCGAGGCCTCTAACGCTTCGGCAACGCTCATCCCCTTTCCCAGGCGATAACCAAAGGAAAAGTTTCGTGACGAGGACGATGAACAGGTAGCTACCAGGTCGCCGAGCCCAGCCAGTCCCAGGAAAGTCTCTGACTTCGCGCCCATCGCTACCCCCAGTCGCACCATTTCGGCCAGGCCGCGAGTAATCAGGAAAGAGCGGGAATTAACCCCTAATCCGAGGCCGTCAGCCGCTCCCACTGCCATGGCGATAACGTTTTTTACCACTCCCCCGATTTCTACGCCTACTATGTCTTCAGCCACGTAGGGGCGGAAATAATGGGTGTGGATCCGCGATGCTACTAGCCCGGCGCGCCAGGAGTCTTCCCCCGCAACCGCTGCTCCTGTCGGTTCGTGATGGGCGATCTCACCGGACAGGTTCGGCCCGGACACCGCCACTATTCGGGACGGGTGAATCTTGCCCGCCTGCGCGATTACTTCGGTCATCGTTTGCAAAGTGCCAGCTTCTAGCCCTTTTACCAGGGAAATTACGGTGGCGTTTAGAGGGAGGAAGCCACGAACCTGTTGCAGTAAAGTACGGACTCCATTAGAGGGGATGGACACCACTACCATTCCGGCGCCCTCACATACCCATTGCAAGTCGCTGGATGCTTTAATACCATGCAAAGCTGTCCCGGGCACGTAGCGGGGATTCTCCCCCTCGTTGATTTGGGCGGCTAGCTCTGGTCGCCGTGCCCAGATCCGTACTTCGTTACCGGCATCCGCTAAAATCTGTGCAAACACTGTTCCCCAGGCACCTGCGCCCAGCACGGCGACTGTGCGAGCCGAGGAGGTCGCCATTATTAGCTATCCTCCTGCGTTGAAGGGTTGGTACTCTTAGATACACTTTCTAAATAGGGGTCGAGTTCTCCGAGGCTACGCGCGGTTACCAGCTTTCCCGGATGATCTGCTCGCCATGCTTTAGCAGCTACCCCTAACTGTTTCTTAGAAGGCAGCTGGGCAGATTTGCGATCTAGAGGACGGTGCGGCATTTTTGTTCCCCGGATCTGTTCCAGGCCGCGACAAATCACCTCTTCGATCCTCTCTGTTGCTTGATACCAAGCTTCGGGTTCTTCAGCCCGGTCATACAGATCCGATAGGTCTACTGCAGGCAAGGCCTTCACCCAGACATCCTTTTTTCCCTTCAGGTTTGGACGGCGAGCGTAACGATCGAGGACGTCTTGCGCCCCCCATTGCACCACTGGCACTAGCGGAACCCGGGCATGCAGCACCATCCGCACTGCCCCAGTTTTCATGCGCATCGGCCAAAAGTCGGGGTCACGGGTAAGGGTGCCCTCTCCATAAACCGTGATACATTCTCCGGCTTGCAATCCTTTGATGGCGGCAGACAGCGCATCCCGAGAATGGCTTGATTCTCGATAAACCGGGATTTGTCCACAAGAACGCATTATCGAACCCAGAATGGGCACTCTGAACAGCTCTTCTTTACAAAGGATCCGGATCGGATACCCGGCACTAGTCATAAAGTGCATCATGGTCATGGAGTCGAACTCGGAAATATGGTTGCCTACCGCTACAAACCCGCCTTCTTTGGGCAAGTTTTCCTGCCCCTCCCAATGCCGGCGAGTAACTGCCCCTACCGGGATACGCGCCACGCGCACACAAAACTTATAGAAGCGCGAAAACTGTCCGGCCATATTTACCCCTTATTTTTCCAGCTTGACTTGTGCACCTAATGCGCCCAGTTTAGTAAGGAAATGCTCGTATCCGCGGCTAATCATATCGATTCCCCGCACCGTAGATTTTCCTTCAGCCGCCAGAGCCGCGATCAGATGGGAGAATCCTCCCCGCAGATCAGGGATGGTAATATCAGCGCCATGCAGCGGGGTCGGCCCCGAAATCGCCGCCGAATGGTAATAGTTTCTTTGCCCGAAACGGCAGGCTAACCCGGTTAGGCACTCCCTATACAGCTGAATTTGGGCTCCCATTTTATTTAGAGCCTTAGTGAAACCAAACCGCTGCTCATAGACGGTTTCATGTACAATTGAGAGGCCTTGCGCCTGGGTGAGAGCGACCACCATGGGTTGTTGCCAGTCAGTCATGAAGCCGGGATGCACATTGGTTTCTAGCACAATCGGCTTTAGTTCTCCTCCTGGATGGTAGAAGCGTATCCCGTCAGGTTCCACCGAGAACGCGCCCCCCACCTTACGGAACATGTTCAGGAAAGTGATCATTTCTGGTTGAGAGGCGCCCTCGACAAAAATGTCTCCATGAGTGGCCAACGCCGCAGACCCCCAAGAGGCTGCTTCAATCCGATCTGCCAGGGCGGTGTGGGTGAATCCTTCCAGATTTTCTACCCCTTCGATCTGGATAGTGCGATCAGTATCTACGCTGATAATCGCGCCCATTTTTTGTAGCACATTGATCAGATCCATGATTTCCGGTTCAATGGCGGCGCCTCGCAGTTCCGTGATCCCTTCGGCTTGGACTCCTGCCAGCAGGGTCTGTTCAGTTGCTCCGACTGAAGGATAGGGCAGTTCAATAACCGCTCCCTGTAGACCCTGGGGAGCCGCGATATGGATCCCCGATTCCAGTTTGTCTACCTGGGCGCCGAAAGAGCGCAAAATCGACAGGTGGAAATCGATCGGACGATCACCAATCACGCATCCCCCCAGATCCGGGATGATGGCTTCTCCGAGGCGGTGCAATAGCGGTCCGCAAAATAGAATCGGGATTCGAGACGATCCCGCCAAGGTATCGATACTTGCTACCTGGGCAGCCTCTACATTAGAGGGGTCGATAAGCAGCTGGCCACTGCCGGAGTCGTAATCGGTTTTCACTCCATGCAGTTCCAGTAAACCGCAGACGATATCTACATCCCGAATTAGGGGAACATTTTTCAAAATAGAAGGGGTAGTGCCTAGCAGCGCCGCCACCATCGCTTTGGGGACAAAATTCTTTGCCCCGCGTACCTTAATACGGCCTGTCAGCGGATGTCCGCCTTGCACTTCTAGAACCGGTTCCACCTGTTATTTCCCTTTCCGCTTTCCTCAATATGCCTAGTGTACCCGCCTTGGCAGTTGCAGGTAGTCACCTGGCAGTAATTGCGCTTTTGGCGAGGGGATTCACAGCAACTGTCGGATAGCGAACAGGATTAGCAGGTGAAAGTTCTTTCGGTGGCTACTGGGCGTTTTAGCCGGATAGCAGCACGCAACTATGGCTGGTTAAACTCGGGTATTCTCAGGGGCACTTCGCGCGCAGAAACTACCTCTCGAGGGGGTAAATGTTTCGCCGGCAGGGTGCAGGGATAAAACTTAGGCCGCGCCGTTTCGAAAGCAGTAATGGCGTCCTCATCTCGCAAGGTGAGATCAATATCGTCAAGCCCTTCCATCAGGCGCCAGCGGGTATAGCTATCTATTTGGAAACTGCAGAAAAAAGCCCCGCAAGTAACGCTCTGTTCCGCTAAGTCGACGGTAACAGTGCTCCCCGGTTCTTCCTCTAGCAATTTCCACAAAGTCTGGCAGTCTTCCAGGCTAATAACCCCGGCCACCATGCCATCTTTTTCGCAGTTTCCCCGAAAAATATCGGCAAACTTGGGAGCTAAAACCACTTTGAATCCATAGTCCCGTAGCGCCCACACTGCGTGTTCTCGACTGGAGCCGGTACCAAAGTCGGGGCCAGCAACCAAAATAGATGCCTCCCGGAAGGGAGCTAGGTTTAGCACGAAGTCTTTATCTTGCCGCCAGGCCGCGAAAAGACCGTCCTCGAACCCCGTTTTGGTCACCCGTTTTAAGTAAACGGCAGGAATTATCTGATCGGTATCAACATTCGAACGGCGCAACGGGGCAGCAATACCAGTATGGGAGATAAATTTTTCCATCATTTAGTCCTCTTTCCTGGTGGTTACTTCTGGTAGATCTCGCGGACTTGATAAATGCCCGGTCACCGCAGTGGCGGCCGCGATCGCCGGGGAAACCAAATGGGTACGTGAGTTCTTACCTTGCCGGCCTTCAAAGTTTCGGTTCGAGGTAGAAGCCGAACGCTCGCCCTCTCCCAGCTTATCCGGATTCATTCCTAGACACATGGAGCAGCCAGCGTTACGCCACTCGGCCCCGAAGCTGGTGAAGATTCTATCTAATCCTTCGGCTTCGGCCTGCAGTCGCACCCGCGCAGATCCCGGTACCACTAGTACTCGCACGTCCTCAGCTTTCTTACGTCCTCGCCAAACCTTAGCTACGGTGCGTAAATCTTCGATTCTTCCATTGGTACACGAGCCAATAAAAACCGTGTCCACTTTAATATCACGCATCGGGGTACCCGGGGTTAGAGCCATATATTCTAGGGACCGCCGGGCAGCATCTTGCTCACTATCGGTGCGCAGCTGCTCGGGATCAGGTACTTGCCCGCTCAGCGGCACCCCTTGCCCAGGATTGGTGCCCCAGGTTACGAAAGGCTCGATACTTTCGGCGGGAATCGTAACTTCCCGGTCAAAGTGGGCATCTGGATCAGTACGCAAACTCTGCCAATAGCGGGTAGCGGTTTCCCACTGCTCACCGCTAGGGGCATGAGGACGCCCTTTAATATAGTCAAAAGTGGTCTGGTCAGGGGCAATCATTCCTGCGCGCGCCCCCGCCTCAATCGACATATTACAGATGGTCATCCTCCCTTCCATAGAGAGGTTTTCGATGGCCTCACCGCGATATTCAATCACGTAGCCCTGCCCGCCTCCGGTGCCGATCTTGGCGATGATCGCCAAGATAATATCTTTCGCATAAACTCCGGGAGCTAGCTTCCCGGGAATGTTAACCGCCATAGTTTTAAAAGGTTTAAGCGGCAAAGTTTGGGTAGCTAAGACCTGCTCCACCTGGGAAGTGCCTATCCCAAAAGCTAACGCCCCGAAAGCTCCGTGGGTGGAAGTGTGGGAGTCTCCGCAAACAATTGTCATCCCCGGTTGCGTAAGTCCCAGCTGGGGGCCAACTACATGCACGATGCCTTGGTCGGCGTCCCCCAGGGAGTGAAGCCGGATTCCGAACTCTTTAGCATTTTCCCGCAAGGTACGAATCTGAGTAGCGGAGGTTTGATCTTTAATCGGTAGATCAATATCCACGGTGGGGGTGTTGTGATCCTCGGTGGCGATAGTCAGGTCGGGGCGACGTACTTTTCGCCCCGCCATTCGCAACCCGGCAAAGGCTTGCGGGCTGGTCACCTCATGGCAGAGATGGAGGTCAATATATAGCAGGTCGGGCGCCCCATTTTCGCCGTGTTTAACCACGTGAGCAGCCCAAACTTTTTCCGCTAAGGTCTTAGCCATGTATGCCTCCTCGATCTCGTCCCGATGGATTTGTAATGTCTTTTCGAAAGTGTAGTTGGAATTCCACGCTGTAAGATGGCAATATCAATACATGGACAATAAAAGTGAAGGCAGTGGGGTCGGGGTTCTCGACAAGGCCACTCTCGTCCTAAGCGCCCTAGAAGCAGGGCCTGGCACCTTGGCTCAGCTGGTGAACAGTACTGGTCTGGCGCGTCCGACGGCACACCGTCTAGCGGTCGCGTTGGAGTATCACCGTTTCGTAGCCCGAGATGTACATGGCCGTTTTATTTTAGGCCCGCGAATTGGGGAACTAGCGTCGGCAGCTGGGGAAGATCGTCTCCTAGCTTCAGCTCGCCCAATTTTGAAAGCGCTTTGCGATCACACTCAAGAATCGACGCAAATGTATCGCCGCCAAGGAGATCAGCGAATTGTGGTCGCTAGCTGCGAGTCTCCTCTGGGGTTGCGTGACTCGACTCCCACCGGTTCGGCACTGTCCATGAAGGCGGGTTCCGCTGCGCAAATTCTACTAGCCTGGGAGGAACCTGACCGCTTGCATCGCGGCCTTCAAGGAGCCTCTTTCACGGCCACCCAACTGTCGGTAGTCCGCCGCAGGGGCTGGGCGCAATCTATCGGAGAACGCGAACCCGGATTGGCCTCCGTTTCTGCGCCAGTACGGCTAGCCTCGGGAAAAGTGGTGGCGGCTTTGAGTGTTTCTGGTCCCATTGATCGCATGGGACGCCAGCCCGGCAGGATTCACGGCCCGGCGGTGGTGGCTGCTGCCAGTAGGCTCTCGGATTTTATGCGCCGCGCAGAAGGGATTATGGCAGCAAAGAAACAAGCGAAGGGCAACTAGCTTTATTTTTCCCGAGGGCGTGCCCGCCCTCTCGATCCGGTCGGGTCTAGAGGATGCGGATTTCCTCGGTACTATCGCACATGGGGGGCATACCGATTCTATTAGGGATCGCCCTGTTTGCTTTTATTTATTTGCAGCGTGAAGCTACTTTTTTCGGCGGTACTCTATTGCCTGCTCATAGGCCGCCAGCGTTGCCTGGAGGCACCGTTCCCAGGAGACTGGGCTAGGCTGCCGCTTGCAGTTGTCGCGCAGATTCTTCAGCTTTCCATTTAAGAGGGCGGCGGCGGTTTTTTCCGCTAGTTTCTGGTCAGTGTCAGCGGTAATACCGGTGACGCCCTCGGTAATAAAGTCGGTTATGGGGCTTTGTGACCGCACGATTACCGGTAACCCGCTAGCTCGCGCTTCCGCGGCCGCGATCCCAAAGCTTTCATGCAGGCATAAGGTTATAAAAAAGTCAGCATGGCGGTAAGCGGTTAACAGACCAGAGGGATCCTGCCTACCTGGTAGGATAACTTGTCCCTGGCTAACTTGCCGCTGCTGACGCAGCAGGGGTTGCAGCGTCCCTTCCCCAAAAATTTTTAGCTGCAAATTTCCTTGACTACCCAGGATTCGGTTTACTCTTTCGGTAAATTTAATAAGCGCCAGTGGTCGTTTGCGGGGCATTAAACGGATAGCACTGACTGCGTGAAAAGTGTTATTAGCGGGAACCTCTAAATTTGGGTCATTAGCTGTTATCGGCGAGCCTGGTCTATCTATATTTTCGTGCCCGGACGCAGATCCCAAGGCAGGTGCTGGCGATGACCAATAGTCGGTATCGACCCCGTTTGGGGTTATCGGCCAAGACTGCCGATTTTGGGGCGCTAGTAACTGGTTAATTTGGGAGTTCATTAGCGAGGAAACTCCAGAGAACAGGACTCCAGCCTCTACCCACCGGTTGAAGAAACCGCTGTTGCGCATTAACGGAGCCCAAGCGGCCAGTTCGCAGTGGAAGGTAACTAAGGTTGGAATCTGGCTTCCGGCCGCAATTTGCAGAGCCAAGTGTGCAAATGGCGACAAGACTCCCACATGTACATGCAAGAGATCGAAGCGGGGAAAAATAGCCCGAAATAGAGGGGCAGCAAAGGGATTCATAGGTGTAAACCCAAGGGTGGGCATGCCTAAACGATGCACCGGAATGTTATCTTCTATACGACGCCCGACGAAGGATCCGTTTCGGGTGGCAGTGATTACTTCTGGTAAATGTCCAGCTCCTTTCAGGCGCTGCGCTAAATTGTAGGTTTGAGTTTCAATTCCCCCCATATGTGGCGGGTAGCAGTCTGTAACTATCCCGATACGCATGCCTTTATCCTACCTATAGTTATCGCCTCGTTTACGACCAGTCTTGACCACGCCTAGCTACCAACGGTCTGCAAAAAGTTCTACATATAGTTAGGAGGCCAAGCCCATCTAGGGCTTGGCCTCCTTTTTAAAATGGTTGTGGTGGTTTCTTACTCTCCCGCGCTCGTTGGGGCGTAG
>NZ_JAKNHJ010000025.1 GCF_022133705.1 Varibaculum cambriense
AAACAAAAAAACACACTATCGAGAACACAAACAACCAAACCACAAACCAACCAAAAACGATCAGTAAAGGTCGCTGCGCGAAAAACGCGCGAGTCTCAGTCTAACAGATTTGGTTTTTGGCTTTCAACTTATTTGTAAGTGAAACAGGCCATAAAACCAGTTCTTATCTGTTAAGTACTAAGTCAAACAATCTAGCCCACTGACCCAGAACCGAAGCTCTCTGCCGGGGCAACAGGTATTAACTTACCTACTGCAGTTAGAAAACTTCAAACTGAGACGCGGTGACCTCTCACACACCGCCAAAAATAAGCTATTTTTGCAGGTAAGCGACAGCTAGATTGCGCTTGCCTTTCCGGAAAAGCACCAAAGAACCCGGCAGCACGTCCTCGGAAGTGATAAGCCGATCCGGGTCGGTAACCTTCTGATTGTTCAGATAAGCGCCACCGTTCTTAATGGTGCGCATCGCCGCGCCGCGCCCCTTCTCAAAGCCGGCGGTTATCAGCAGATCCACCAGGTTAGTTTTCCCGATTTCTACCGTGGCACTGGGCAAATGGGCGGTCGCTCCCTTCAGAGTCTTGCCGTCCACCTGACGCAGATCGCCACTACCCCACAGGGCTTCAGTCGCTGCCAGCACCTGATCTAGTGCCTCTTGACCGTGCACCAGACGGGTCACCTCCGCGGCCAGCGCCTTTTGAGCTTCGCGTTTATGAGGACGCTCAGCTACCTCGACTGCCAACGCTTCAATTTCCTCACGGGATAGGAAAGTGAATACCTTCAGGAATCGAACTACGTCCGCATCTTCAGCACCCAGCCAGAACTGATAGAACTCGTAGGGCGAAAGCATCTCCGGATCTAGCCAAATTGCCCCGCCCTCGGATTTACCAAACTTGGAGCCATCCGCCTTGGTAATCAAAGGGGTGGTCATGACGTGGACGTCTTTGCCCTCTACCTTGTGGATTAGATCCATGCCGCCCACCAGGTTGCCCCATTGATCGTTGCCTCCGGTTTCCAGGGTGCAGCCGTAGCGGCGGTATAACTGAAGGAAATCATAGGCTTGCAGGATTTGGTAGCTGAACTCCGTGTACGAAATTCCTTCTTCGGATTTTAGACGCCGCGCCACCGCATCTTTGGACAACATGGTTCCCATCCGGAAGTTTTTACCCAAGTCACGGAGGAGTTCAATCGCTCCTAGATCCTGAATCCAGTCCATATTGTTGACCATGATTGCCGGGTTGTCGCCCTCGAAATCCAGGAAACGACTGATTTGCCCGCGCAGGCGCTCTACCCAGCCCGCCACTACTTCTTTGGGTTGCAGCTGCCGCTCCGCGGTCATCCGGGGATCCCCGATTAATCCGGTAGCTCCCCCAACCAGAGCAATAGGACGGTGCCCTGCCTTTTGCAAATGCCGCATCATCAGCACCTGCACCAAATGTCCGTGATGCAGGGAAGCAGCAGTAGGATCAAAACCGCAATAGAAAGTGACCGGTCCATTGGCAAGTGCTTCCCGCAGTTTCGCGAGATCAGTGTGCTGGGCAAGTAGGCCCCGCCATTCCAGCTCATCAATAATATCGGCCACGATATTCCTTTCTTATGCAGGTTAAACTCGTGATCCCCCTCGGGGTGAACACGTATATATTCTTCTCGGGCTTAGTCTAACCTACCTGCGGACGCAGCTGGGGGTTTGCTTCCTATCCGGAATGCTGCCTATTTTTCGAGCAGCATATCCCCGGCCTTAATCCAACCCTGCTTCCGCATAAACTCAGCAAATAGCAAAGAGAGGGCGGCGGGGGCAATAAAGTGCAGCAGCAAGATCATTCCCAAAAGTGCTGGCCAAGATGTAGTTGGCCCCATTACATTCCAGGTCATAATCTGTCCCACTAAACCGGAAGTTCCCATTCCGGAGCCGGCAGCATTCGATTCCATTTTGAAAACCATGGTGGCAATGGGACCAAGAATCGCAGATGCCAAAGTGGGGGGAACCCAGATTAAGGGATGTCGCATAATATTGGGGACCTGCAGCATGGAGGTACCGATTCCCTGCGAGATTAGGCCGGAAACTTTATTTTCTCGATATGACGCTACTGCGAAACCTACCATCTGCGCGCTACACCCCACGGTTGCCGCCCCGGCCGCTAACCCGGATAGCCCCAACACGATTCCGAGAGCTGCCGAGGAAATCGGGAGGGTTAGAATCATCCCCATTAGTACCGACACAATAATGCCCATTAGGAAGGGTTGCCGCTCAGTTCCCCAGTTAATGATGGCTCCGAGAGCGGTCATCATCTGCGAGATTCCTGGTCCAATGAGCAGCCCCACAATGGCTCCAGAGGTAACAGTCACGAAGGGGGTAACCAAGATATCTACTGGGGTTTTACCGGAAACTAGTAGGCCAAACTCGACCGCCACGAAAGAAGCGATAAATGCCCCCAACGGTTCTCCCGGCCCCTGTAGCTGCATGGAAAGACCGTCCACGATTCCCCCGCTCAAGATTTTGGCAGCATGGGCTCCGATCATTCCGGCTAGTCCGGTTCCTACCACTACATAGGTAGAGGCGTGCAGGCGGTGCGCTACCCCCATCCCGATGCCGGCTCCGGTAAGGACCGAGGCCACCGAACCTATTAACACCAGTCCCCGCCCGATTATTCCGGGGATAAAACCGCCTACCTGCACCATGATGGTGCCAATAATCAGGGAAGCGAATAGCCCGTGTGCCATACCGGTCATTGCGTCAATAAAAAATAGCGATAGCCAGCCTTTAATCCGTTGTTTCATCTTGGAAACTTTCCTTGTCGAGGTATCTCTTTTAGTTTTCGCCTAATAGTCGAAAACTAAAATTTAAGCTACCATAAGGTTTTGTGAGAACCCAATTGCGAGACGCCGAAGATGTTGCCGTCTACCGGCATGAGGCACTCAGTGTAGTCTTGCAAATCCGGGGAGATTACCCGCAGCTAATGGTGCTGGTGGCGCGCCGTGAACACTCCCCCTTTCAGGGTTTGCCCGCCCTCCCCTCCGGTCCTTTAGAACCAGAAGAAACCCTGGGTGCCAGCGCTTTTCGCCATCTATCCGAAAAGATGGATATTGGCGCGCTTTCCTATATGGAACAGTTAGGTACTCGTTCTGATCCCCGCCGCGACCCCAGTCAACGCACTGTGGCCACCGCCTATTTAGGGTTAGTACCTGCCGACGTTACTACCGCAATTCCGGCTTACGCCCAGTGGGTGCCGGTAAACGACCTGCCACAAATGGCTTACGACCATGCCGACATTATTTCCGAGGGCGTAGACCGGTTGCGGGCAAAACTTTCCTACACCAATATTGCGTTTGCCTTGGCGCCTCCGGATTTCACTATGGCGGAACTAACCCGCCTCTACCAGGCTGCCTTGGGGCATGAAGTTTCCCCCACCAACTTGCAGCGGGTGCTCAGTCGCCGCGGGCAACTCGCCCCCACCGGTCAACGTAAAGCGCCCGGCACCAAAGGCGGGCGCCCCGCTCGCCGTTTCCGCTTCACTAATCACTGCCTGCAGGTAACCGACCCCTTTGCCATCCTCCGCCCCTCCTAACAAGCGCAAAATCTGCACGTTACACGCAAGGGCTAGTTCCCCCCGTGTACCCGGGGAAGAAGTTTTTCCTCCTGCCCCTTCCCCGCAAGGGCTAGGTTTTTCCTCCTGCCCAAGAATTCGGAAAAAGACCGCAGGCATTTTCCGAATTCTTATGCCCACCGCGCCCACTCGGATAAAACCTAGCCCTCGCGTTTGCTGACCGTCGTGAGCGAACAACAGTAACACCGTGCCCCTACGCTTACGAACGAATTTGCATCACAATCGACAAGGGACGCGCCGGCTGAACACTGTCCATGTTGCCAGTGGGCTGATTTATTCCCCTAGCGTGCGAGCCACCGATTTCCGGAAAACAACGACGGGATTAAAAAGTAAGAACACCCCGCACTAGACATGAGTAGGCAGCAGCACTTTTGAAAGTACGCCTGGGGGAGAAGTTTTATCCGAGCAGGCTAGGTGGGCGCAAAACTCTAAAAAGCCATAGGGCTTTTTAGAGTTTTTGGGCAGGAGGAAAAACTTCTCCCCCAGGCTCCACAAACCGCGCCGGATGACAAGGCAAGGGATTATTTAAATTCCAGATGTTTACCGGCGAAATCGGTGCGGATGCGCGCGATCTGCTGCTCGGCAGACTCTAGCTGCCGGGCTACCTGTACGGGCGCCGTTCCTCCGCGTCCGGCGCGGGCGCGCACCGATCCAGCCGGGCTGAGCACTTCCCGCACTTCGGGAGTTAGCAGCGGGTCGATAGCGGCGAATTGTTCGTCACTCAAATCTGCTAGTTCTATCCCGTTTTCTTCACATTCGCGCACGCAAGCCCCGGATACTTCATGTGCTTGCCTAAACGGCATTCCCCGCGCCACTAGCCACTCGGCAATATCCGTGGCCAGCGAGAACCCTTGCGGCGCGAGTTCTTCTAGGCGACCATAGTCAATCTTCATAGTGGCGACCATGCCGCTAACAGCCGGTAATAGCACCTCTAAAGTATCAACCTGGTCAAAGACTGGCTCCTTATCTTCTTGCAGGTCACGAGCATAAGCAAAAGGTAGACCTTTAAGTACCGTAAGCAGACCGGTTAAGTCCCCAATCATGCGACCGGCTTTACCGCGTGCCAATTCTGCCACGTCCGGGTTCTTCTTTTGCGGCATAATCGATGATCCCGTGGAGAAAGCATCATCTAAGGTGACGTACCCGAACTCTTTGGTATTCCAAATAATGATTTCTTCCGCAAGGGAGGAAATATCGATCCCGACCTGGGCGCAGATGAACGCGAACTCGGCTACCACGTCGCGGGTGGCGGTTCCGTCTATGGAGTTTTCTACTACCCGGTCAAAGGCTAGGTCTGCCCCTACTTGCTCCGGGTCTAACCCCAGGGTGTTGCCCGCGAGCGCCCCGGAACCATAGGGGCTGGCGGCGGCGCGCCGATCCCAATCCTCAAAACGCTGAATGTCTCGCAGCAGCGGCCACACGTGGGCGAGTAGCTGGTGGGCTAGCAATACCGGTTGGGCGTGCTGCATATGGGTGCGTCCCGGCATTACGGTATCCCCGGCCACTTTCGCTTGGCTCAAAAGCGCCTCGACTACTTCGATGATTCGCTCGGATAGGGCGCGCGCCTGGTTTCGCAGGTACATCCGGATGAGGGTGGCGATCTGGTCGTTGCGGCTGCGTCCAGCGCGCAGTTTCCCCCCTAAATGCGATCCAGCCTCCTCTAATAGTCCTCTCTCTAAGGCGGTATGTACGTCCTCATCACCGGGGTCGGGGGTGAAGGCACCGCTTTTAACTTTTTCTTCCAGCCGCTCCAGAGCCGCCAGCATTTGCGATAGTTCTTCCGCGTCTAGCAGACCGGCTCCGGCGAGTGCCCGGGCGTGGGCGCGCGAACCGGCTAAATCATAGAGCGCCAGGCGCCAATCGAAGTGGGTGGATACTGAAAGTGCCGCTAAAGCCTGGGAAGGGCCGCCAGAAAAGCGTCCTCCCCATAGCGATACCTGTTCGCTCATAGTTATTTCTGGCTTTCTTTTTGTTCCCGCGCCGCTGCCAACTGGGTTGAGAGCCCATAGATTCCAATGAAGCCGCGCGAGAGGGACTGGTCGAAGCTGTCTCCTGAATCGTAGGTCGCCAGGTTGAAGTCATACAAGCCGACTTCGGAGCGCCGTCCATCAACTACTGCCCGCCCGCCGTGCAGAATCATCCGGATATCGCCGGTGACATATTTTTGGCTGTCTTCTACGAAGGCATCTAACGAACCTTTGAGCGGTGAATACCATTGCCCCTCATAAACTAGCTCTGACCAGCGTTGTTCTACTTGCCGTTTGAAGCGTCCTTGTTCGCGCTCTAGGGTCAGGTTTTCTAGGTTTTGGTGGGCGATAATCAGCGCCACCGCGCCGGGAGCCTCATAGATTTCCCGCGACTTAATCCCTACTAGGCGGTCTTCCACCATATCTAGGCGACCTATCCCCTGGGCGCCTGCCCGGCGGTTCATTTCTTGAATGATTTCCAGGGGCGACATTTTTTGCCCGTCCAAAGCTACTGGCACGCCCTCTGCAAAACTAATAACTACCTGATCCGGGATCGGCGGATAGGCGGGGTCATCGGTGTAAACATAGACGTCTTTAGTAGGTGGATTCCATAGATCCTCCAGGTATCCGGTTTCTACCGCGCGCCCCCACACATTCTGGTCAATAGAGAAGGGATTGTGTTTAGTGGTTTCGATCGGCAGTTCATGTTCTTCCGCGTATTTAATCGCCACATCCCGGGTGAGCGCCAGATCCCGTACCGGGGAGATACATTTAATCTCCGGGTTTTGGCTGGTGAGCGACACTTCGAAACGTACCTGGTCATTACCTTTACCGGTACAACCATGAGCCACGGTATCGGCACCAAAGTCTTTCGCTACTTTCACCAGGTGTTTACAGATCAGTGGCCGAGAAAGCGCCGATACCAGCGGATATTGATCCATGTATAGGCCGTTGGCTTTGATTGCCGGTAGGCAATATTCTTCGGCGAACTCGTCCTTAGCGTCAGCCACATAGGCATCGACTGCCCCGCAATCCAGGGCACGCTGGCGAATTACCTCCAGGTCTTCCCCGCCCTGTCCTACGTCAACGGCGCAGGCGATCACCTCTTTGCCGGTTTGCTCCCCGATCCAGCCGATGGCCACCGAAGTGTCCAATCCGCCCGAATATGCCAGTACTACCCGATCTTTACTCATGGTTATTCTCCTTTTTCTAGGTCTAGTTCTACCTGCGCGAGCGCTTCTTTTAACGCCGGTATCAGGGTTTTTGCTTCGTCAAGTTCAATAATTAGGGGCGGCGCCAAGCGAATTATGTTCGCTGCCGGAGCATTAACGATAAATCCCGCCTTAAACAGAGCCTTCGCCAGTTGCGGGGCAACATTTTTTTCGAGGACGAGGCCGCGCAGCAGCCCTTGCCCCCGGGTTTCTTTTATCCCTGGGATTTGGGCCTCGGCAATCGCCTGCATCCAGGCGTCCCCAATTGCGCTAGCGTGCGCCGGTAAATCCAGTTCCTCCATCAGGGAGATGGTGCGCGCCACTACTGAAGTTACCAGCGGGTTTCCCCCGAAGGTAGTGCCGTGACTTCCCGGTTTTAGGGCACTGGCGGCGCGTTCGTTCATGGCTACACACGCTCCGACCGGCACTCCCGCCCCTAAGCCTTTAGCTAAAGTCACCACGTCCGGAACTATTTCTTTCCCGTCAAAGCAGATTCCCTGGTGGGCAAGCCATTTTCCGCATCTGCCCATCCCGGTTTGCACTTCGTCAAAAATTAGCAGCGCGCCGGTTTGGTCAGCGAGCTGGCGTGCTGCCGCTAAAACTTCCGGTGCTAGGGGGATTACGCCTGCTTCACCTTGCAGCGGCTCCAGGAAAATCGCGGATATTCCTTTCGGATCTACCCCCTGGATGCCTGCTACCGACGCCTCCACAAACTCGGTAGGCCCCACAAAGGGAGCAAATGGTTCGCGGTAGGGAGCTTTATAGGTTAGCGATAGTGAGCCCAAGGTGCGCCCGTGAAATGCCCCTTTTACCGCAATCGCGCGCCCTCCCGGCTGGGCAGCTAGCGCCATTTTCAAGGCGGCTTCATTGGCTTCGGTGCCCGAGTTTACAAATAGCACTCGCGCCTGGGAGGCGATTTCCGCCTCGACCTCGCTACTCCAGCCGGCGGCGCAAACCCTTTTTACGGCGCCCGCGGCCTCTACCTGCTGAGGAGTAGTGAAAAAGTTGGAGACGTGAGTAAAGCGGCTGGCTTGCTCATGAATAGTTTTCACGATTTCGGGATGAGCATATCCGAGGGCGTTAACGGCGATTCCGCCCAGTAAATCTAGGTATTCTTTACCGTCTATATCCCACACCCGGATGCCTTGTCCGTGAGTAAAACAGGCCTGCGGCTGTCCGAATACCCCTAAAAGGTTTTCTTGGTAGACGCTGATCCATTCAGAGTTAGTCATGGCTATCTCCCATCACCATAGTTCCAAATCCGGTATCGGTGAAGATTTCTAGCAGCATCGAGTGCGGCACCCTCCCATCAATAATGGTGGCACGGGGTACTCCCTGTTCACAGGCTTGGATACAGGCTTGCACTTTGGGGCGCATTCCCGATTCCAAGGTAGGCAGCATTTGGGCGGCCTCGCTCGCCTTTAGCTGCGAAATCCGACTATCCGGGTCTGGCCAGTTGCGATAGAGTCCTTTCACATCGGTGAGGACGATTAGTTTCTTAGCCCCAATGGCTCCTGCGACTGCCGCGGCCGCCAAATCTGCGTTGATATTTAATACCTGCGTGGGGTTGTCTTGGTTTACCGCAATGGAGGAAACCACCGGGATACGCCCCGATTGCAGTAAATCTTCTATCGGCCCGGGATCTACGGCGGTTACTTTACCCACTAGCCCCAGGTCGACGGGTTTTCCATCTACTGTCGCCCCTTGTTTTTGGGCACGTAAAAACGCTCCGTCCTCGCCAGAAATCCCGATTGCCGCGATGGAGGATTCGTTGAGTAGCGAAACCAGTTCGCGCTGCACTGTCCCGGTCAGTACCATGCGCACGACTTTCATTACTTCGGGGCTGGTGACCCGCAGACCGGAAACAAAGGGGGCTTCAATCCCCAGGGTTTTCAGCATGGAGTTGATTTGCGGGCCGCCCCCATGCACCACAACCGGTTCAATCCCCCATTCATGTAGGAAACTTACGTCCTGGGCAAAAGCGGCTTTTAGCTCTTCAGATATCATGGCGTTTCCGCCGTATTTAATCACAATCCGCGAGCCGGAGTATTCGCGCAGCCACGGCAAGGTTTCTAGCAGGATCCCGGCTTTGTCCCAGGCTGATAAATGTTTTGTACTCATGATGAATAGTCCGCGTTGATGTGAATATATTCGTGGGTAAGGTCATTGGTCAATACGCTAGCCTGGGCGTTTCCGGCTCCCAGGCGTACCTCTAAATGCACGTCACGGCTTTCAAAGGGAACGTCTTGCCTATTTCCCCAAGCAGCGCCGTTTTTACAAACTTGCACCCCGTTGAACAGCACCGATACCGCGCTCGGGTCGTAGGGGCAAACGCTTTCAGGTACGGTGCCCAGTTCGGAAACGATTCTTCCCCAGTTGGGGTCACACCCGGCGATTGCGGTTTTTACCAGGTTTGAGCGGGAAATGGTTTTCGCAGCGATTAAAGCCCCGGCTTCATTTTCAGCCTCGGTGACTGCGATTTCTACCGTATGCTGCGCGCCTTCCGCATCATCAGCTAGTTTGCGCGCCAACTGGGCGCAAGTTTGAGTGAGCGCTTCGGTAAATCCGCTGGGAACGGTTCCGCTTTCCCCGGAGGCCAGCAAAAGTACAGTGTCGTTGGTGGACATGCAGCCATCGGAATCTAGCCGGTTAAAGGTTTTCGCGCAGGCAAGCTCTAGTGCCTTTTGGGCAGTTTCAGCATCGAGGAGCGCGTCAGTGGTGATTACACAAAGCATCGTAGCTAGGGCGGGAGCAAGCATTCCTGCCCCTTTCGCCATTCCTCCCATTTGATAACCTTCAGCCTGCAAGTGAACGGTTTTAGGTTCGTTATCGGTGGTGAGAATGGCCCAGGAGGCATCTGCGCCGCCCTCTTTAGATAGGCTCGCGGCAGCGGTTTCAATCCCGGAGAGCATTTTGTCCATCGGCAGGGGTGTCCCAATCATTCCGGTGGAGCACACTAATACCTCTCGCGGATCTATTTCTAGAGCATCCCCGACTGCCTTGGCGCTGGCAACCGTATCTTTAAGACCGTTTTCCCCGGTGCAGGCGTTGGCGCTGCCCGAGTTTAACACCACCGCGCGCATTCCACTCGCACCTTTTGCGAGGACAGCCCGCGAGTAGAGTACGGGGGCGGCGGCGAAACGGTTGGAGGTGAATACCCCAGCTGCTACCGGGTTTTTCCCGGTGTTGAGGACGAGGGCTAGGTCTTTGCGTCCTTTGCGGCGCATTCCGGAGGCGATTCCGCAGGCTTTGAATCCGGGTACGCTGGTTACGCCTTGGAGGCTTTTATCTTTTTTCACGGGGCAACTCCAATCTGGTTAATGCCGTTATATTCGGGCAGACCCAGCGCCAGGTTAGCTGACTGCACGGCCGCCTGCGCGGTTCCTTTTCCTAGGTTGTCGAGGGCGCTGAGAGCGATTATTTTTCCGGACCGTTTATCTAATGCCACCTGTACCTGCACGTTTGCACTGCCGGTCACGGCTTGGGTTTGCGGCCAAGAGCCGCGTTCAAGTACCTGAATCAGATTTTCTTCCTGATAAAAATCCTGATAGAGGGCGTGCAGCTGCTTCGTAGAAGTTTTTTGAGTCGCAGCGGCGGTAACGGTTGCCAGGATTCCCCGCGACATGGGTACTAACACCGGCGTGAGGGTGATTTTATAGTCCTCGGGGTTGTTCCCGCTGCTAACCGCAAAGTTTTGCGCGATTTCAGGGATATGGCGATGGGTTCCGCCTACCGCATAGGGCTGGGCATTGCCCAGGGCAGCGGTGGCCAATAGGTGCGGTTTTAGGGATTTTCCAGCTCCGGAATACCCCACCGCTAAAGTAGCGACAATATCGTTTGGATCAATCAATCCGGCTGCTACCAGCGGTTGAAAAGCGAAGGTAACCGCAGTTACGTTACATCCGGGAACCGCAATCTGCTGGGCGCACGCCAGCTGCTCACGCTGCGAAGGCTCGGAAGCACATTTAAGTTCCGGCATTCCATAGGTCCAGGCCGGGCAGTATTCACCGCCATAGTAACTGTCCCAGGCTGCTTTAGAGGTAAGCCGATGGTCGGCCCCGCAATCTACTAACAGGCTCTCTACCCCACCTGCGCGTAGTTGCGCTGCTATTTTCCCGGATTGTCCGTGGGGTAGCGCCAGGAAAATAGCGGCGCTTTCTTTTAGCGCCTCCGGGTCTACTGCTTTTAATTCTTGCTTGGCTAATTGGGGAAGCTGGGGATGAAACTCCCCTAGCTTTTTTCCTGCTGAGGAGGACGCGCATAGCTGATCGACCTCGAAATTGGGGTGGGCAGCTACTATCCGCAGGATTTCTCCTCCGGCAAATCCGCTGGCACCAACAATTGAAACCTTCATAGTGCATATTTATATCAAGTTATGAATAACTATGCGTAACTTTAAGACCCGGTTGTGAGCAGAGATACTTTTATAAAAATGATCGGCAGGGAGATTACCTCCCTGCCGATCACCGGTCAGATATCTATTACCTGCTCCAGCTCCATTGGCAGAATCCCGGCATCGGTAATTACACCCGACAAACGAGAAACCCGGCTGTCTGTCCTGAACATTTGCCCAGGCATCGGAGCCGCCACTGGCTTACCTAACAGCAGATGAAGCTCCCGATAAGCGCTTTCTTTTTGAACTACAACCAGCCAGACACGAAAACGGTGACTAAGCGCCCCCTTAAGCATTACTGTCCGGGGGGGGGGGGGGGGGGGGGGGGGGGGGGGGGGGGGGGGGGGGGGGGGGGGGG
>NZ_JAKNHJ010000026.1 GCF_022133705.1 Varibaculum cambriense
CCCCCCCCCCCCCCCCCCCCCCCCCCCCCCCCCCCCCCCCCCCCCCCCCCCCGCCACGGTCATAGTGCCAGTTCTGCCCGCAAACATGAGCAGTACCAGTGAATACTTGCCGATAATCGGTAAATCGGGGGTGATTCCGGTTGATAATCCTACGGTGGCGAAAGCAGAAATCACTTCGAATCCGACAACGTCCATCGAATAGTCCGTTACCGATAGCAGGAAGAAGATAGCGGTCACCACTAGGATGGCGCCCAGACCGGTCACGGCCACTGAGAGGCGCACTACCGAGGGGGGAATGCGGCGATGGAAAGCTTCTACGTCCCGATCCCCGCGCGCCTCAGCCATTATCGCCAAGATCATCACCGCCAAGGTAGAGACTTTGATACCGCCCGCGGTAGAGGCGGAGCCCCCGCCGATAAACATCAGCACATCCAGCAGGAACCAGGAGCCTCTGGTCATTTGTCCCACGTCAATGGTGCTAATCCCGGAGGAGCGGGAGTTGACTCCGAACAGAATCGAGGTTTGTAGGGATTCGGAGGTGCTCATGGACGCGAAGGTCCCCCGGTTGTTCCATTCCGAAAAGGCGATTACTACTGCGGTAAATAACCAAACGGCCAGGTAGGTGGTGATAGTTAGTTTTGAGTGCAAACTGAGTTTGTGGGGGGAACGCCAGTTTTCTTTGAGGTCTAACATGACTGGGAATCCCAAGGCTCCCAGGAAAGTTCCCAAGATCACGGGACTGATCATCCACCAATCCCCCAGATGGGCATCGATGCCCTCGGGCAGGTTGATAAAACCCGCGTTGTTAAAGATCGATATTGATTGAAATAGGGCGTGCCAGATCGCGGAGCCAACGGACTCGTTTAAGGTTAAGAAGCGCGGTAATAGCGCAATGAAAATAATTGATTCGCAAGTCAGCGAGGTAACGATAACCGTGCGGATCAGGGCGCCGACTTTGCCGAGGGAGGCGGTTTTTTCGATGGCAGCCAGCATTCTTTGGGTCAGTCCAATATGGCGCGATACCGCTAATGCCAATATCGATGCCAGGGTCATCACCCCCAGGCCACCAATATGGATACCCAGTATGATTACGATTTGTCCAAATAAAGACCAGTAAGAAGCGGTGTTGACTACGGTCAGACCGGTTACACAAACGGCTGAGGTGGAAGTAAAAACCGCATCGACCAGAGGAGCAGGTTTGCCGGTGGTGGTGGCAATCGGTAAAGAAAGCAGTAGCGTCATCACCAGGATGATTGCTGCGAACACCAGTACTACCAGCCGTGCGGGGGAGGTGCGGGCAAGATGGTCTAGCGATTCTCTGACCTTCGCACGCTTGGAAACGCGCCGCTGTTTTGCCATTGCACCCCCTTTAGGTAGAAATATTTCCTGCCTTGATATTAACCCGCTGCCTCTACTTTCGGTTAGGACAGGTAGGCAGGAATATTTCCGCGGCGCCAATACCGGAAAATATAGCTTCCAGTAGAGTAAAACAGTATAAAAATAAATAAAGCAACTCTAAAAAATAACGAAAATTTCCGGTTTTTTAGGTACTTTCCTGTGGCAGTTGAGAAAAGTGGGTCTCTTGGGGTATTTTTAGACATGGATGCCTGAAACTCTAGAATTTTTCTAGGTCAACGGCTTAAGCTTATAAATAATCCCTAACCGGCATGGATTCGAAATTAGGACGGAACATTATGGCACAGCAGCAAGCTCCGCGCTTCGTAACAGTGGCAGAGGTCGCGGAACTAATGCGTGTGTCCAAGATGACGGTCTATCGGATGATCCACGCCGGTGATATCCCCGCAGTTCGAGTTGGTAAGTCTTTTCGGGTACCGGCTGCGGCAATCGACCAGATGATGGGTCAGGGTTTTGGTGACTGGGAACAGTCTTCAGGGGTAGCCAATAGTTAATCGCCGCTTAAGTTGTTGTATAGTAGGGCGAGAAAAATACCTTAAGGTAATATCTGCGCCGCGCGCGCACCAAGAAGCAAAAGGAGAACCTAGTGGGCTCGGTAATCAAAAAGCGCCGCAAGCGCATGTCCAAGAAAAAGCACCGTAAGCTGTTGCGTAAGACTCGTCACCAACGCCGCAACAAGAAGTAGCGGGCAATAATGCAAAATGGATCCAGGCATAACCTGGATCCATTTTTTATTTAACCGTCCCCGCTAGCTGCTGCTACCCGGCAACCGGTTTTGCTGGGGAGGAGCTAAGCGGTAAGCCGCTGGGCTTCCTCGCGACTTTGCCTAATCAGCTCACGCCGTTCCTCTTGGGTAAGACCGCCCCATACTCCGTAGGGTTCTTGCGCTGCCAACGCATATTCGCGGCACTGTGCGATCACCGGACACTTGGCGCAGATAGCTTTGGCGGCATCATCTCTCCTGCGGCGAGTTCCCCCGCGTTCGCCCTCGGGATGAAAAAACTGTTCGGTGTCTAGGTTGCGGCAAGCTCCCTGATATTGCCACTCCCATAAATCAGCCACCGGTCCGGGAAGTCGCGAGATGTCGCTCATTCGATACTCCTTTTTATCCCTGTTAGTTATCGCTCAGTATGGAGGAGATATCTTACGGTTCTCTGAAAAATAGACCATTCTGCGGTGAATAAAATGTAAACAGTAGATTAATCTGCAGCTCAATAGGGTAAAGATTGCGGGTTAGCGCTCAGCGAACAGTAAAGTCGGGTGCAGGCACAATGCTCTAGGCGGAGTAAAAAGCATTCGAGGCGAGCGGCAATCTTTCAAGTTTTCATCCCAAGGTAAAACGAGTCACATCTAATGGAAAAATTGCTGGAATTGGGGTTAATAGCCGAAAGAAAGTGGCGGGAGCCCGGCTCTTCGCGCTAACCTTAAAAAGGTGATTATCGAACACCTGGATGCCCTCGACGGGCTAACTTATGACGACGTTCTGTTACTTCCCGAAACTACCGATGTTATTCCCTCCGAAGTCGATACCTCCAGTAGGCTAACCAAACGGATTACCTTACACACCCCGGTAATATCTGCAGCCATGGATACGGTTACCGAAGCTAATATGGCGATCGCGATTGCGCGCCAAGGGGGAATCGGAATCGTCCACCGCAACTTGCCGATTGCGGAGCAAGCCGCGCAGGTGCGCCAAGTCAAACGGTCTGAATCCGGAATGATCACCGATCCGGTAACTATCGGTCCGGATGCGACCCTGTTGGAACTGGATAAAGAATGCGGACACTACCGGGTGTCCGGACTGCCGGTAGTGGATGAGGATCGTAAACTCAAAGGAATTATCACCAACCGGGATCTACGGTTCATTCCCGCCGACAAGTGGGCCACGGTAAAGGTTCGCGATGCTATGACCCCGATGCCGCTTACTACCGGGCGTAAAGGAATGCCCCGCGAGGAAGCTCGGGCACTACTAGCAGAAAAAAAGATTGAAAAACTGCCATTAGTCGATGATGAAGGTCGCCTGACCGGCCTAATCACCGTAAAAGATTTCGTGAAAACCGAACAATACCCCAACTCTACAAAAGACGAAGAGGGACGCTTAAGGGTAGGAGCCGCCCTCGGATATTGGGGAGATACCTGGGAACGCGCCGAAGCCTTGGCGGAGGCGGAAGTAGACGTGCTGGTAGTAGATACCGCCAACGGGGGCGCAAAGCTCGCCCTGGAGATGATTAAGAAGCTGAAAGCCTCTCCCACTTTCTCCGATATCGACATTATTGGGGGAAATGTGGCTACTGCCGAGGGTGCGCAGGCACTGATTGATGCCGGGGTAGATGCGGTGAAAGTCGGGGTAGGTCCCGGTTCGATCTGTACCACCCGCGTAGTTGCCGGAGTGGGGGTACCGCAGATTACCGCGATTAACCTGGCTGCCCAGGCCTGTTCGAAAGCAGGAGTGCCATTGATTGCCGATGGTGGTTTGCAGTATTCCGGTGATATTGCCAAAGCCATGGTGGCAGGCGCCGATACCGTGATGCTGGGTTCTTTGCTGGCAGGCTGCGAAGAATCACCAGGTGAATTGGTGTTCGTGAATGGCAAACAGTATAAGCATTACCGCGGCATGGGCTCGCTGGGGGCAATGAGTTCGCGCGGACGCAAATCCTATTCCAAGGATCGCTATTTCCAGGCGGAAGTAACTAGCGATGCCCAAATCGTTCCGGAAGGAATCGAAGGGCAGGTTCCGTTCTCCGGTGCCCTCTCGGCGGTGCTCTATCAGCTAATCGGGGGACTGCGGCAATCCATGTTCTATACCGGTTCTCACGATATTTCCACCCTGAAGAAGCGTGGTCGTTTCGTAAAGATTACTGGTGCTGGCCTGCGGGAATCCCATCCGCACGATGTGCAGATGACCGCTGAAGCTCCCAATTATCATTCAGCAGTTAAGTAACCACGTATTATTTGAACAACAGGTGCAGTAAGTATAGCGCGAGGCAAGGAGTAATTGGTGGGTTGGAGTGAAGGGCCATTTATGGGTTTCGATACCGAAACCACGGGAGTAAAGCCTGCCAGTGATCGGATAGTTACCGCCGCCTGCGTGGAATGGCGGCACGGACAAACCCGAGAACAAACCTGGCTGGCCGATCCCGGGGTTCCTATCCCAGAACCAGCCCAACAAGTGCACGGGATTTCCACCGAGTATGCCCGCGAACACGGACGCCCCCTAGAGCAAGTGGTGACAGAAGTTGCCCAGGTGCTTGAGGCCTGCGGTCAGGCACAGATCCCGGTGATTATCTATAACGCCTCTTTTGACCTGCCGCTGCTAGATCATCATCTGGAGCGTCTGGGACTACCCACTATGCGCGAACGGGTAGAGTTTTTGCCGATAATTGACCCTCTGGTACTAGATCGGGCTTTGGATCGCTACCGTAAGGGGAAACGCACCCTAGGGGCACTAGCGGAGTTTTATCAGGTGCGCGGGACGGATAGCCTGCATGATGCCCTGGTGGATGTGCGGCAAACAATCGCGGTTTTACGAGCACTTTGCGCTGTCTATCCCCAACTAGAGCAAATGGATTTGCGACAACTGCAAGACTACCAGCGCGATCAGTATCGCGAATGGGCGCAGCATTTCAACCAATATCTGCTGTCCAAAGGACGCAGCGCCGATGTGAATGAGGAGTGGCTAGCGTGAGTGAGCAGCCCGGTTACGGTTATCGCGGCGAGAGCGAGCCGCAGGTGAATCCGCACGCCCCGGAAGCGGGGCAAGGCCGCTATTTCCCTCCCCGCTCTACCAGTCAACAATCACAGCCACCTGCCCAGCTGCCGCATGCTGTGGGTGGGATTCCCCAGGTTCCCCTGCCGGCAGAGCCGGATCCCAACCTATACCAGCAGGTACCCCCAGCTCGGGCAGGAGACCCTCGTCCAGCGGAGCCTTCGTATCAAAGCGTCCAGCCGGCCCTAGAGCCTTCCCAGTCTGCTGAAAACTATCCGCCAGCAGATCCCGGCTCTCTTCCGCGCCCGGCCACACCTTATCCTGCTTCAGAGCAGCTGAGCCCGCGTGCGGACTCTTCGGCAGCAGCGGGGGACTATGATGCGCCTGCTGCGGTTTATGGCACAATGCCCAGTAACCTGCCGGCACCGCAAAATAACCGCACTTCCCCGCAGCCTCAGGCAGTTACCCCTAGCGGATTAACGCCAACTAGCTCCGAGGCAATCGCTTCCTCAACTTTGAACGCTTCAAGCTCTGGCGAAGCAGAAGGGAATTCTCCGCAAGTAACCTCCTCGCGGCGATCCCCGTGGTGGTTACTATATGGACTGGTAATCCTGGTTTTAATTGCTTTAGTTAGTTGGCAGATAGTGCGGCTTAGTACCGGAAAGGTGCCCTCAGCGGTTCCTCTGGGATCTCAGGCAGGCACTACTGAAACCGTGGCAGCTCCCGAGCCTAAACCGGTGTCCACTACCCAAACTGAGCAGGTCAAGAAAGTGTTAGCGGCACAACCAGTGACTCCGGCACAATTGGGAGGGGATAAAAAGCGAGTAACTTTCCGCTCCCAATCCGGGATTGTGGTTTGTACCATTGCGGAAAAACTTGAGGATGGCGTGCCGCCACTAGTTCCCTTAGCAGCCGATGGTTCGGGTGCTCTCGCAAGTGGCAGCGGCGTGGTCTGTGCTACCGCCAGTAATTTTGAAGCTGCCGGTAACGTCGGAAAGTGTAAACAGGGTGATCTTCGCCTGTCCGTGCTGGGGGTGTGGGATAGTTCCTCTGGTATTGGTGGGTGCGTAAATGGCACTACTCCGCTGTATCAAGACGTGAAATCTGGTCAAAAGGATAACAGTGGTAAACGCTTTGATCTGCAGCCACTGGGAACCGGTCAATACACTCAGCTAGGTAAATATGCCTGCACTTTCGGCGGCACCGATGCTACCTGTGTAAACGTTTCTACCGGCAAAGGATTCACCTTTACTGATCTGGAAGGTTATAAGTTCTTTTAACCCTTAAGCGGGATCCAGTAAACCGAAGCGTTCAAAGGCGGCCGCCACTCCGTCCTCTTCAATCGGGGGAGCGACCCAGTCGGCAATCTTGCTAAGTTCTTCTGCCCCGCCTGCCAGGCACACCCCGATGCCTGCTTCGCGCACCATTTCATAGTCGTTTGCGGAATCTCCAATCGCGAGTGCCTGAGCTGAGTCTGTGCCAAAGTGGTGGAGTACTTCCCGCATGGCGCTGCCTTTATTAACCCCTTTTACGCCCAGTTCCACCACTTCTCCTACGCGTACATCAACTGACCCGGGGATCACCATATAGCGATCCCCGAACAGTCGGTGAGCTTCTTCAAAGCTAGAGGGCGTTTCCGGGGATAGGTAGAACATGCATTTTCCGGCAGAAGTGGGGATTCCACTGGCTAGGTAAGGCGTGATCTGTTCTAGGTAGGCAGACCAATCCCCAGTGGCGGCACGGTCAGATTTGCCGGAGAGACGGAAAAAATCCAGGAATGTTTCGGAGGGATAAAAATGGTCTTTTCCTTGCCAAATCCAGGTGGCGCCGGAGCGGTGGAAATAATCTGTCCACTCGGCGATGGCGGCTTGATCTAGCGAATGATCGGCCAGTACTTCGTCTCCCAATTCTACGTACGCGCCGTTGGCGGTAATCAGGCCGGAAAAGGGCAGGGAAAATAGGAAGGGGTAAAGCTCCGGATAGGAACGCCCGGTGGCGATAAAAACTTTGTGCCCGTTCGCAGTGGCGGTGGTGATAGCGTCCTTTACCTTTGGGCTAATCACCTGGTTGTGGTCGATTATGGTTCCGTCTAGATCCAAAAAAGCGAACTTGCGCATTGCTGCTCCTTGTAGAGGACACCTGCCGGGGGAGGGTTGGGCAGTTTCCGGGCTACTTCCACTCTATGGGAAAACTCCAGCTAACGCGCGCATACCCGGTTCTCTATAACAAAAGTGCATTAGCTGCTTTAGCTAGACAGTGCCTTATAGGTGAGGGCGGGGAAAGGTTTTTCCTCCTGCCCAAAATTAGTATTTGCCCGTAGCAAATACTAATTTTCAACGCAAAGCCCGAAAAACAATTCTGATTTATAACCAGGTATCCGAAAGGGAAAAAATGCGATGGCAGGCGTGTATAGCCTGCTAGGATAAAACCTTTCCCCGCACGACCTCAGGATGAAAAGTCTCTAAAAGAAATCTCCGCCGAATTGATTGATTAGTTGTGTTAGTGATGCCAGTTTCGATAAAATGAAACTGGTGGCTGTAAGCTACCTCCAAGTGCCGGGGGAGTCCCCCGGCTTTTTAACTAGGAGTGCGATGATGCGCGAGCTAAGCATTTTCGTAGATGAAAGCGGAGATCGAAACGCTAATTCTCGCTATTACTTATTGACTCTTGTTTTTCATGAGCAAGTAGAAGACATTAAACAGTGTATTAGCCAATATGAATCTCGGCTTTTATTTGCGGATTTGCCTAATATTCCATTTCATTCCGAACCCTTGCTAAATGGACATGGGCAATATCGATACTTGGATATACAGCAGAGAAAGAAGATTCTTACCTGTTTTGCAACATTAGTTCGCCATTTGCCAGTATCCTATGTAACTTTTCGATATCGAAGTAAAGATATTGTGGATGATAAGCAATTAGAAACCCGTATGAAACGGGATATAACAGAATTTTTACGCGAACATTTAGACTACTTTCAATCCTTCAAGGTTATTAAAGTTTATTACGACAATGGTCAAGACGTTGTTAGCCAGTCTTTGGATCAGGCAATATTGGCTATGCTCTCAAAACATACGGTTCAACGCCGGAAAACTTCTATGACCGATTATCGCCTGGAGCAGGTTGCTGACTATCTGTGCACCATTGAGCTGGCAGTAATAAAATACAAAGCGAAAGAAAATGGCGGAACCTACAATAAGTTCTTCGGCGGTATTGGGAAGTTTAAGAAGAACTGGCTCAAACAAATTAGACCTAAAAAAATCTAAATCATTAGTACATAACCGTGACTAACGCGCTATCGACTGTTGGCTCATTTGGCAAAGTTTTGTCCTGTCTCGAGTTCACAGAGCGTTGACTAGACGACGTGCTTTAGTGAGTGCGGGAAAAGGTTTTATCCGAGTAGGTTGGGCGGGCGTTAAATCCGGAAAACCTGGGGTTTTTCCGGATTTTGGGCAGGAGGAAAACCTTTCCCCGCACGACTCCAGGTTCTGCACGCGTCCTAGAAAGAAAAAGATAAGCAACTGGCAGTTTTCAGCTAGTTTAAGCAGTTAGCTATGCAGTAAGTAGGGATGGCAACTAGCAGATGGGGGAATAATTTCATAGAAAATCATTTGGTGCCCCGAACAGTGTGTGGTTTCAGGAGATGTGTCCGTTTTTTCTTGGGGTTGGGGTTTTAAG
>NZ_JAKNHJ010000027.1 GCF_022133705.1 Varibaculum cambriense
CGGCGTAGCGTCCTCCTGCCAGGGGATTTTCGCCTTTTTGGGGGTTATGCCCAAAACGGGTGTTTAACTCGCCGGAAGTGCGATAGGTGGCGTGCGCGATTTGTCGAGCCAGCGCCATACCCGGGTTTCCGGCTTCTTTATCGGCTGATAAATAATAGTCTCCACCGGCAAAGCTGGGGTCTAATTCTTGGGCACGCACCTGCATATGTGCCCAACCGGTCTGGTCGGCGCTGGTCGCTGCGGCCGTTGCGACCAGCGCCAATGCCCGCACTCGCTGCGGATAGAGGCACGCCCACTCCAGGGCGCGAAATCCTCCAGCAGACGGGCCTACCACCAGTGCCCACGATAGTATTCCTAGCTGTTTGCGCAGTTTATTCTCTGCTCGCACTTGGTCGCGGGTAGTGATTTCGGGGAAACGAGAGCCCCAAGGCAATCCATCAGGCGCTGGCCAGGCAGGGCCGGTAGACCCTTGACATCCGCCCAAGCAGTTAGGAGCCACCACAAAATAACGGTCAGTATCAATCGGTTTGCCTGGCCCTACTACCCGCTCCCACCAGCCCGCAGTGGGGTGCGCCGGGCTTTGCAATCCGATCACATGAGAATCACCGGTCAGGGCGTGCTCAATCAAAATTGCATTAGAGGCATCGGCGTTGAGTGTTCCCCAAGTTTCATAAGCCAGGTAACCTCCTGGCAGGCTGGCTCCGTTTTCCAAGGGCAGTTCCCCAAGGGAAACGAATTGGCGGTTACCGGGATCGTCCCCAGGCAGCCAAGCGGGACTATTTGCCCAGTTAGTGCCCGGATATTGCTGGCGGGGATTAAAGATTTCGGTTGTTGTCCCGCCGGCGGTTTTTTCTTTTAACGCTGTAGACATTGAGGTTCCTCCCAGCTAATACCGGATTGTTGTCTTTTATTCCTTAAGCGCAAGCGCCACTTATTTCTTAATCGCCGCGAATCCGGCTTCCAGATCAGCGATAATGTCTGCTACGTCCTCTAGACCGACCGAGACTCGGATAGTGGATTGGCTGATACCCGCCGCCGCCAACTCTTGTTCATTAGCCTGCGAATGGGTGGTAGAGGCCGGGTGAATAACCAGGGAACGTAAATCTCCCAGGTTCGCCACGTTCGATAGCAGGGTTAAAGCATCTACGAATGCCTCCCCATCGGCGCGGTTCCCTTTAAGGTCAAAAGCTAGCACTGCTCCCGCGCCTTTAGGCGCGTATTTTTGTTGTAAATCATGGGTGGGGGAAGAGGCAAGCCCCGAATAGCTAACTGCTGCTACCTGCGGGTGCCCCTCTAAGAACTCTGCTACTTTTTGAGCGTTCTCCACATGGCGCTGGACCCGTAGTGACAGGGTTTCAATCCCGATATTTACCAGGAAAGAGTTAAAGGGACTGGCTGCGAACCCGAAATCACGTAACCCCTGCACCCGGGCTTTAGTGATAAACGCGGCCTCGCCGAGGTCTTTATAAACCAGGCCATGATAGGACGGATCAGGCTGGTTGAACTGGGGGAAACGCCCTGGATCAGCTCCCCAATCGAAAGAGCCGCCATCAACAATCACCCCTTGGATAGAGTTGCCATGTCCGCACAGATATTTCGAGGCCGAATGCACCACAATATCGGCGCCCCACTCTAGGGGGCGGGTCAAATAGGGGGTGGCCACCGTGTTATCTACAATGAACGGTACTCCTACCCGTTTTGCAACCTCGGCTACGCCCTCAATATCTAGGAAATCATTTTTGGGGTTAGGAATAGTTTCGGCGAAGAACGCAATAGTGCGTTCATTGGTGGCAGCTTCCCACTGCCCAGCATCGGTAGGGTCGGTAACAAAAGTGGTAGTGATGCCATAACGGGGCAGGTTATTCGCTAAGAACGCCAAGGTTCCCCCATATAGCGAGGGAGAAGCCACAATATTGTCTCCCGCCTGGGCTATCGTCAAAATAGCTAGCGCAATCGCGGCGGCTCCCGAGGAGGTAGACAGGGCTCCCACTCCGCCTTCTAGGGAATTAACTCGCTGCTCGAAAACCTCATTAGTGGGGTTATTTAGGCGAGTGTAGATAGGGCCGGGTTCTTTTAAGGCGAAACGATCCGCGCCCTGTTTCGCGTCCTTAAAAACGTAACCATTGGTTTGATAAAGGGGAGGCACCGGGGATCCGGTTTCTTTATCGGGACGGTATCCGGCGTGAATCTGGCGAGTGTTGAAACCCCAGTTTTGCTTAGTCATTTTTATTTATCCTTTTCAGTAGATTTGGGTTTTTCTAAAACGTTTGCCAATAGTCCACTTTGGATAAACAAAAAGCCCGGCAAGGCAGTCCAAAGGGACTTTCTTTGCACGGGCAAACGCGTCGCCGCCAAGGGGCGGACTGAGTGGAGCTGACCGTGCGGGTCAGCTGAACATTCGACGTGTCATGCCCCTAAGATAACCTGGTGTTGCCCGCCCATCGCAAGCTAATCTTAGAAGTTGAGAACTAAGTCACTATTTCGATAAGAGAAAAATTCGCAATTCTGCGTCCTGTAACGGCTGAAAAAGCTGTCCCCAAAGGTTAATCTGGAGGAAAGAGTAACCGCAAAGGAGAAATCATGAGCAATGACAGCTTGCCCAGTGTAGATACCCATGCTGACCCGGTAGTTACCTGGAATGTTCAAGAGGGCGCGATGGTGGCTGCCAAGCTCGACCCCAGGGCGGTCTGCCAGTTCTTTAGGGAACAAAATATCGTTGCCGAGGCGGATTGGTTTCCCGATACCCCGCATTTGCTGGGGGTAAATGTGCTCCGTAACCAGGCTGATGGTCTGGCATCTTTAGATGAGGCCGAGGAACCGCTGCGGGTGGGGGCAGCGCTCCCGGAAGTGGTAGAACTGCTGGCTGAAAAGTTTGCTGCCGATGTTTCCATCGGGGAATATCACGCCAATAAACTACCTTCCGATTTACCGCTTCCCTCCCGTTCAGGTGATAGGGAGCAACCGGTGCGGGTGGTTGAAATTTCTTCGATGCCGGTTTCTTCGGTTCCATTTTGCGCGGCTGCGGAAGGGAAAACCTTGGGGTGTGTCACCCTTCCGGAAGGGCGGATTGCTCTGTGCTATGAAACGATTCGCGCGGATATTGTTGAAGGTTCTTTAATTTCTCGGATTCCCGCGGTGGGACTGTATGTTTCTGCCCATGATCAACGGGTGGTGGCAGTTACTTCCGATGAAGTTGCCGATCCAGAGAAACTAGCTATTCACTCCTGGCTGCTGCAAACCCAGGTGGTTCCCGGAGCGGTAGAGATTCCCGACCCGGCACTGGAAGAACAGATTCGTGAATACCTTGGACATTCCTCTTCTCCCAACCGGATTGCTGAAACTGCCGGGTGTGATGCCCAGCAATTAGCGCAGACTTTCAAAATTGCCGGTCAAGATGGAATGGTGCGGGCGATTGAAGTTATGGGGCTACCAGCTGAGGCCGCCGCATTCCTCTATGGGCGACTTGAGTTAGAGGACGTTCCCGGGATTGAAATCTTCCATGAGCCCGGATGGGCGCGCGCCATGGGGCACAGTGTAGATATGCGGATATTGCATTCTGACGAGGACGCGAAAACTCCTTTCGGAATCCTTAGGAAGTTGGAAATAGAGCACCCCACTTTGATGAAAGTGGCAAACGCGGCTCAAATGGCAGTAGGGGTGGGGTTAATCGGTGCTGGCCTCATTGGTCTAGCAGGTAAGAAACGTTTCTCAAAGCTTTCTCTGCTGGGCGGAGTGATGCTTGGTGTTGATGGCGGATTGCGCTCTTCGGTGGTTCACCATATGAAGAATCGGATAGTGGGCGATCTCTAACTTGCTGCGCGCAAGTTCGATAGCTGCCTAGTTTTTCGAGTCTAAAGCCTAAACATACCTAGCGCGCCAGGGCGAGATGCTAGCGGGGATCCCGGCGCCCATCTTTTAGAGAGCGCAGGAAAGCGATCCGTTTTTCATGCCGCGCGATCATCTGATCAATCAGGACGCTTACCTTTCCGCGCCACGGTTTTCCGCTTTGGGTCACCAGGCGAGACCGCCACCGTGGTGCTTGCCCTTGTGCTAAATGATCAGGTACGGAAGTATCGGCGGGAGCATCAAGATCCACGGCTCCGCTGAGCCGATGGTGTGCCCAATCCAAAGTTAGCGGCTCCGACAAGGATACGTAGTTGGGGCGTTCAGTAGCATGCACGTCCTCAGCTTCGCTAACTTTGAGAGCCTTAGGCGGATTGGCAATAAAAGCGCAAGCAATCAGCATCACTCGGGAAAGTAAGTTAATCCACAGCAACAGGGTGGCAATGGCAGCAAACGAAGCTAGCAGCGGGTTATTAACTGAGCCTACTGCGGAGGTTCCCAGCGACCTTATCAAAGAAGCTACTATTCCAAACCCTGCTAGTCCCCACCAAAGATCAGTTTTTGGTGCTCTAACTAGTGCCACGAAACGAATCAAGATCCAAAGGATCAACCCGTCGATAGCGGCACTAATCAGAAAAGAACCGATCCTTATCATCACTGAGGCGAGTGTGGATTCTAGCCCGATTGCCGAAAAAACTCGCGTCCCGATAACCGTATGCGCCAAGGTTAAAATCCCGGTCGCTCCCACTCCCAAGGAAATAGCCACAAAGCCTAGTAAGTCGCGCAACTTTTCGCTGGCCGCGCCAGAAGGCACCTGATCAATTCCAAACATGGCGCGAATGGAAGACTTCATGGCGCGCATCACCGAAGTCGCGGAAAAAACTAATACCACTACCGCCACGATTCCGGTTATGGAAAAAGAGGTGGAAATTACCAGATCGGAGGGATCAACAATCCCAGAGGATCCTTTCCATTCCAGTACTCCCGGAAGGGAAGATGCCAGGGAGGAAAATACTGCATCTTGTAGCTGAGGACTGCGCCCCAGCACTCCTAGAAGCACGGTGATTCCAATAGTTAGGGCAGCAGCAAGGGAAAAGATCGCAGAATAAGCGATACCTCCAGCTAGCAGTGCGCCGCGACCATTACCGTAGCGTGTAAGAGAACGCATAATCCGCAGGCGTTGCAACCAGGAAACAAATATTTTCGCTTTATTTATAATTCCGGATTCGGCTTTCACCTCGATAAACCTAGGTGAAAATTGCTCTGGGTGGCGGTCGCGAACGGAAAGCTCGGGGGAGTTACTGGTACTTCTCATACTCTAAATCTAACGGTTTTGCTGAGGTTAGTCGCATTCATTCAAACGAACAAAAGCGCGCGAAGAAAAAGACAAATAGCAACAAAATGGGATAATCTAGAGGAAAGTTACCTCTATCAGCGGAGAGAGCCATGCTAGCGCATCAGCGGCACGACGAAATCTTACGGCAAGTAAATAGTAACGGATCAGTGCGGGTTACCGACCTGGTAACTGAGCTCGGCGTATCTGAGATGACGGTGCGCAGAGATATCAGTCTGCTCGCAAATCAAGGGAAATTAGAGCGCGTTCATGGAGGGGCGGTTCGTCTGGAAGGTGAAAGCTTGCCCGCTCCAGGCAGCACTGTTGCTGCTAACGACGAAGAAAAGATACTGGCTCAAGCGGCGGCTGAAACTATTCGTCCGGGCTCTAAACTTTTTATCGGTGCAGGTGGGAGCGGTCGCTACCTCGCTAAAATTATTAGCGAAAGTGAAATCTTCTCGTCTTTGACAGTGGCAACCAACTATCTGCCTGCGATGCAGATTCTTGATGAGGCCCAACAGATGCAGCGAGACAACGGTAAAGCTCACTCTGAGATTGTCTTCATCGGGGGACAGCCGATAGATCATGAAACCTTAGGTTCTCCTAGCGTGATTACCGCCTACAATTTTCATTTTCATTCCGTATTTATTGAAGCCGAAGGTATTGATGCTAAAACCGGTCTTAGCTGCAATAATCTAGACAAAGCAATGCTGGAAAAAGTGCTAATCGAAAACAGCGAGTTCGCCACCATTATGGTGCCAACCCCGGCATGGCGAAGGTCAGCGCTAGGAGTAGTTTGTCCCCTAAATCAGCTTTCACGAGTCATCTCGATTAGTGCCCCACCCAGCGGAATAGCTGAGACCCTCACCGAGGCGCAAGTAATGGTGAATATTTGCCAACCCTAGTCGAGCCTAACCTTGACCCGGACTATGCGCGATACTTTTAAATTATGAGCCTACATGTAATTATTCCTGCCGGAGGTCCTGGAAGCCGTCTCTGGCCGGTTTCGCGAGTTGGTAAACCAAAATTTTTACTCGATTTACTGGGGGAGGGTTGTAGCCTCTTGCAGGCAACCGTTGACCGACTTTCGCCTCTGGCAGCGTCGCTAACGGTAGTAACCGGCACCGACCATGCCGAGGCCGTTGCCTCCCAAAATCTGAATGCCCGGCTCCCAGCGAGTGTGAAAGAGCAATACCAGATCCTGGAAGAGCCCAGTCGAAAAAACTCTCTCGGCGCGATCGCTTGGGCGGCGGCTAGGATACAAGAGAAATATGGGGCGGTGATTGCCGGGTCATTTGCTGCTGACCACGCGATAAAGAGTGTTGCCGTATTCCGTGGTGCCGTATCGGCGGCGGTTGAGGCGGCTAGGGAGGGAAAAATTGTAACTATAGGAATAGCTCCTAGCTGTCCTTCCACTGCTTATGGTTATATCTGCGCCTCCGATAGGGAATTAAGCCCGAAAAACAGCCAGCCAAGAGTCTTTGACGTAAAAAGTTTTAAAGAAAAACCTTCACGCTCCCAAGCCGAGAGTTATCTAGCGACGGGAGGCTATTTTTGGAACGCCGGAATGTTTGTGTTTAACACCGAGGTGTTCTTGTCTCACCTAAATAATTTGCTTCCCCGCTATTATGAAACAATCCAAGAAATGGTGCACGTGACCCCGGGGACAGCAGGTTTTACTGAGCTTTGGGAATCGCTGCCTTCTTACCCCATAGACACTGCCATTGCAGAACCAATAGCCGATGAGGGCGGGGTAGCAGTAGTAGCTGCCGACAACTTCGGTTGGTCCGATGTTGGTGATTTCGCTTCTTTGCGCCAGACTATCGCTGGTGATGCCCCCCAAAAATCCGTTGTGCGCGGTAGCGGTGAAACTCAGTTGCTGGCCAGCCCCGGAGCTTTTATTGATCACGGCGGTACAGAAAAGCTGGTGGTGTTGGGAATACCTAACGCGGTAGTGATTCGCCGCGCAGATGTAACCCTGGTGACTACTACCCAATATGCGCAAGAGCTAGGGGACGTGGTGGCAGAACAAGGGGATCTGCAGTGAAACTGTGGCGCCAGCTAGGGGCAGCGTTGGCACTATCTTTGAGCCTATCTGCTTGTGCCGGAACCAATGTGGCACCAGCTGGTTATATTAATGCGGCAGATTTTCGTACCTGCCTGCTTACTTTAGGTAAAGGGGAAGCAGGTTCCATTAATGCTAAGGCCATCACTGCGCTAGAGGATGGTAAAAAACGTTTAGGGGTAGCCTCACGCCGCACTAGTCTCGATTCGCCAAAGAAGATTGAAAAAGCGATTGCTCACGATATTTCTGCCAACTGCTCTTTGATTATCGGGGTAGGAGAGGCCTTTGTTCAGCCTTTAATGGAACAGGCAAAATATCATCGCGCGCGCCATTTTGCGCTGCTGCTTCCTCCCGGAGCTACCGCCCAGGCGACTCGCGAAAACTTGGCCATCATTACTTACGATTTGAGCCAACCTGCCTATGTAGCAGGTTTTATTGCGGCAGGTACTTCCGCAAGTGGAAAAGTGGCAGTAGTTGCCGGAGAGAAAAACCAGATTAATAGCACCCTTATTTCTTCATTTTCTCAAGGGGTTGCTCGCTATAACTCAGACCAGGAACAGGAAAATGGGCAATCCCTAAAAGTTAAAGTTATTCCCGGGGGAAACCGCTTCTATCTCGGAGGAAACGCGAATAAAGCAAGAGTAAAATCCCAGACGGAAGCGATAATAAAACAGGGGGCGGATGTAATATTTTTCGCGGAGGGTGCGCAAAATTCGGCTGGTTTAGAAGCCATTATCAAAGCGAATGCAGATAAAGAAAAAGCTGAGCAGGCGGCGGAAGAAGCTAGCAGGCAAACCGCGAAACCTACCGAGGGTGAAAGCCCTACCTCTACCCCCTCGGAAAGTTATCCTACGCCTACTGTCAGCGCGTCTACTGTCACTCCGCAGATAATCGATTCGGTAGAAAGTATCACTGCAATTTGGTATCTAACTGACGGACACGAAACCCGGGGTAATCTCCCTGAAGGGCGGCCGCCGGTCTTGACTTCAATTGTTCCTGATCTGTCTGAGGCAATGATTTCTCTGATTGAAGAGGCGCGGAAAGACAGATTTGCTGCGAACTCTACGCAGATCGTCGGTACCTACCGGAACGGATGGGTGGGACTGACTCCGTTTTATGAGTATGGCTCTACGGTTCCTAATGAGGTAAAGAAAAACTCGCAGATTATTGAGGAAGAATTCCGCCAAGGAACCCTGAAACTCTAAGGTGAAGCGTCCCAGGTTTTGTTCCGCTTCTTATGTGGGTGCTAGTTGTTTAGAG
>NZ_JAKNHJ010000028.1 GCF_022133705.1 Varibaculum cambriense
TTTGGTTGGTTTGTGGTTTGGTTGTTTGTGTTCTCGATAGTGTGTTTTTTTGTTTTGTTTGTGTGGGATTGACTGGGGTGCCTGGCTGTTTGGTTGGGTGTTTTGGTTTTTTCTGTTTTTTGTTTTTTTGATGCTGATGATTTTGGAACGTTTTGTTTTTTGATTGTTGGTGTTTGTTTTTGCTGGATTGTTTTCTGGCTTGAACCATTTTGGTCTGGCTTTTTTGGTTGGATCGTTTTTTTGCCTGCTGTTTTTTGGTGGGTTTGTTTTTGGTTTTTGTTGGAGAGTTTGATCCTGGCTCAGGATGAACGCTGGCGGCGTGCTTAACACATGCAAGTCGAACGGGATCCAAGGAGCGCTTGCGTTTTTTGGTGAGAGTGGCGAACGGGTGAGTAACACGTGAGTAACCTGTCCTTTTCTTTGGGATAAGCTCCTGAAAGGGTGTTTAATACCTTATGTTCTGTCTGCCTCGCATGGGGTGGGTGGGAAAGATTTTTTCGGTGAAGGGTGGGCTCGCGGTCTATCAGCTTGTTGGTGGGGTGATGGCTTACCAAGGCTTTGACGGGTAGCCGGCCTGAGAGGGTGGTCGGTCACATTGGGACTGAGATACGGCCCAGACTCCTGCGGGAGGCAGCAGTGGGGGATATTGCACAATGGGCGCAAGCCTGATGCAGCGACGCCGCGTGGGGGATGAAGGCCTTCGGGTTGTAAACTTCTTTTGCTCTGAACAAGGCGCACCATGGGGTGTGTTGAGTGTAGGGGTTGATTAGCGCCGGCTAACTACGTGCCAGCAGCCGCGGTAATACGTAGGGCGCGAGCGTTGTCCGGAATTATTGGGCGTAAAGGGCTTGTAGGTGGCTGGTTGCGTCTGTCGTGAAAGCTCATGGCTTAACTGTGGGTTTGCGGTGGGTACGGGCTGGCTTGAGTGCAGTAGGGGAGGCTGGAATTCCTGGTGTAGCGGTGGAATGCGCAGATATCAGGAGGAATACCGGTGGCGAAGGCGGGTCTCTGGGCTGTTACTGACACTGAGGAGCGAAAGCATGGGGAGCGAACAGGATTAGATACCCTGGTAGTCCATGCTGTAAACGGTGGGAACTGGGTGTGGGGGGCTTTTTTGTCTTCTGCGTCGTAGCTAACGCGTTAAGTTCCCCGCCTGGGGAGTACGGTCGCAAGGCTAAAACTCAAAGGAATTGACGGGGGCCCGCACAAGCGGCGGAGCATGCGGATTAATTCGATGCAACGCGAAGAACCTTACCAAGGCTTGACATGCACTGGACTGGCCCAGAGATGGGTTTTCCTTTTTGGCTGGTGTGCAGGTGGTGCATGGTTGTCGTCAGCTCGTGTCGTGAGATGTTGGGTTAAGTCCCGCAACGAGCGCAACCCTTGTCCTATGTTGCCAGCAAGTTGTGTTGGGGACTCGTGGGAGACTGCCGGGGTTAACTCGGAGGAAGGTGGGGATGACGTCAAATCATCATGCCCCTTATGTCTTGGGCTTCACGCATGCTACATTGGCGTCTACAGAGGGTTGCGATACCGTAAGGTGGGGCGAATCTCTTAAAGGGCGTCTTGGTTCGGATCGGGGTCTGCAACTCGGCCCCGTGAAGGTGGAGTCGCTAGTAATCGCAGATCAGCAACGCTGCGGTGAATACGTTCTCGGGCCTTGTACACACCGCCCGTCACGTCACGAAAGTTGGTAACACTCGAAGCTTGTGGCCTATCTCTTTTTGAGGGGGAGCGGGTGAAGGTGGGGCTAGCGATTGGGACGAAGTCGTAACAAGGTAGCCGTACCGGAAGGTGCGGCTGGATCACCTCCTTTCTAGGGAGAATTTTTATTTATTATTGCGCAAATGGAACGAGAAAACACTTTCCCCCCGGGGCTTGATCGTTTTGGGTTTGGTTTTGGGGGGCTGTCGGGTATAGGAACAATCAGGCTCCTTGGGTTTGTTTGTTTGGCTCATTGACTTTCAAGGCCGGTGGTTTTGGGGTTTTTTGGGTTGGTTGTTTGTTTTTTGGAGAGTGGATGTGAGTGTCTTTGTGATGCTTTTTTGTGAGAATCTTGTTCGTTGACCGCCTCGTTTTTTGGGGTGGTTGGTGTTTTTTGTTTATTGGTTTGTTTTTTGTTTTGAGCGTTTGGTGGATGCCTTGGCATCGTGTGCCGATGAAGGACGTTGTGGCTGGCGATAGCCTCGGGGAGTTAGCGAGCGTGCGTTGATCCGGGGGTTTCCGAATGGGGTAACCTGACCATAGTTGTGTGTGGTTGGCGCGCATCGAAGTTTTGTAGGTGTGTGTTGGTAGGGTGGGAAGTGAAACATCTTAGTACCGCCTTTTGTGAGATAGTCCGTGTGTAGTGGTGAGCGATAGCGGGTGTTGGCTAAACCGTTTGCGTGTGATACTCGGCAGGGGTTGCGTAGGCGGGGTTGTGGGACGAAATCGTTGAGAATCTGCCGGTTCTTGGAGCGCCCTTGTGTGTGCGAGGTGAACAGGTTGGGATGCCTGGCCGTAGACCGTGAGAGTCGGGTAGCTGGTTGCGTATGCGTGGCGTTGGGTTTTGTTCCCGAGTAGCGCGGGGCTCGTGGAATCTCGTGTGAATCTGCCCAGACCATTGGGTAAGCCTGGACGGGCATGGTGACCGATAGTGGATTAGTACCGTGAGGGAATGGTGAAAAGTACCCCGGGAGGGGAGTGAAATAGTTCCTGAAACCAAGCGTTTTTAAGCCGTCAGAGCCATGGAGCCTTCGGGTCCGCGTGGTGGTGGCGTGCCTATTGAAGAATGAGCCTGCGAGTTATGTTGCGTTGCGAGGTTAACCTGTTGTGGGGTAGTCGTAGGGAAACCGAGTCCTGGGGGCGTAATAGTAGCGTGGCATAGACCCGAAGCGGGGTGATCTACCCATGGCCAGGTTGAAGCGGCGGTAGAACGTCGTGGAGGACCGCACCCACCTAGGTTGAAAACTGGGGGGATGAGTTGTGGGTAGGGGTGAAAGGCCAATCAAACTCCGTGATAGCTGGTTCTCCCCGAAATATATTTAGGTATAGCGTTCCATTTTTTGCTTGCGTGTGGTAGAGCTACTGGTTGGTTGATGGGCCTTGTTGGTTACTGAGATCTGCTAAACTCCGAATGCGCGTTAAGTTGGTGGGGCAGTCAGACAGCGGGGGATAAGCTTCGTTGTCGAGAGGGAAACAGCCCTGATCATCGGTTAAGGTCCCTAAGTGTGTGCTGAGTGGAAAAGGATGTGTAGTTGCGTTGACAGCCAGGAGGTTGGCTTAGAAGCAGCCACCCTTGAAAGAGTGCGTAATAGCTTACTGGTCGAGTGATTGTGCGCCGATAATGTAGTGGGGCTTAAGCATGCCACCGAAACTGTGACTACAATGCTTTTTGGTGTTGTGGGGTAGGGGAGCGTCCTGCATTGTTGTAGCGGCCTGGTGATGGGTCGTGTGTGGTGTGGGAGTGAGAATGCAGGCATGAGTAGCGAGTCCAGTGTGAGAATCGCTGGCGCCGATAAACTAAGGGTTCCAGGGGAAGGTTTATCCGCCCTGGGTTAGTCGGGTCCTAAGGCGAGGCCGTCAGGCGTAGTCGATGGTTGAGCAGTTGATATTCTGCTACCGGGATCAGACCGTATATAGCGCTCATTTCTTTGAGCTTGACGCCCTTTTCAGTTGTTGTTCCCTTTCGGGGGTTTAGCATCTGTTGGGTTTTGGGTTTTTGGTTTGAGTGTTTTAGCTTCGTGGTGACACAGTGAGATTGCCTGGCGCGGTGGTGGTTTACCGTGTTCAAGCCTGTAGCCTGTCTTCTAGGCAAATCCGGAAGACGCATAGGGTGAGGGGTGATGGTGAGGCCCGTTTTTGGGTTGATAACAGGGTTGGTCTGTACTGTCGAGAAAAGCTGCGTTGTGAGGTGTGTTTCCGCCCGTACCCTAAACCGACTCTGGTAGTTGGGTAGAGAATACTAAGGCGAGCGAGTGAATCGTGGTTAAGGAATTCGGCAAATTGCCTCCGTAACTTCGGGAGAAGGAGGCCCCACCCCTTGAAGAGCGTTTTCTGTTCTAGGGGGTGTGGGGTGCAATAGCAAGATGGAAGCGACTGTTTATCAAAAACATAGGTGCGTGCGAAGCTGTAAGGCGAGGTATACGCACTGACGCCTGCCCGGTGCCGGAAGGTTAAGAGGAGCTGTCAGCCCTTTTTGGGCGAAGCGGTGAATTTAAGCCCCGGTAAACGGCGGTGGTAACTATAACCATCCTAAGGTAGCGAAATTCCTTGTCGGGTAAGTTCCGACCTGCACGAATGGCGTAACGACTTCTGTGCTGTCTTGACCGCGAACTCGGCGAAATTGCATTACGAGTAAAGATGCTCGTTACGCGCAGCAGGACGGAAAGACCCCGGGACCTTTACTATAGCTTGGTATTGGTGGCTGGTTGTGTTTGTGTAGGATAGGTGGGAGACGTTGAAGCAGTCACGCTAGTGGTTGTGGAGTCGGCAAGTGAAATACCACTCTGATGTTGCTGGTTATCTGAACCTGGACCCATTATCTGGGTTAGGGACAGTGCCTGGTGGGTAGTTTAACTGGGGCGGTTGCCTCCTAAATGGTAACGGAGGCGCTCAAAGGTTTCCTCATCCTGGTTGGTAATCAGGGTTCGAGTGTAAGTGCACAAGGAAGCTTGACTGTGACACTGACGGGTGGAGCAGGTACGAAAGTAGGAACTAGTGATCCGGCAATGGCTTATGGAAGCGTTGTCGCTCAACGGATAAAAGGTACCCCGGGGATAACAGGCTGATCTTGCCCAAGAGTCCATATCGACGGCATGGTTTGGCACCTCGATGTCGGCTCGTCGCATCCTGGGGCTGGAGTTGGTCCCAAGGGTTGGGCTGTTCGCCCATTAAAGCGGTACGCGAGCTGGGTTCAGAACGTCGTGAGACAGTTCGGTCCCTATCCGCTGCGCGCGTTAAGACTTGAGAAAGTCCTGTCCCTAGTACGAGAGGACCGGGATGGACGAACCTCTGGTGTGCCAGTTGTACCGCCAGGTGCATGGCTGGTTGGCTATGTTCGGAAAGGATAACCGCTGAAAGCATCTAAGCGGGAAGCCTGCTTTAAGATGAGGTCTTTTAGGTTCCCAGCAGACTACTGGGTAGATAGGCCAGAAGTGTACACGTTGTAAAACGCAAAGCTGACTGGTACTAAACAACCATTAAAAAACAAACACACAAAACACACCGTGTGTTCAAGCATTCCACAATACGAATCGTCACGAAGACGCTCACACCCACTCTCAAACACCGTCTACAAGAACGGTGAACCCCCAAAAAAGAAGCTAACCAAAACAAGATAGCAACAAGCACGGGGGTTGAACACATAGTCTTGTGGTGGTCATAGCGCCTAGGACACGCCCAGTCCCATCCCGAACCTGGAAGCTAAGCTAGGCAACGCTGATGGTACTACGCCCCAACGAGCGCGGGAGAGTAAGAAACCACCACAACCATTTTAAAAAGG
>NZ_JAKNHJ010000029.1 GCF_022133705.1 Varibaculum cambriense
TCTAAACAACTAGCACCCACATAAGAAGCGGAACAAAACCTGGGACGCTTCACCCTCGTCCATCGACTGCGTCCTGCCACCTACCTCGTGTGAGGCGGACATCCCGGCCTGCTCAATCGGCGAACTCATCTGCGCCGGCCCGTCGGTCACTCACGGGTACTGGAATGACGAGGAGTTCAACGCGGCTTCTTTCCGCGGATCCTGGCTGCGCACCAATGATCTGGGCTTCATTGACGAGGGAGGCTTTGTTCACATCGTGGGACGCAAGTGGCCACGGTCAACACCGGCGGCGAAAAGATACTCCGCCACGAAGTCGAGCAAGTGCTGGCCAGAATGGAGGGAGTGCAGTCGGCGTATGTGGTGGGCGTACCCGATATGAAGTGGGGTGAGGCGGTGAATGCGGTACTGGTGATGGAGGATGGGTACGCGACTCCGTCGCTGAGCGAGGTGCGCGCTTTTGCCGGACGGTATCTTGCTCGGTTCGAAGTGCCTCAGCGTGTGTCCGTGGTCGATTCGCTACCGGTATCTTCGAACGGCAAAGCCACTGTTTCCGCGCTTCGAGCCGTATTTACACACCAAGATTGACACTATGTCAACCTTGTATTAATATTTATATTGAGCGTTGACACGGTGTCAACATTCCTCACGAGGCTGTGAGAGTTTTCTGCAACGAATCGAGTTGCCATGTCAGATAGGTCTGCACCAACAGGCGCCAAACGGGATTCCATCGTGCGCGCCGCATACGACCTCGCCCAGGATAAAGGGTTCGCACGCCTGACAGTGGGTGAGATTGCACGAAAAGTGGGGATGACGCGGTCATTGTTTTATCACTATTTCCCTGATCGCAACGCTCTGGCTGACGCAGTTCTGGACCTCATCATTGATTCAATCGTGGACGAATTGACGTCATGGAATACCGGCCGAGAAGAAGGCAATATTGACCACGCGCTCGATGATTTCATCACGCTGATGCACACCATCGCGCAGCGCGAAAGTATTTTCACTCGTCAGCTGATTCGTGGCGGCAATGCAGAATTATATGTCCGCTTTATTTCACGTGCTGCGGACCGCGCCTCTGACTACATCGGACGCACGACTGTTCAGGATTACATTTCCCGCCACGGAGCTCCCATTACGGATATCCATGAGACGTTCTATATACTGCTCGTCGGATCAATGTCACTCATGCGTACGCATCCTGATGTCTCGCACGAAACTCTCAAGCGCATCGTCGCGCAAATGCTCCATATTGAAAATGGCATCATGTCCGCTTCCTCCCCGCACTCCAACTGAAAAACACTCAACACAGAAAGGTTCGAAACAATGTTGTTTCAAGTTTATGGCGACACCGCCGCATATCAATGGCTTGGCTGGTTATTGGTGTTCACTGGCCTCCTAGTGGCCAATGAATTTGCCCGACGCACCAAGACAGGCGGAATTATCTGTTTCCTTATTATTCCCGCAATACTGTCGGTTTACTTCATCTCAATTTATATTGGGGCAGCCGTAGGCGCGGACTGGGCTCTCACCAACCCAACCTATGTCCACATGACGTCATGGTTCCACTACGCCAAGCTGTACGCTGCAACGGCCGGATGTATCGGCTTCATGATGCTGAAGTACAGGTGGGGAGGAATTGGCAAATCTGAATGGTTCAAGTGCTTCCCCTTTGTTATTGTGGCGATCAATATCCTGATTGCTGTAGTCTCTGACTTCGAAAGTGCATTCCGTGCCTGGGGAACTACCTGGGTGTCAACTGAAGCTGTCACCTTGATGGGTGGATGGCACAACGTCTTCAATGGCCTTGCTGGCCTGATCAACATCGCCTGCATGACTGGGTGGTTCGGCATCTACGTGTCAAGGAAGAAGCAGGACATGTTGTGGCCCGACATGACGTGGGTCTTCATCGTTGCCTACGATTTGTGGAACTTTTGCTACACATATAACTGTTTACCCACACATGCATGGTATTGCGGTCTGGCATTGTTACTGGCTCCGACGGTGGCAAATCTGTTGTGGAATAAAGGCGGCTGGATTCAAAACCGGGCATTTACGCTCGCCTTGTGGTGCATGTTTGCTCAGGTTGTTCCCGCCTTCCAAGATTATTCTGTGTTCTCCACGCAGTCGGTCAATAACCCGAACACCAATTTGGTCGTGTCGATTATCGCGTTGATCGCCAACATTCTCGCCTTCGCCTACATCATGTACCGGGCTCGCAAGCTCAGAGTCAATCCTTGGCTGCACGAAGTATTCCAAGGCACTCGAGACTTCGAGAAGGCAATGTCTCGCCGTGAGGACGCGAATCAGGTTTCCAACGTCAAGGCACACTAGGGACGGCATGGGGCGCGATGACACAAGACGCCCTCTTGCCACCGATTCCGATATTCGACGTGGAGGAAGAGCCCGCAGGCACCAGCAACGTGCCAGTCATCTCCAGCAACCACCACGTTGAGTACGCCTTTTCACCCAAGTCCTGATCGAATCAGTTAACCGATTGCTCAACGCGCGTCCTGTACTGGCTCATCGAGCCCCCAGGGCGCGCGTTGGAGTTTCCAAGCTCTAGATTGCCGACACGAGTAGCGGGCGTCCCACCAGCGAACCGGATGCGGGAATGTCAGACTCAGCCGATGCGGAGTGAGCACATTCTCAGGCGACATACGGTCCAGAACAGCTGATGCTTCCTGACGCGCAGCTCCAGCTGATGCTAGTTCAACCAAGCCGGTAAACTCAGCGGGGATCTCGCGGCCAAGGTTCTTCATCGCTTCGGCCCACAGCTTGCCTGAGCGATACGAGGAGCGTACCAACGGAACCGACCTGCAGGCAGGGAAGCCCATCGAATATGCCAGATTGCGCAGACGGACAAATTCTTATGGTTTGACCCAGCGGACAATCGGGTGATGCAAAGCGGATGGACGAAGATACTGTGTGACGGTCAGGATGTCGCATCAGGCATCCAGCAAATCACGCATGGTCGATTCAATTTTTTCCGTCGTCTCCCCCATACCGAGAATCAGATTCGACTTGGTCACCAGACCAACCTGTTTGGCGGCGTTGGTGACGCTGAGGAACCGATCGTATCGAAATGCAGGCCGGATCGTCTTCATCAGACGCGGAACTGTTTCCAGGTTATGCGCGAATACCGGGTTAATACCCCAAAGGGTATTAACCCCAAATTTTGGGGTTAATACCTGAATTGTGTGTATAAATTCGTTGTTTTTTGGGGTTTGAT
>NZ_JAKNHJ010000003.1 GCF_022133705.1 Varibaculum cambriense
AAACAATCCTCTCAAAAAATCAAAAAAACCTAGGAACAAAACCTGGGACGCTTCAAACCTGGGACGCTTCACCACAGAGTCCTATCCGAGCCCCACATGAAAAAAGCAGCCCAATGGTGGTGCTACCAACACAGCGAACACCCACTCAAACCAGGCCAACTAATCCAACCCCACCACCTAAAACCAGGCCCCAAACCAGCAGCCAAACAACCAAAACCAGGCCCGAAACTATGGGACAACGCCATCGACCAAGACCCCAAATACCAAGACGGACCCCTACACATCCGCAAAGGCTGGGCAGGACACTAAACCACCCCAACACGCCCAGCAAAAGACACACAAAATGTTACTTAGCCCTTAAGTGCTGTTCAATCCTCCCCTTATCAAACATTTAGCCCGCCACTTTGCGGTGGCGGGCTAAATATTAAATGGCGTACTGGCTACTAGCCGCGGCGCCTAGAGATCGCTACCGTAGCTGACCCCAAGACCAACGCCACTAAGGCAGCTAGCGCTACCCCAATTTCTAGCGAATCCACACCCGACTTAACCATAGATTGAGTCGGATGCTGAACATTGGGCACAGGCTTCGATTCCTCAGCCCACTTCGCATACACCGTGGTATCGGCGGTAATCGCGATATTAAAGTCAAACGGAGTCTTTAATTCTTTGTCGGCATACCATCCCTTGAATACCCAGCCTTTAGCGGTGGGCGCGGTGGGCACAGCAGCTTTCTGGCCTGCAACCACCGTCTGGGCAGGCACCTGTTTGCCGTGCTCCCCCATTTCAAAATTAACGTTATAGGTCTGCACTTTGCTGTAGGTTGCTATCCATTCCAGGTTATTGGCTGGCTGGATGTAGTTAAAGGACGGCTTCGTGAGATCCTCTGCGGTAATACCGATGCTCTCATAAAAGGCGGCAAGTTCTGCCTCGGGAATAGCTACGCCGTTCTTTTTCACGCTCCAGCCTAGGGTGTAGCCGGCGGGGGCTGGCTCCGCCGTCATCTGCACGGTGTTAGCTGCTCCGATTGCCTGCACTTCCGGTAGCGCGTCCCCTACTCCGAAAGGCTTTTTCAATGGGTAGGCTTTACTGCCATCAAAGTACATAGCCGTCGGCGCCTTAGTAACCCCCGAGTCATTGGCAACCAGAGCGGTAGAGATGGCATAGACTCGACCAATCTCCGCGGAGACAGATTCACCCTTGGCAACCTTAACGGCTTCTCCGTCATTTCCTTGCAGGTAGCCCTGTTGGATGGAGCCTCCCGCAACCGGATTCAGATACCCCACGTACTCGTGATTATCATTGTTGGCTTGAGTGGTATTGGTCTTAAATGGAAATACAGAGGATTCTTGCTTATTGCCGTTGGTCCACTTGTAGGTCACCTTTCCCGCACCGTTGAAAATAGCGTCGGTTTCAGCCCGTTTACCTTCGGGGGTGACTGAGGAGCTGAGGCGACCGGTTTGGTTATACCCTTCCAGGTGAACCTGCCCCGAGGTAGTTACCTCTAGAGTTTTCGCGTACATTGCTTTCGCTTTGCCCACGGTTGTGTTCGGGGTATCGACCTTGATATTCAAGTTGGCAGTACCCGTCACACTCACCTTCGAGGTTCCATAATCGATAACGTCAGTATCGATACCAGTGAATTCAATACCAGGATAGTGCTCCTTGTCTACCTTGTTGATGTCTTCCTGGGTGTAATGCCCGGTAATGTTAACGGTTCCAGATTCAAACTTCACTCCAGAGGATTCAGATTCTTCCAGGAAGATACCATATTGATCCAATCGAGTTCTTCCAAGAGAATCATAGAGCGCATAGGTGTCAATATTTAGTACCGCACCCTTATCCCCAACGAAGCGTACTTCCTTACCTTCGGCATAGAACCTGATGCCCTGAATTCCATCGGCACCTGCGTTAACTGACAGGTAGTTAGTGCCTTCGAACTTGACAGTGATTGCTTCTTTCTTACCATCGTTGGCAACCATGAATCCCGCCTGAAACTTGGTATCGTGATCTCCTGACTTCAGGCGCTCACGGTCATCATAGTTACGGAAAGTTAAAGTCGCGGTTACCGGATCCCAGCCCCAACCGTTTTCACCCTCTGCTAGCGGGTAGGCTTTTGAGTCAGCCTTAGTATTGAGTCCCTTACCCCCTGAATACTGCAAGGCATATTTAGTAGCATCCTGTTCAGTCATTGCCGAAGCCTTCGGAGTACTACCCCATGAAAAGCCCAGCGTTAAACAAAGCACGAAAGCTAAAACGACACTAAAAACCGGTCCCCACTGCTTACTACGCATCAGTCTCATCCCCATAGTTTTATAGGGCTAACGCCCATTTCATACGTCAAATCAGTTCAACTATTCTACGCCGGTATTCAAAATTTGCGGAATTACCACCCTTTGTCAGGTCGGCGGCACCAACACGTCTTTACCATGCAAGTATGCACCTAAGCAACACCACCCCTTGTGTTACAATGTTTTATAGATAGAGGAGAGGAAGCGATGGCTAGCACAACTATTACCATCAGACTAGAGGGGGAAGAAAAAGCTCTCATCTCTGATTATGCCGCTGCCTTCGGAATCTCTGTATCCGAGTTTATTCGCAGGGTCGTGCTAGAGCATTTAGAGGACGAGCTAGATTTGCAGGCCTGGGAAAAAGCGAAAGCAGAATTCGAAGCTGACCCCGAAACAATTCCTTCCGCCGAAATCGCAAAGAAATACCTTTAGTATGTGGAAACTGGAGTTTTCTAAGCGCGCCGATAAACAGTTATCAAAAATGGACCCCGGCATCAGGCGGGTTATTGTCGCTTGGCTGCTCAAAAACATTGATGAGTGCCCAGATCCTCGCGCACACGGTAAATGTTTGAGCGCCAACCTATCTGAAAAATGGCGTTATCGGGTAGGCAACTATCGCATACTTTGCGATATCAAAGATCAGGAACTGGTCGTGATCGCTATCGAAATCGGACACAGAAGCCGCATTTACCGGTAAATACCAGCAGTTATCGCTTCAAGGCAATCCCGCTATTGCAGCGCCGCCGATTCCCAGCAGACAACAGGCTCAAATGCGTATGTCCCCCTACAAGCTAGAGGGCGACTAGTGGCTCCACCCTGGGAGTCTCTTTGCTGCGAGCCTGAGCCAGCTCGTAGGCAGTCTGCATATCCAGCCATAGACGGGCATTACCGATTCCCGCAAGCTCCAGGCGCAAAGCCAGGTTTGGGGTTAACGCCGCTTTCCCATTCAGAACCCGCGAAAGGGTAACTCGAGACACCCCCAACTTACGACTGGCGTCGCTCACCGAAATGCCAAGCTCCTTCAAGAAATCCTCCCGGATTACCGCCCCGGGATACACCGGATTTTTCATACCCATCCTCTCTAACCCTCCTCAGTGATAGTCAAGATAATCAACAAGTTCCACATCTTCACCCACGAATCGAAAGATCAACCGCCAGTTCCCACTGACTCGCAGCGACCAATAACCCGCAAGCGATCCCGTCAGTTTGTGCGCGCGGTAACCTGGAAAGGCCAGCAGCGGCGCCGGATCATGCACTTGATCCAGCACCGAAAGCATCCGCGCAAGTTTATCTGCGTGGGCAGGATTGATACCGGACTTTGATCCAGACTCGTAAAACCGTTGCAATCCTGCGTGCTTAAAACTGAGAATCACCACCTAAGTGTATCGCATAGCTTTACAGCCCGCAAGGAGTAAACATAAGGCATGACGCAGCTCAGAGCTTCTGCTGCTCCGTCAAGTAGACCTCGCAACCGACAGGCGCGGAAGATAGACGCATTTTGAACAACAGCAGTGTTCAAAAAAACGCCAACTTGCACAACCAAAACGGTCCAACTTGCACAACGCCCGATAAAACCGGGCTAGAAGCCGACGCTGTTTTGATGTTAGACGATGGGCGCTGGGCTCTAGTAGAAGTAAAACTGGGGAAACAATCAATTAACCAAGCAGCCGAACACCTAAAGAAACTCGCACAACGAATCAACACCAATCACGAGGGCGAACCGGCGTTTTTACTCGTGCTCACCGGTACCCAAGCGGCATATCGACGTGAGGACGATATCCTAGTCTCGCCTCTAGCTGCACTTAAACCTTAAGAAGCAACGCTTGAACCCGACTTTCCTTATGCGTCGCGCCCCACGGCACCGAGACAAAATCGACGCCAACTCTTGACTAATGTAGCTTTTAGGCTACACTCGGGGTGTGGAGATTATTTCCAGCAGCTTGTTTGACGCCTGGTTAGGCAAACTGAAAGATAAGCACGCTCAGCGTCGTATCTTGCATGCGATAGCTAGATGTGAAGCACACGGCAAGATGCTTGGTGACATCAAAACAGTGGGCGAAAAGGTCAGCGAAATGAGATTTCATTTCGGTGCCGGCTATCGGATTTACTACACACAATTGGGAGCGGTAACGGTTTTTCTGTTGGCAGGAGGGGACAAATCTAGCCAAATCAGAGATATTAAAACCGCTCAGGAACTCGCAAAACAGATAAGGAAGGAACAATCATGAACGAGGTGACTTTTTCTGCGTTTGACGCGAGCAAATACCTTGACACTGACGAAGCGATAAATGACTATCTAGCTATCGCACTCGAAGACGGTGACACCAAAACAGTGCAAGTGGTTCTACGTGATATTGCCCGCGCACACGGCATGACTCAGCTCGCTAAAGAAACTCAGCTAAACCGCGAATCCCTCTACAAATCATTATCCAAAGAGGGCAACCCCTCCTTTGCGTCCATCACGAAAATCATGAAAGCCCTGGGGCTAAAAATGACCCTCTCCACTCAATAGCACTAAACTCCGTAGCGGAAAAGATCAACCCTAAGTTTTTCCAAACAATCCTCCCGGATTACCGCCCCGGGATACACCGGATTTTTCATACTCACGTTCTTCTCACCCTCCCCTAGCTACCTTGTCCCCGGATAACTGCAGCCCTGACCATAACTTATTAACGGTAAACGTCTTTACGATGCCCCAAGTCCACCAGAACAATAATCAGTTCGCGGTTCCGAATTTCAGTAATGAGGCGATAGTTTCCCACCCGGTAACGCCAGTAACCAGAGAATTTGCCCTTTAATGGTTTCCCATACTTTCTTGGCTCAGCGGTATTGACTAGGTTCTTTTCTACCCACGCTTTAATCATCACCAAAACCGGCTTATCCAGTTTTTTCAGGGCTTTCTTGGCTTCTTTCGTGTAGTAGAGCGAATACCGCTTCATACCCCCAATTCCGCCCATACATCATCGTGGGAGTACAGCTCGACCTCACCGGCACCCTTCTGCTTTTCATAACGCGCGATCGTCTGTAAATCGTATTCGTCCTCAATGCGTTCCATCATGGTTGCACGAATAACCGCCGATAAACTACGGTTATGAATCTGCGCGTAATCCTTATATAAATCCAGCTCTTTATCTGGAACCCGTAAACTAATCGTCCCCATCATCTCTCCTGCCTACGTTGTATTACAAGTGTAGTACCATCCGCTTTGGGGGCGCAACAGTTTTACCCCTCCTTCCCGAGGACGAAAACCCGGGTATCTAAAGCCATGGTTAGCTAAACCCACCCGTCACACCAACGTCCTGGAGAGAAAAGAAACCAGCCCCAACACGGCTGGCATAGAAAAATCCCTAGAACCCGAGACCTTGGAATCATTGGTTTATAGCAAATTCGGCTTCGAAAAGTTCGACAGTTAAATCTCGACACCTACTGTGCGCAGTAAATCTTGAATCGGCAGGGGTGTGAAAACTCTGTAATACCAAAGCCCCATAGTTATCTTGGAACAGGGCGGCGGCAAAATTCACTCACAGTTTGGCAGTTTCCATGAAAACCTAGAGAATAAATCAGTTTAGAGAGAAACAAACAATGCTCGTACCGCGCTCTTATCCACCTTCGAACCAGCGGTCAGCGGAATGGCAGAAACCTGGCGGAAGTATACCGGAACCTGGTAGCGCGCCAACCGCTTATTTAGTTCTTGTTTCAGTTGTGTTTCACTGGTGTTTGCCCCATCCGCAAGTACCACGGCAGCAGCAGCAACTTCACCATAGACTGGATCGGGAACTCCAACCACAGATGCATCTGCAATCACGTTTAGCCTACGCAGTTCTTCTTCCACATCGATACACCAGATTTTTTCACCACCGCGGTTAATCATGTCTTTCTTGCGATCCATCAGGTATATATACCCCTGAGAATTAGCCCGCCCTACATCACCGGTGGCTAGCCAACCATCGGCAGTCAAGGCATCAATTTCGATTTCGTCATAGCGCCTAGCAATGTTAGCTCCGCGCATTTTTATTTCGCCCACCTCGCCAACGGGCAATTCCACCCCAGAATCATCACATATCTTCACTTCTAGTCCGGGGATAGGTAATCCAGAGGATCCTAAGTAAGGAGAGCCAGCCGCATCACAGGGGAACACGAAAGCAGGAGAGCAACTTTCGGTTAGCCCATACACCGTACGGAACTGCATTTGTGGCATCCATTCGTGTAATTCTTTAATTCGCGATACCGGCATATGAGCCGCGCCGCACGCCATTTTCTGCACCGATGACAGCTCGGGAAAACGCTCACGCTCTTCCAGCATCAACGCGAAAACTGTGGGCGAGGCGTGCACAAAGCTAACCTCAGAAGTGAAAATTTCTTTAACGAACGGTCTCCCTTCCATACGTTTTTGGATATGAATTGAACCTCCCAGATAAATAAATAATCCAATGATGGCAATCATTCCGGTTACATGGTAGATGGGAACAGCGATAATAGTAGTGTCATCGCTGGTTAACTCAAGTACCCTTTCATAAGAACGTACAGCATGTACTGCGTTCATATTTGTCAGCAGCACACCTTTAGACAGAGACGTGGTTCCCGAAGTAAATAGCAGGATGGAATCCTGCTCGATTCCCGGAAGTGGAACCTCTGCCAGCACTGTTTTCGGGTCTAACTCCCCCTTCTCACTATTCAAAGGTAACCCGCAAGCACAGGTGTTAGAGGAGGTGGCAACTACTGGCTTATCCTCAAACCAAGCAGCTTGCTCAGGATGACAAATAACTAAATCTAAGTTGGCGCGAGCCACCAAAGCATCGATTTCTGCCCGACGGAATTTACCAGGGAGCGGCACTATGATGGCGCCTAGCCGGTTGCTAGCGTAGAAAGAGGTAATAAAGTCGATTCCGTTGTCCAGCAATACCCCTATCCGGTTTCCGGGACCAATTTTGTATTCTGTGTGCAAATAGGCCGCGAACTGGTCGGTTAGCTGCTTGACTTCAGAGAAAGTGAAACGGTTACCGTCCTCAGCAAAAATTGCCACCTTACTGGCGAACCGTTGCGCGGTATTTTCTAGAGTTTCATAAAGTGAAGCAGGACCAGGTACATAGGTTTGAACCGTTCGCCCATATACCTCAACTGGCTGCAAATCTTGCACCATATTTTTCGGCCAAAGGGCTTGTCCGGAAATCATTTTTACTCCTTATATTTTGCAGTTTGGAGAGCAAAACAAGCGTGACCTCACTGCGATTAGATATTGCTAGTCCAAGTCCAAGGGGATTGGACTGTTCAAAATTTTTTAGTCTGTCTGGCAGCGGCAAGTATTCGGCATGCCATACGTACTGATTCACGTAACGTCGGTTGAGCTTTTGCGAGAGCATCTTTTAGGCTACCCACCTCGCGAACTGTGGGGACAATGGCGGCAAAGCCATTTTCATGCAGGGACTCAACGTCGCGTCCTAAATTACCGGTAAACGCAATAGCGGGAAGCCCCTGTTTGCGAGCAGCGAGCATAACCCCCCACGGGGTTTTTCCAAATTTTGTTTGAGAATCCATGGAGCCTTCTCCGGTAAATACGAAATCTGCCCCCACCAATTGCTCCTTTAAACTGACGGCACTGATTACCACATCTATCCCAGGCTGCGGTTTGGCTCCCAGCAAAGCCATAAGCGCTGCACCTAGACCACCCGCGGCTCCCGCGCCAGGATTTTTACTAATAGTGCGACCACAGGTTTCATCTAGCAGGTTTCCCCATTGTGCTAAAGCCGCATCGAATATGGAGATTTCTTCAGGCTGCACCCCTTTTTGTGGACCAAAAATTGCGGTGGCGCCTCGTTCTCCCGTTAGCGGGTTATCAACATCGCATGCCAGGGTTACCTCTATTTCCTGCCATCGTTTACTGATGTTGCTAACATCAAGGCTAGCCGCATCGGCCAAGGCTAGCGCGCGACTTTCAATCGGATTACCAGAACCATTCTTAACAATGGCACCTAGTTCATATGCCATCCCCCATCCACCATCATTGGTAGCAGACCCACCTAAACCGATAATCACCTGAGTGGGAGAAAGGTCAAGTATGTGTTTGAGAAGCTGTCCTACTCCCACGGTAGTGGCTTGATGAGGATCTAACTCTTCTACGGCTAAATGCTCGATACCGGCAGCTTCAGCAATTTCGACAACCGCGAGTTTTTTTGCTGCAATCCACCCAAAGTGCGCGGTTCTAGGGCGCCCTAGCGCATCGCTAACTTCGGCAGTACGCATTTCACCGCCTTGCGCATCAACTAAGGATCGGGTGGTCCCCTCGCCACCATCAGCCATGGGAACCTCGATACATTCGGCATCAGGAAACACATCACGAACCCCGGCACTCATGGTGGCTGCGACAGTAGCTGCGGTCATGGTTCCCTTGAATGAATCTGGCGCTAGAATAAATTTCATTGCTACTCCGATTGCTGAGTGGTGGGGTAGCCGGGTTTACAGCGGCTACCCCACCAATCTAAGGTGCTTTACGAATTTGCTGATTCTTCAGCGTGGGTGTTGCGGTACTTCAAGCCCCATACCAGGACGGAACCAATTACTACGGCGATGATGATGAACCACAGACCGGCCAACTCGTTACCGGTCGACTGCTCCAACTTACCCATGACCGTGGGGCCTAGGAAGCCACCTGCCAGACCGCACATATTCATAAATGCGACGGCGGCTGCAACGGTAGCGCCAGAGAAGCGCTGCTGCGGGAAGGTGAACAGGATCGACTGGATCACGAACAGCTGTGAAGCAGCGATGAAGAAGCCGATAACGGCGACCCACAGGTTCGTTGAGGCAACAGCAGCGATGGTCAGACCAGCGGCAACCGTGAGGAACCCAATCGAGGCCATGAACTTCGACTTGCGAAGGCCGGTGGCGTACTTCGGTAGGAACCAGGATCCCAGCGCAGCCGCGATCCACGGAATCGCAGTAATTAGACCCACCGTCATGCTGCCCATGTTCGCGTCGTAAGACTTAATCATGGAGGGCAGGAAGTAAGACAGCGAGTAAACCGCGATTTGGTGGGTGAAGTACGCAATAACTACGAGCCAGATAATTGGATCGCGAACGACCGGGCCGAGTGCGCGCAGATCGCTATGGCTGGACTCTTCGCCGACGTCCTCCGAAGCGAGGTAGCGCTCGATGAGATCCTTATCCTCGTCGCTGAGCCACCTAGCGTTCTGCGGCTTGTCGGGTAGCCAGTGCCACACGCCGTATGCAAGGAAAACTGCCGGCAGACCTTCAATAATGAACATCCACTGCCAACCGTGTAGGCCGAGCAAACCATGCATCTGGAGCAGAGCGCCCGCCAGCGGGGCCCCGATGATGTTTGCGATCGATACGCCGAGGAGGAAAATGCCGATGGCGCGAGCGCGGTACTTCTGCGGGAACCAGTACGAAATGTACAGGATGATGCCAGGGTAGAGGCCTGCTTCAGCGACACCTAGCAAGATTCGCAGTACGTAGAACGATGTATCGTTCCAGACGATCGCCATAAGCATCGAAATAATGCCCCAGGTGACCATGATTCGGGCGATCCAGAAGCGAGCACCCGTTTTGTGCATGATCAGGTTCGAGGGGATCTCGAGCACGGCATAGCAAAGGAAGAACAGACCGGCACCGAGGCCGTAGGCGGCCGCCGAAAGGCCGATATCAGCCTGTAGCGCTTCTTTAGCCATACCGATATTGGTGCGGTCAACGAAGCTAATGATGTACACGATCACCAGGAGCGGCATCAGCTTCTTGAAGTTCTTCTTTGTTAGTAGGTCCATCCTAGATTTCTCTTCGGAGGAGAACTCAGCATGTGTAGTTGACATATATTTTCTCCGTTTTATAGTGCGCGGAATACTGCTGCTACCCCTTGACCGCCACCAATGCACATGGTTACCATGCCAAATTCGGTGTTCGTGCGGCGCAGGTTGTACAGGGTGCGTAGGGTCAGGATGGAACCGGTAGCTCCAACCGGGTGGCCAAGCGCAATAGCGCCGCCCAGCGGGTTGGTCTTATCCATATCCAGATCCTGATCCCGGATCACGGCCAGTGCCTGAGCGGCGAAGGCCTCGTTGAGCTCGATCCAGTCGATATCGGCCAGGGACAGCCCAGCCTTCTCGAGCGCCCGCGGAATCGCCAATGCTGGAGCAAAACCCATAATTTCGGGAGACAAACCTGCCTTTGCAAAACTAACCAGCTCACCAATCGGCTTTAAACCTTCCGCCTTGGCAATAGATTCAGTGGTCATCACCAACATGGCAGCAGCATCGTTAATGCCGGAGGAATTACCGGCGGTAACGGATCCACCTTTGCGGAAAGCAGGACGTAGTTTGGCCAATTTCTCCTCGTTGGAGGTGGGGCGCAAATGCTCATCGGTGTTAAACACACGCTCTGACTTACGTTCCTTAACTGTGATGTCCACAATCTCATCTTGGAACATGCCGTCAGCTTGAGCTTTTGCGGCTAACCTTTGTGAACGTGCTGCAAAAGCATCCTGATCCGTGCGGGAAATATCGAATTTATCCGCTACATTTTCTGCGGTAACACCCATCGGGTAACCACCAAAAGGATCGGTTACTAGCGACATGGTTCCATCAATCAAGGTATGGTTTCCAGTGCGCCAGCCGTTACGCGCCTGAAAATCCATAAAGGGCTGATTCGACATATTTTCGGAACCACCGGCAACTACGAATTTCGAATCTCCAGCACGCAGTTCAAGCGCAGCAGATTGAACTGCCTGCAACCCCGATCCACATAACCTATTTACTGTAAAAGCAGTGGACTCTTCGCGTACTCCCGCCTCTAAGGAAATTCGGCGTGCCAAGAAGGCATCCCCGCCTACTTGTCCCACGCAGCCAACTACTACTTCATCAATTGCATCCATGGGAACGCCAGAACGTTCCACCGCCGCTTTCATCGCGGTTGCCCCCATGACGTGATTAGGCGTAGTGGACAGGGAACCAGCAAATGTACCGATTGCAGTCCTTGCACCCTCAATAATGACTATTTTTTCCAATTGTTTACCTTTCTTAATAAAACCGCTCCTGCCTTCGCGGAATCCAGTGTTTTACTTAACGCGTCGTATGAATAAGCGCCGCTGCTTGGCGAGCAGCGTCATTGTCATCAACCTCGAGAATCTTCCAGCCTTCGGTGGTTAGTTGCACCATGTAATGTTCAGAAGCTAAGTAGACTTCTTGCCCTTTATCTAGGGCGGCAGCACCGTAGAAAGTTAATTGATCCACTTCATCTACCCACTTGGGATGTTTCGAATCGGCAATCATCAGGAAGCAGATTCGTTTCGCACCGTCCACAATGTCCATGAAGCCACCGCACCCGATGGCTTTGCCACCAAAAGCCGAAACGTTAATATTGCCTTTACCATCTACTTGCCCCACACCCATGTAGGTGATGTCCACGCCTCCACCGTTGTAAAAATCGAACTGTTGCGGATGGCTGATAATAGCTGCCGGATGAATTGCACACCCAAAGTCCACTCCCCCTAGCGGGACACCTCCGTAGGTGCCGGACTCCACCGTTAAGGTAACCTTGGCGAGCTTACCGCTCACCGCGAGCGCCCGACCTATGGAGTCACCGGGGAGACCAGTACCCAGATTAATAATGTCTCCGTCGCGTACCAGCTTTGCGCCCCTCTCCCCAATGCGTACCCGAACTGGTTCCACCTCGTGGGCAAGGATGGACTTTGCCAGTTCCTCAGAAGAGGCATACCCCGTGATCAGATCCATATTTACCTCAATCGCGGAGTTAGTTTGCTTGTGGTATTTCGCTGGATCAGAAGTCACCATAACGTAATCCACCAGCACACCGGGAACATTCACCAGACGAGCCGGAATGTCACCACGCTCTACAATCTGTTTCACCTGGGCAATTACGATTCCGCCATTATTATGAACAGATTGCGCAATTGCCAGTGAATCCAGAATTGTCACGTCGTCTTCTTGCGATATGTTTCCATCTGGATCTATCTTCGTTCCCCGTATAATCGCCACGTCAATCGGGAAAGACTTGTAGAACAGATATTCCTTACCATCTATTTCCACCAGTTCCACATACTCGTCAGGAGCTGTTACTGCGCGGGCAGAATCGTTTATTCGCCCTCCATCCAGCCGTGGATCAATGAAAGTACCTAATCCCACAGTAGAAAGCTGACCCGGCCTACCGGCTGCTATCGTGCGATACAGCGTGGATATTTGACCTTGAGGTAAGCAAATAGCTTCTACCTCGTCTTCACCCAATAGGTTTGCCATAGGCGGGTTTAGTCCCCAGTGTGGACCCACTACGCGTTTTAGTAATTTTGGGTGTGCCAGGCGAGCTAGCCCATCCACTCGGTTCGACTGCCCAGCTGCATGTACGAATGTCAAATTATTCGGGGTACCTTTTTCTAAGAATGACTGTTCGATATGCGCATAGATTTCATCAGCTACGCTCATCATGGTGAAGCCATCGGCAGCTACAGTAGCCCCGTTCGGAATCAGTGATGCTACTTCTTCGGGCGTCACTTGTTTAAAGCTCATAGCTTGTATCCCCCTCCGATGCGAATGGTTTCACCGGTCAGGTAGGAGGCATCGTCAGATACCAGGAACGCAACCAGATTGGCTACATCCTCTGGTTTTCCGGCACGCTTGAGGGACACCTTTGCGACTTGCTCTTCATAGAGGTTCTCGAATCCAGCACGTGAAGGAATCTCCTTAAGCTTGCAGGTCATATCCGTTTCAATAAAACCGGGAGCAATTGCATTGGCAGTCACATTCTTGAACCCCAGCTCCTTGGATATAGAGCGGGTTAGGGAGACAACGCCACCTTTTGCTGCCGCGTAGTTAGTTTGCCCCACGTTTCCTTGCCAAGATTCGGAGGCCACGTTACAAATGCGCCCATACTGGTTTTCACGCATATGGGCTCCTACCTTGCGACACAAGTAGAAAACGGCAGAAAGATCTACTGCGAGCACCACATCCCACATGTCATCGGTCATCTTATGAAGCATGCCGTCACGGTTGATTCCGGCGTTATTTACCAGGATGTCAATCTTGCCCAGTTCCGCAATCACCTGCTCTATGGCAGCATCCACAGCTTCACGATCGGCAACATTCAATGCAATGGATTGTGACTTGCCTCCACACTGTTCAGCCACCACCTTGGCAGCCTCGCCATTAATATCTACAACAACCACGGTGGCTCCGCGCTGCGCAAGTTTTAGCGCGATGCCTTTACCAATCCCCTGCGAGGCTCCGGTTACTACCGCAACCCTGCCGTTTAGCGATATCGAATCCATTATTCTTATACCTTTCATTAGATTAAATAGGTTGACAGCGGCAAGAATTGCCGATATGTAGTTCATATGGACATACGATGTCCGTTTGCTTGACACGCTCGTTACGCATCAGGTTTTCTAGCTGCACCACAGCTTGATCCGCCATCGCACGAATTGGTTGCACGATAGTGGTAAGTGAAAATCCTGGCCATACCGCTGGGGTAACACCATCAAAACCTCCCACAGCGACGTCGTCAGGAACGCTAATACCATGAGCGTTAAAATCCTCTATTATTCCGAAAGCAATGGCATCTGAGCCACACAGAATTGCCTCTGGTAACCCACGTTTAAGCGAACGAAAATGTTTTGCGGCGTTATACCCGCCCCCAGTTCCCAGATCGGTACGCACAATCCACTCGGTAGGGGTGGACAATCCGCTTTCGATTAGACCTTCAAGATACCCAACATGACGCTCGTTTGAAGCCGAAGAGCTCCGGGGACCAATAGCCAGCGCTATCTTCTTATATCCGTGGCTCACCATATGTAGAGCCATATCTTTTGCCGCGTTCTTGTTATCTATTCCCACAAAAGCTGCACGTACTGTTGGCATTTTGCGTGATACCTGTACATAAGGCAGGTTTGCATTGCGCAATAGACGAGCTACCGAAGCATCACCATCTTGCGTTGCGGTAAGAATGATTCCATTAACTCCATGCTGAGTCATGGTTTGCACGGTCGAGAGCAGATCTTTAGGACGGTCGCCGGTATGAGCTAACAGCGTGTTTAGATTATGTGACCGAGCGACCTCTGCCACAGCAACGCCTAGCTCCTGGTAAAACGGGTTGGAAAGATCCGCAAGTACCAAACCTACCAACGAGGGGATAGTGTGCATATTTGTAGCACGTTCTGGTACTTCTATGCCGTAAGCACGTGCCAATTCGATTATTGACCGCCGGGTTTCATCAGAGATTCCGGGCTTCCCATTTAATGCATAGGAGACCGCTGCCTTCGACACTCCCAACACCTGGGCGATATCAGATGCCGATCCGCGAGTAGCCCTACTACGGTTCTCATTAACCCTCATGCATTTCTCCTTGTAACGCCCAAGGCTCGCTTCTTTGCTGAGACCTTTTGGGACGCTTATGCTCATAATCACATCAGGACTGGGAGTTAAGCAACGTTAAGTTGTAGAGTCTATTTTTTACGTTTCTGCTGTTTAACCCAATTTTTACCGCGTAGGAGACCGACGCTTTTTAAAATCGAGCAATCATCACCAACACCCGTAAGCTACGATTTACCCCAAACAATCTTCAAAAATGAACATTCTCCGATGCTGATATAAGCAGCACGACCTTGACGCGTTCTAAAGCACTATGAGTGATTATCGCTATCCGCCGCTCTTATGCATATGAATCATTCTTGCTGCGCTACCTCTCCCACTCGACTGAATAATGAGAAAGGGTTAGGGAGTACTCACCAATATGTGACTCGGGAGGAAACTGTGAGGACTTGGTATGGATGAAATTCACCGACCGAGGTTTCCTGGGAGTGGTAGCGACAAGTAACGACATCAATTTTGACATTCCAAAGGACGAAGAAAACCATTATTGTAAACGAACCACGTCAGGAATCATCATTCATAAGCTCAAGCAATCGTGGGACAGAAGCTTCGTGCTAGCGTTTCCTCTTAAATCAATACCAGAAGATTTGAAACGTGGTCACATAGAAACCGGTATCGGGAACTACCTGATAGACAAGAATGTCCCGATATTGGACTATTTCTCTCACAGATACTAAATCCCAGGCGAGTCAGGAAACTTACCCGACAGCAGGTTTCCCTCTTAATGGGAAAAATACCGGAATCATAACCTGACCCAGCAAACAAAACAACCACCTCTAAGTGGAGCCGACTATCGGGCTCGAACCGATGACCTGCTGTTTACAAGACAGCTGCTCTACCAACTGAGCTAAGTCGGCCTTAGGAAGCGCTTCAATCAGCACTACCCTAGCGTCTTCGAAAAAGACGACGCCTTTAGTTTGCCATGTCTTTTATCAATGAACAAAACCGCTGCTATTTACCCAGTAGCGCGTCCTCGTCCAAAGTACCGTCATTCTTGTACGGCTTTTCGACCACCTTTCCATTGGAGGCAAACATCGGAGTGCCGACCTGCTGGGTTTGCTTACCCGCAGCATCTGCCCATTGCTTTTGCCACTTCTCAAGTAGTGCAGATTGGGTCTCGGCCTTAAAGGAGCTAATAATTTCGTCTTTAACCCCGACCTTCTTGGCAACTTCCTTGATCTTCTCCAGTGACTTGTTCGGATCCGCCATCAGCGTGGAATTTCCTTGATCTTTCCAGCCGGCTTCCTCCCCTTTGGCAAACATCACCTTATATCCAGTATCAACCAACGCTTGATGGAAGGCCAGTGCTTTGTCTGGCTGCTCCATAGCTACCAGCATGGAAGCTTCGCCAGCAATCACTGTCCAGGGCAAGGCGTGAGTCATCACCGTATGTAGCACCAGATTGGCTTTACCTTCGGTAGCCAAAGCCATAATCTGGTCCCCCAACTGGTGTTCTAACCCCAGGCAAGACGGGCATCCATAGGAATACCACATTTCAATAGTAGGTACTCCGGATTCGGCTTTATAGACCCCCGGTTTACCAACCAAAATCCCCTGCGCCGCATTAACTGCTTCCTTACCCGACAGGGCAGCGATTTTTTCTGGGCGCTGACCAGAAAGCACATCCCCATTAGCTTTATCATTTCCGCTCTGGGCAACCAGGTATCCGGCGAGGGCGACCGCCGCTACCACCAGCACCGAGACTATCGCGATTATGGCGCGTTTACGGGTTTGCGTGCGCCGCGCGGCTTCCCGTTGCGCCTCTACCTGTTTCCAAACTTTTTGTTGCCGATTTTTTTCATTCTTCGACGAGCTTTTGGCCTGAGCGGCCTGCATTTTACCTTTTTTCTGTGCCATTACTATTCCGCTGCTACTTTCCTGCGACTTTCCAGATTTTCTGTTACAAGCATAAACGAGGACGGGCTTAGCTCCCACCCTATCCGGGCTTTGATCACCGAAACCCGGGCTAATCAGGCTACCAAAGGAAATTTACCACCATATATTCGGCGCCGATGCTGACTGCCAGTGCCACTACCCCCCAAAACAGACGGGCACCAGCTCCCCCGATCAGGCGCACCATAGAGCCAAACCCCACTCTGAAGGAACGAGAAAAAAACGCCACTATCGTGGCAAACAGCGAATACGCCAGGTAGAGCAGCACCCGATAAACCGCCTGTTGTTCGCGCCAGCCCTCGGGCAAAATCCGCTGTGCAGGTTCCAATAAGAGCACATACCCGTACTCTCCTATTAGGGTCACGCCCACCCCCACCAGTATGGTCACCACTATTACTCCATGTAGCGGCGCCCATAATGGTTGGGCTTTGAGCGCCGCACTGGGCGGAGTAACCATTCCCGAAGCCAGTTGCGCATCTCGCATCCGCGCCCTAAACGCCCCAAACAGACCGCAAAAGGCCACTAAGGCAGTCAGAACTACCGTACTCAGGGATACTGTCAGCGGTGCATGCAAATTATTTTTTAGCGCAAATACTTCGGTAGCCAGCGATAAGGACAGCATTAAGGCCAAACAAGACAACCAGGCGTTAGGTAACTTATTGGGGATATAGCGTGGCTCCCACTGCGCAGCTGAATCTGGTACCTCATCCGCCTGCCCAGTGTCGGGGACGCGAAAATGGGCAACTCCCGGCTCTTCATTCACGCTGCCTGCAGCTAAGTTGTTCACATAACCGCCATTTGCTTCCCAGAATCTATCGGCTTCCCCCCTAATCGCTGGCACCGCAGGAGGATAACGCCGGGTTTCCTGCTCGGGAGGAAACACCTCGGGTCCAGAAACCGAGGTGGCCTCCACTCCTTCAGTAACAAGGGACGCGCCCGCTGGAAAACCTGCCGGCAAATAAGGTGCCGGGTCGTTACCCTCATTTACTGCCTGCAAAGCCGCTATAAGTTGCTGAGGGGCGGCTCTGTGCGCCGGATCAACCTGAAAACCAGCCGCAAAAACCCGTTGTAAAGACTCCGGTAGACCCGACAAGTCAGGTTTACCGGTACTAATCCGCCCCAGCACCACTTCCACCGGGCCAGCCCCGAAAGGCGGATGTCCACTCGCGCAATACAGCAACACACACAACCAAGCCCACCAGTCATCGCGTGGACGCGCATCCTCACCGTGGATAAGCTGCGGCGAAATATAGCCGGGAGTACCGGTGACCAGTCCGGTTGCGGTCAAACGTTCAGCACCTAGAGTTTGAGAAATCCCAAAATCAATCAAAACCGGCCCTTGCTTCGCAATCATGATATTAGCTGGTTTAATATCGCGATGCACTACCCCGGCACGGTGTAGCTCCTCCAATATTTTTGCTAACCATTGCGCCAAGTCAATCAAGTCAGGCAAATCCCAAGTACCATTGGCACTGACGTCCTCGGCAATCGTGATCCCCCGAATCAGTTCCATGGCCACATACGGGGTTTGCCCGGCGGTGTTTACCTCAAAAACTTTCGCTACCCCAGAGGAGCTGACTCGGTTAATCGCATCTGCCTCGCGTTGCAGACGCTTGCGAGCATTGGGATCGTTAGCAATCTGCGGGTGCAAGAACTTCAGCGCGACTTCGCGCCCATCGGAAGATTCAGCTTGATAAACCGAAGCCATCCCCCCTGCGCCCAAGGCCTTAAGCACCTTGTATCCGCCGATTTCCTGTTCGAGCACTGTCTCCCTAACTGTTTTCAAACTCTCTTTATCTGAGTTTAGCTAACTGCGTTCGCACTTACCCAACTACCTATGCCAGAATTGTCCTAGCAATCACGAGGAGGAGGAAAAATGCCAAGCAAACAGAAAATTCGGGTAACTACCTCTGGTACCTCCTCGTTCTATTCTTTAGTCCCCACTCTCCCCTGGTCGCTCCCCTTGGAAGACTGGCCAAACAAGCTACTAGCTGCTCTTCCGCGGGGCATTTCTCGTCACGTGGTGCGTTTCATTAAGGCGGGGGGCGCAATATATGCGGTAAAAGAGATTTCCGAAGAGCACGCCCTGCATGAATACCAAATGCTGCGTCAACTACAAAGCAAAGAACTACCTACCGTATCCGTGGCCGCGGTGGTAGCGGGAAGAATCGATAAAAACGGTGAAGAATTACCGGCCGCCCTCGTTACCCACCACCTGCAGTATTCCCTGCCCTACCGGGTGTTACTATCCAAACAATTATCTAAAAACAAACTCAATCGGGTACTTGATTCCCTGGTTGCCCTGCTGGTTCACCTGCATCTAAACGGCTTTTACTGGGGAGACGTTTCCCTATCTAACACCCTGTTCCGCCGGGACGCCGGCACCTATGCAGCCTACCTGGTAGATGCGGAAACCGGACGCTTTTATGACAACATTTCCGACCGTTCCCGCGAATATGATGTTTCGTTAGGTGCCATGAACATTATCGGAGAACTGATGGATTTGCAGGCCGGAGGGCTGGTAGATGAAGACTTTGACGTCACCATTGTTGGCGACTACCTGGAGAAACGCTACCACGACCTCTGGAATGATCTAACCGGATCCGAACGTATTCCGGCCGATGAAATTTGGCGCGTAGGTGCGCGGGCCGAGCGGCTCGGTCAACTCGGTTTCGATATCGGTCAAGTAGAAATCGAAAGCGACGAGGACGGAGATTTTCTAAGCTTCGCGCCGCGCGTAGTCGAGGCAGGTCATTTCCAGCGGCGAGTAAAAGATCTAACCGGTCTGGAAGTTCAAGAAGAACAAGCCAAACGGATCTACACCGATATTGTGACCTATCAACGCCGCAAGAAAATGGAGAAAATTCCTCTGCGTCTGGTGGCGACCACTTGGCTAGAACGGGTTTACCTGCCCACTATTAGCGCGATTCCCGATGATTTACGAGCAAAGCTAGAGCCTGCCCAGATTTTCCACGAAGTATTGGAACATCGCTGGTTTATGTCGGAAAAAGCGGGCCATCATATCCACACCCGCAAAGCAGTTAAAGATTATATCCGCACCCAGTTGGCGGTTCGCCCTGACGAACAGGTGGTGCTACCGATGCCGTTGACGGCGACAGCAGATGCTATAGATTATCTGGATCTAAAAGAGCTGTAACCACTTTTCCCGTACACACCGGACATGAGTACTTAATTAATCGAGCCACCCGGCCCGTAGCCAATCTCCGCCAGTAACAGCTATCTACGCTATTTGCTTATTTGCGTCCGTGGCGGCGTCCCACCACCACTAATCCTCCCTGCGGCAAGAGACGATCCGGAGACATAGCTTCGGATACCGCCGAGAGGGAAATCGTGAATACTACCGGTTGGCGACTGGTGAGCTCGATACGCCCCCCATCGGCTTCTATCAGATCTTTCGCGAGCGCCAGCCCGATACCGCTGGAGCCATGACCGCTAACCCCACGGCGGAAAATATGGGGAGCTATTTCTTCACTCACACCCTCGCCCTCGTCAGTAACCTCCACAAATATGGAGCGACTAGAGACCCCTTTACGAGTAGAAACCGTGACCGTACCTGCCCCATACTTCAAAGAGTTCTCCACTAAAGTGGCGATTGCCTGCGATAACGAAGAGGGAGTGGCTAGGGGTAAACGATCAGTTACCGGGTTGTCGAAAACAATCTCGCGGCCTACCGCTGCAAATTGGGATGCCCATTCATTCTTTTGTTGACGGAAAATATCCTCTATCTTTACCGCTTGGGTATTTCCATGATTGGCTTGCGCGGCGCGCTTCTTTAAGTCCTCTACCACTTGGGTAATTCGTTCTACCTGTTCCAGGCAGGCTTCGGTTTCGCTACGTACTTCCTGATCATCGGTAAGGTATTCGATTTCTTCAATCCGCATGGACAGGGCAGTAAGGGGGGTGCGCAGCTGGTGGGTAACATCAGAAGCGAATTGGCGTTCCTTGGCGATCCGGCCAATAATCCGTTCCCCAGAGCGCGATAGTTCCTCGCTAACCAGGTCTATTTCTTCGATTCCGGTAGGTTGGATGTGGGCTTGGACTGCTCCTGACCCGATTTGCTCAGCCTGGGCTGAAAGATAGATAAGTGGAGCCGCCAAGCGTCGGGAACCGCGGAAAGCAAAGCCAGTACCCGCACCTAGAGCTACTGCCCCGCATATCAATACCGCACAGACCGCCCCCACCGCTGACCAAATCACTGGCAAAGCCGAGGAATGCAAAGACACATACAGGCCTCCGGCGCTGCGGGCATGGGAATACAGCTGCCAGTTAGCATCTACCGAACCCGAGTGATAAATCCGTCTTTCCCGTTGATCAATACTGATTTCTGACTCGGGTGCATAAACCCGCTGCCAGTTGGAAACCGCTTGCCGGGTATGTCCCAGATCGCGGGTACCGATCTGATCCAAGTAACGGGAAAGATTAACCGTGAGTTGATCTTGACTAGACTGGTTAGACTGCCACACATAAGAGGGCGCCAAAATCGCCAGCGGCAACCCCAGCAGGGTCAGAGAAACCAGGACCGACTGGAAAACCATTAACAGCGCACGCCGGCGCATGGCAGGTTACTTTCGTTCAGTCTCGAACCGGAAGCCCATTCCCCGCACCGTCGAAATGTAATAGGGGTAGGTGGCGTCATCTCCCAGTTTACGGCGCAGCCAGGAAATATGCATATCTAGGGTCTTGGTAGATCCAGCCGGATCCGAACCCCAAACTTCCTGCATAATTACCTGACGTGGCACTACGTTCCCGGCTTCTTTAATCAAGATCCGCAACAGGTCGAACTCTTTAGCGGTTAACTGCAGCTCCCGCCCATCTTGGAACGCGCGGTGAGCCGAAACATCGATCTTAATATCCTGTGCCTCTAGCGCATCATCTTGGAAGTCGCTGCCTGCCCGACGTAACAGAGCACGTACTCTGGCTAGCAGCTCCGCCAAACGGAACGGCTTGGTTACGTAATCGTCAGCACCGGCATCTAAGCCCACCACCATGTCGACTTCGTCAGCGCGGGCAGTCAGCACCAAGATCGGCACCGATGACCCTTGGGAGCGAATCTCCCGAGCCACATCTAAACCATCAATATCAGGCAAACCTAGGTCTAAAACCACCAGATCGGCTCCTAAAATATCACCGAGAGCTCCCCGACCGGTACCGTGGGCGCGTACTTCGTAGCCTTCGCGACCGAGAGCCCGTGCCAAGGGTTCGGAGATTGCCGGGTCATCTTCAACAAGTAAAACTGTAGTCATATTCCCATGCTAATCTAAAAAAAACTTTGTCGCCACTACAGCGAACTGAAAATAGCTTTACTATTTTTTTACTGCCGGAGAAGCTATCTCCAAGGTACTACTACGAAGCAAGGGCTGTTCGCCCCGTTTGCCTTCTCTGCGCGTAAGCAGCCATCCTTCTACCTCACCTAACCCCTGCAGTTCTTGAGTTGTAGCTGGCCTAACCGCGAAGTACCCTTTCTTATCACTGGCTTGGAGCTGCTTGGCGGAATCAGCATCCATCAAGATTTGCCCCCGCGGCGCGATATCTACCAAACGCGAAGCCAAGTTAACCGGGGGGCCGAAAATATCACCAGAACGAGAAACCACCCGTCCATGAACTAAAGACGCGCGCACTGGCAGGATTTCCGGCCGAGAATTTAAGAACTCTACGATGGCACACACAATATCCGCAGCTACTAGCAGTTCGTCTGCAACATATAAGACTGCATCCCCCAGAGTTTTCACCACTCGCCCTCCGCGAGTAGTAACGACATCCCGACAGGCCATCTCAAAACTTTGCACCAGATCGGCCAAAGCGGCTCCGCTCATCGTGGAAGAGCGGCGCGTAAATGCCACCATGTCCACAAACCCCATACAACGATCCAAAGGATAGGAATCGATGGCGTCTGCTTTACCTTCCCGCGTTTCCACTTCCCGGTTAGTATTCAGCAGCAGATACGCCATTTGTCGGCGCCAAGCGTATCCCAGTTGCGATTGCAATAGATCGACATATTCGTCGATTTTGTCTAAGACCAGCAAACGGGCGGAGGTGTCATCCAGGTTCATGCGTTCTTGAAAATCCGTTACAATCGCCTCTAGCTGCCATAACACCAGGCGATCGGCCATATAGGATTGCGCGCGCAGCAAGGAGGTCACTGTACCGCGTCCCAGGGTACCCTCACCAAATTCTTGCCGCCATTCCATGATTGCCTGCGCGTCTTGCTCAGTAAACATGTAGGTATCGGGATCAGCTTTCGGGAATCCACAAGACGTCCAAAAGTGGTCGATTTCTACAACACTAACCCCTAGCTGCTGCGCCATTTCCCGCATAGTCATAGTGGGCGCACCCCCGATAAGTTTCCACACCGGACGCATCACGGTGTTGCGCGCTATCTGGGCTGCAGACAAGGATTCACTCACCCTTCAACCTTAAGGTGAACGACCTCACTTTTTCCAGCAGAGCCGGCAATCTTTGCATATTAAGCGGAAATTTTTCCCGGTATTAACTCTGAAAGTTCCGCTCTTGCCATCTTCTTCTCAAATTTTGGGTTTTTGTCTGAGCGCTACTTCCATACAACACGTTTCCCCGCCCTCTGCGGCCTCCCGGCCTCGTCTCCTAAAATAGTCGCTATGACCGATCGACTTGTTTTAGCCTCCGCTTCCCCGGCTCGCCTTAAAGTATTAACCCAGGCGGGTATTCCCCCACTTGCCTGGCCTGCCAATATTGACGAGGACGCGGTGAGAGCCGAACTAAACACCACCGATCCAGCGCAGGTAGTTACCGCTCTTGCCCAAGCGAAAGCCCGTCATATCGGTCAGTTATTAACTAGTCCCGATCGCTTACACCCTGGGGACTTCTCTCAAGGCGTTAAGGTCCGCGAAGAGTTGGAAAGCATTCCGGCAGGTGAACGTCTAGTGGTTGTAGGCTGCGATTCCATGCTGCTACTGAACGGCAAGTTACGGGGAAAGCCACACAGCTTTGAACGGGCTCTGATGCAGATTCATGAACTTTCAGGAGCTAGTCCCACTTTATTCACCGGCCACTGCGCCCTCGCCTTAAAGCGTTCTACTACCGGTTTTACCTGGGAAAACGAAGTCGCGGATCATTCGCAAGCCACCTTATATTTCAGTGAGATCACCGCAGAAGAATCCCGTGCTTACGCCAAAACCAAAGAACCACTAGAAGTTGCCGGAGGCTTTACCATCGATGGTTTAGGCGGGGCATTTATTGAATCAATTAAGGGCGATCCCCACGGAATTATTGGCATTTCTTTACCATTAGTGCGCAAACTATTAAATGAACTTGGCTTTTTTTGGCCAAACTTATGGAAGGTCTTACCAAACGAATCCTGAGCGGATAAGGTGGAGTTATGAGTGAAAGAAAAGCACGCGGGGTAGGCCTCGCAACCGTCAGCGAAACTGGTCAAACCCTGGATGTTTGGTATCCTCGCCCCTACCTAGGTGACCAACCCAACGAATCAGATGCCGAGCTAATCGAAAAACTAAGCCAGATTGAAGGACGCGATGATGGGCGCGGGGTTAACCGTACCGCTACCGTGGTAACGATCGATCTGGACGAATCTGCCCGCTCCACCGCCGATGCTTACTTGCGTTTACATCTACTTTCCCACCGGCTAGTAAAACCGAACACCATTAACCTAGATGGCATTTTTGCTCGTCTACCTACTGTTGCTTGGACAACCGAAGGCCCTTGTGCGGTCGAGGATTTTGAAAACACCCGTATGCGGATGCGTTTAAGCTTTGGCCACCCAATTCACCTACTTAGCGTAGATAAATTCCCTCCGATGGTTAACTATATTATTCCCTCCGGGGTACGCATCGCCGATGGTGCAAAAGTGCGTCTCGGCGCCTATTTAGCACCGGGTACCACCGTGATGCATGCGGCTTTCGTTAACTTTAATGCCGGCACCCTGGGGGCTTGCCTGATTGAGGGGCGAGTAGCACAAGGAGTGGTTATCGACGACGGCTCCGATATCGGAGGAGGCGCCTCCACCGCAACCACGGTTTCCAGCCAGACAGGCAAACAGATTTCACTAGGAAAACGCTGCCTACTGGGCGCAAACTCGGGGCTAGGAATCGCGCTGGGTGATGACTGCGTGGTGGAAGCCGGATTGAATTTGACTGCCGGCACCAAAGTGTCAGTTCTCCCCCACGCCGGGGTAGCCCCCACTGCGGAAGGGTACTTCGCGGAGCCAGTAGTAGTTGCCGCCTCGGAACTCTCGGGAGTTTCCGACGTCATCTTCCGGCGGAATTCCCAATCTGGTCGCGTAGAGGCACTGCCGCGGGCTGGTAAAGAAATAAAACTCCCCGCCACCTCCCGCATCAACCCGTAACTCTTATCCCGCCAAGCGCAGCGCGGAGCCGAGATTTTTCCTCCGGTACGGTTCGAGCCGTAAAAGCACTCGGGGGACCCCAGTGAGCCTTGCTTCGCTCGGCTCAAGCCCCCTCTCGCATCTTTTACCGCTCGAACCTTGTGCGCGGGGGATTAGTTTTATCCGAGCAGGCTAGGTGGGCGCAAAACTTGGAAAACGCCGCTACGTTTTCCAAGTTTTTGGGCAGGAGGAAAAACTAATCCCCCGCGCTGGGTACGCTATTGATTCTGCTTACGAGAATTACGACTGATGCCGCCAAGCAGCGGAGCGCTGACTGGCTACCCAGGCAGCGACCTGCGTGCGGCGCTGCAACCCCATTTTGGCCAGCAGCGAAGTGATATGGTTCTTCACGGTCTTTTCCGCCACCCCGAGCTTTTCCCCGATTTCCCGGTTAGAAAGTCCATCCCCGATTAGGTTTAGTACTTTGCGTTCTGCCGGGGTGAGATTGGCGGTAGGGTCTTCATTCCCGGCGCGGCGGCGGGTCACGGTGCGATCATCTAGCAGTACTCGCCCTCCGACTACTGCCCGGATAACATCGGTAATTTCAGCGCCGCGCACAGTTTTTAGCACATAGGCTTTTGCCCCGGCCTGCAGGGATTCCGCTAAGGCATCGTCATCATCAAAACTGGTGAGCACAATTGCCAGGGAATCTGGTGACACTTCCCGCAATTGTTTCATAACGTCAATACCGGTACCATCGGGCATTTGCAAATCTACCAGCACTACATCTGGACAAACCAGTTCGGCGCGGCGTACCGCATCTTCTACGGTTCCCGCTTCGGCCACTACCTCCATGCCGGCAGTTCGATCTACGATTTCGGCAATCCCCCGACGCACAATCTCGTGGTCATCAATGATCATTACCCGCGTGGGTTTTTCTACTGTCTGCGATTGCTGGATCTTCACCCTTTGATTCTACCTAATCCTCTCAGCAGGCAAATAACCTTTCCACAAAGTTGCACCTAGTGAGGTAGAGAAAGCTCCAAACACTCAGGTGGTTCCGGGTAACGGTGGCATTTATATTTACCAAACCCAGATGACAAGCTCCAGGGGTCCGGTTAATCCTGTAGCGGCTGACATTTCGGACAGTAGGTGGCGTTACGTCCTGATTGTTGCAGTTTCTCCAAGGTGGTGCCACAGGTTTTACAGGGCTGACCGCCGCGTCCATAAACCTTTAGTTCCTGCTCGAAATACCCGGGGTTTCCGCTGGTGTCCACGTACAGTTCATCAAAAGAGGTTCCGCCGTGTTTGATTGCGGTTTTCATGATTTCCCCGGCGCATTTAAACAGTTCCTGGATTTGCTTTTCTGAAAGAGAGTCTGCTCTCTGTCCCGGGTTTACCCCGGAAGCAAACAGGGTTTCGTCGGCGTAAATATTGCCGATCCCGGAAACTAACTTTTGATCCAAAAGGGAGTGTTTAATGGAACTCTTGCGTTTACGCACTGTGGTGGAAACTTTTTCTAAATCAACATGGGGATCGAGGGCATCGCGGGCCACATTCAGTTCCACATTGCGGGGAACTAGGTGGTGCTTTGCCCCCAGGCCTCCCGGTTTCTCATCTCTGGTTTCTACCAGTGGTTCTACTACCATACGTCCGAAAGTGCGTTGATCAACAAAGTTGACGGTTCTGTCGTCTTCCATAGTTAATCGCACCCGCAGATGTCCTTGATTTTTATGGGACAGCTCTATTTGCGGTTGGTTAATCAGCAATTGCCCGGACATTCCCAAATGAATCACTAGCGAATACAGGGTTTGTTTACCTTCTTGGTTTTCTCCCAGCAACCACAAAAACTTACCGCGCCGTACCGCAGCGGTAATGGTCCAGCCCTCTAGAGCAGCACAAAATCGTTTAATGTCCTGTCCCCGCAAAGAGCCAGGGAATAACACTTCGACCTGTTTTATCTTGGCACCCAGCAGCTGCGATTCTAAGCCGCGCCGCACAACCTCAACTTCTGGCAATTCTGGCATGTTTCAGTTCCCCTCAAAACCTCATGTAACCATCTAAATCTGACTGGCAAACGTTTTAAAACCCTAGGGGGGTAGTCACCCCGTGTTCTTCGCGTAGGGTCATAACCGCCTGGCGGGCGGCCTCATGTTCCGCCACTTTTTTCGAGCGTCCCTTACCGGATCCCAGTACCCGATCCCCGATTAGGGCTTGGGCAGTAAAGCGTCGATCATGATCAGGACCGGTGCCTTCTACCGAGAATTCAACAGTCCGCACCCCCAGCTGACCAGTAAGTTCTTGTAAGGTAGTCTTCCAGTCCATTACTGCTCCCCGCTCTAGGGCGTGATCCAGTAAATCCTGCAACAGGTTTTCAACTACTTTGCGAGTGGCTTCTAGTCCGTGACACAGGTAGGTTGCTCCAATCATTGCTTCTACCGTGTCGGAAAGGATCGAGTCTTTTTCTCGCCCTTTGGTTTTTTCTTCTCCGCGCCCTAGTAGTATGAATTCTCCCAGATTAATATCGCGGGCAACCCAAGCTAAAGCGGGCTGCGAAACCGTGGCCGATCGCATTTTTGCGAGATGACCCTCTGGGTGAGAGGGATAGGTCTTATACAGCCGTTCCGTGACTATCAGCTGTAAAACCGCATCTCCTAAAAATTCTAGGCGCTCATTATTGGGGAGATTATCTTGTTCGTGTGCAAAAGAACGATGAGTTAGTGCCAATACCACCATCTCGGGGTCTAACTCGATTCCCCATCTGGTTAGCAGCTCCGCTAGATCTTGCGAACCGCGACTCATTCGTCCTTTTTCTCCTGTTCCTCAAATAGGTTAGTTAACACTGACCAGCGCGGATCAATCTTTTCGTGGTGATGATCCGCACCCGCATTCGTTAGCATGATTCCACATTCGGGGCAAAGCCCGGGACAATCGGGAGCACAGAGCACCGAATAGGGAATCTGTGGAACGAGGGCGTCTATCAAAAGTGGTTCGAGATCCAATCGTGAATCTGGCTGCACCTGATAGGCCTCGTCCACGTCAGCATACACGATTGAGTCCTCACTCACCTCATTTAGCAGGTGCGCGAGTTCCTCGGGATAGTAGTAGACGCGACTCAAGGAAAAATCAAGGGTTTTTTCCACTGCTTTCAGACAACGCACGCACGCCCCTTCAGCGCGGGCTGTTCCGCTAACGCTCAGGGATACTCCCTCGGAAATTGCTACCGCTAGCAGCTGTAAGTCTAGGGACTGTCCCGCCGGAACCGCCATATCTTCGGTTCCGATAGCGGTAGGTAAAGTTACCTGCAGCTGCCAGGTTTTACTATCCCCCTCGCCAGTTCCTAATCCGGTTAGTTCTAGCGGGATTGCGGCCTTCTTTACTTGCTTCATGCCCCTTACCTTAAGGGGTATTCAGCTTCGGCGCTAGCAAGCCCAACCTCAGTTATTAGAACTGGGGGCGCTCCTGACGCGAAAACTGGGCGCGGCCGCTGCGAGTTTGCTCCGCGATTGCCCCCAGCAGTTCCTCTAATTGGGAAAGTGCCTGGTTAACGTACTGGTCAGACTGATCCATAAAGTCTTTGGCTTCCGCGCGCGCAGTGTCGGTCATCTGCTGCGCTGCTTGTTTCGCCTCGCGGTAAACATTGTCCTGCGAAACCAATTGATCCGCGCGGGCTCGTGCCTCCTGCAAGATCTGAGCCGCCTGCTCATTGGCTTGGGCAACGGTTTCTTCCGCCTGGGCGCTGGCGTGGGCGATTGCCGATTCTGCCTGCCGGTCAGCGTCATCGATAGTTTCCTGCGCCTTGGCATTGGCTTGCGCTATGGTATCTTCTGCGTTCTGGTTCGCTTCGGTAGTTACTCGCTCCGCTTCTGCGCGCGCATCCGAGATGGTCTGTTCGGCCTCTTCATCGGCGGCATCCAGCACTTTATTAGCATCGGCCACAATCCGATCCGCATTAACCAGGTCAGCCGGTAGTGCAGCGCGTGCATTGTCGAGCAGCTCTACCCCTTCGGCCTGGTTAATCATGACTGACGCAGAAAAGGGAACGCTGCGTCCGGCCTCAATCATCTCGCTCAGACGGTCAAGGACTGCGATAACGTCTGACGGTGCGTACTGCGGTTCTTCCTGGGGTTCCATATTCTTCCTTCCTGTTTTAGGCTGGCGGGTTGTCGGATTCACGGGTAGGGTTTTCATTTCCCGAGAACGCATCGAATTCTTGTTGCAGCGCCTGGGCTACTTCGGGGGGAACAAATCCGGAGACGTCTCCTCCGTAGGCAGCTATTTCTTTAACTACCGAGGACGAGATCAAAGCATTTTCGGGGGAAGTGGGAATCAAAATAGTGTCAATGCCGGAAAGCTGCCGGTTAGCGAAAGCCTGGGTCATTTCGCTGTCAGTGTCTTTGGAGTTACGAATCCCTTTTACCAGGGCTGCTGCCTGATAGCGGGTTGCGAGGTCACAAGCTAGCCCCTCCCAGGTAACTACCTGCACATTCGCTAGGTCTGCGGTGGCTTGAACGATAAATTCTTCGCGTTTGCTGGCCGGGAATAGATAGGTTTTCTTGGAGTTTTTCGCTACCGCCACGATCACGCGATCAAAAATATGGGCTGCGCGGCTAATTACGTCCAGATGCCCATAGGTAAGGGGATCGTAGGATCCGACGCAGACAACAGTACTCATAGCTACCAAAATACCGGTAAGCACTCCCGGTGCGGAGCGTCCCACGCGGACAAAGAGAGAAAACTAGGCTTGTGCACCTTCATTTTCCGGGTATTCGAGGGCGGGACGCAGTAGGTAAACCGCGCTTTCTCCGTAAAGTTTGCGCGATTCTTCCTCCCACTGCTCCGTTTCCCAATCGGGAGCCTCGTCGCGCGCCGAACGTTCCACCACTATCCAGGCGTCCGGGTCGCATAGCGGATGCAGCTGGTCTAGTACCTGCAGGATTTCGCTATTTTTCATAGCGTAGGGCGGATCAATAAAAACTAATTCCCACTGGGGATTGGGGTTAGCTCCTAAAAGGCGCGACGATAAGAACGAAAGAGCCGGCTGTACATATAGTTTTGCAGCGGAAAAAACTGGGGAGGCAGCCCGGTTCTTTCGGATCGTTTTGGCGGCGCTGTGGGCATGGTCTACCAAATCTAAGCTGAGCGCCCCGCGCGATAGCGACTCGAAACCGTAGGCTCCTGATCCGGCAAAAAGATCCAAAACACAGGCGTCTTCCGTGGCTCCGCGAGATTGCAGAGCGGAGAAGATTGCTTCCCGAACTCGATCTTGAGTGGGGCGCGTACCGGAGGAGGGTACGGCTAGCTGAGTACCTCGGGCAGTTCCAGCTATTATTCTCATCATGATGACATTCTAACCCTAGCGACGTTCACACAGTAGCAGCTCATGGTATAGCGATTACAGCGCACCCTATCCCCGTTCTAAAAATTCTCGTTCTTCTTCGCTAATCCGCCGCGATATCGCCTGGTGTAACCCGGGATGCTGTTTCAGCTGCGGATCGGCTTCAACCAGCCGTTTTGCATCCTTTCGTGCTTGGGAAATTGCGTCTTCGTCTGCCAATAGATCCAAAATTTTCAATGAGGAGGCGCGTCCCGATTGACTATCCCCCAAAATATTTCCGCTTTCGCGTAGACGTAAATCAATCGCCGCTAGCTCGAAACCATCGGTAGTTTTGGTGAAAGCATCGAGACGGTTACTGGCAAGGGTATCTGGCTGCGCCCCCGACCAGACCAGACAGATGCCTGCGAACTTGCCGCGCCCGACCCTCCCGCGCAGCTGGTGTAACTGGGCGAGCCCGAAACGGTCGGCATCGAGGATTACCATCATGGTTGCTTGAGACACGTCTACTCCCACTTCAATTACAGTGGTAGACACCAAAAGGGGCGTTTTCCCGCTTATGAAATCAGCCATCGCACGGTCTTTTTCTTCCGCATCCATTTGACCGTGTAGCATCCCGATTTCGATTCCGGCAAGTGCCGGTAGCGTGCGCAACTGGCTTACGGTGTCGTAAACGTTAGCGAGGGGTTCTTTTTCGGCTGCTACGCTGGCCTGCGCGTCGTCCTCGTCCTCTATCAGGGTCACCCCTTCTTCGCTTTGCATACCGGGTTTAATCGCCGGACACACCACAAATACCTGATGACCAGCTTTGATTTCTTCGGCGGCGCGTTGCCAGGTACGGGCTGTCCAGCTCTGATTAGCGGTATCTACCCGGAAAGTCTCGACTTTGGCTCGCCCTGGCGGCATCCCTTGCAAGGTCATATAATCAAGATCCCCAAAAGAGGTCATCGCTACCGAGCGCGGTATTGGGGTTGCGGTCATCACCAGCAGATGGGGAGTGCCCGATTCAGCTTGGCGCAACCGGTCGCGCTGACGCACTCCGAACTTGTGCTGTTCATCGATAACCACCACGCCGGGAGAAGTAAGTATTACCCGTTTAGATAGTAGCGCATGAGTTCCCACAATCAGTGCTGGTTGCCCCGTTTTAAGCGCCTCTAAAGTGCGGCGTTTTTCCGCGGCCGGCATCGAGGATGTCAGGCGATAAATCGGGACTCCCTGCCCCCCGCGCAAACTAAACCCTCCCGGCTGAGCCAGCTCCCCTAACAGGTTAGTGAGAGTGGCAAAATGTTGTTGTACCAGAACTTCGGTGGGCGCCATGAAGATCCCTTGCCGGCCTCCATCTACGGCTCGCAGCATTGCCAGCAGGGACACCACGGTTTTCCCCGATCCCACATCCCCTTGCAATAACAAATTCATTGGGCGCGCAGATGCTATCCGCTGATCAATATCGGTTAAGGCCTGCTGTTGGGAGTCGGTTAGGGTAAAAGGCAGCGCGGAGGCAACCTGCTCGGTAAAGCCCCCGGGTACCGCTTGCAGAATCGGGGCATCTTCAGCCAGAACTTGCCGCCGCTGGGCTAAAGCCGCCTGCAATACAAAGGCTTCTTCGTAGCGGAAACGCTGGCGAGCTGCCTCATATTGCTCGCGAGTTTGCGGGCGATGAATCTGCTCCAGCGCTGTGTTTAGTTCCAATAGCCCCTGTTCTGCGCGAATATCGGCAGGCAGGGGGTCATCGAAAGGTTGGGACTTTAATAGCTCTAAAACTACCGCAATCGCTTTTTGGGTAGTCCAAGTCGGCAGCCCTGCCTTCGCGGGATAAATCGGTTCAGGACGCTGTGCCTGCATTTTAGCAGCCTGATTGCTGGTGGCATCGAGGTTTTCGTCTTCCACCTCCTGATAGGAAGGGTGGGACAGTTGCAGGCGTCCGCGGTACATACTGGGGCGACCAGAAAAGAGTTTTGTTTGCCCCACCTGCAACTGGGAGGACATCCAGTTGATTAGGTGCTGGCTTTTTGCCCAAAATACCGCATCCATGAGCCCTTCCCCATCGCTTAGTTGCAGGGAAAGCATCCATTTTCCTCCGCGGGTACGACGCCGGGAAGAGTCAGAGATTTGGGCGATTACCGATTGTTCTTCCCCTAAGATTAGCCCGGAAAAAGCCGTGAGTTCACCTAACTCGTGATAGCGCCGCGGAAAAAAATACAGCAGTTCCAGGGGAGTTTCAATCCCAAATTTCTTTTCTAGTTTTCCACCTGCCCGTCCCAAGATTTTCTTTAAAGATTCACCGGCCAGGGAGTTGGTTTTATCGCTCACGAAGACAGCACCCCCACTACGGTGGCTCCGCTTTGCCCGCCGCTAATCAGTTCGATCCGGATTCCCGGAGCCCCTTGGAACAGTGCGTTTTGTACCCGGGAGATCAGTTCTGAGTCTTCTCCGTGCCCGCTCAAGATCCTTGCCTGCACATCATCACGGTTCACCGAGGAAGAGAGTAACTCAAAAGGCATTTGCGGGGAAACGCTAAAAGTACGCTGCCTGGCCAGGGAATCAAAAGTGCGCGAACGCTGCAACTGGATTAATTCGGCGGGCGTAATTGCGGAAGATACCACTTGGGTGAGGGTGCGGGCAGCTTCTAGTACTTGCAGGTCATCTTGCGTGGGAGCCACCATCAGATCGATACCTTGATCTTTGGCGGGTCGAACTAGGTTGGTTAGCTCCGCCGCGCTCACCTGGTCACAGGGCAAGACTTGCACTACTTCTTGTTCCATTTCCGCGATTACCGGCAGTATTTGCAGGGGGATTCCCCGGCGAGAATACACTACCGTAGCCCCCAAGTTAGCTATGTCTGCTACCAGGCCGGGAGCCGAAGTGTAGGCTAACACCGCTGGTCTAATGGGGTGGATCGTATGGGAAGACCCCAGACTCACCAGGTTGGAAGTCGAGGCTTCGGTTTCGACTGGTAGCGGCGGGCGAATCAAAACCATTCCCGATTTTTCGGGTAAAAGTTCGATTACTCTGCGCGGATGCCGGCTGCGCACCAGCAATATGCGCGGCCCAATTCCCAGCATGTCCGCCCTGCCGGTCATCGCCCCATAAACCCCGTTTTCTTCTAACTGCCTGCGTAGTTCCTCAAAACGTGAGTTATCGGTTTCTCCGCGCCAAGTAAGCATCAAAGAGTTCATTTGCCCGGGCGCATGCACTGCAGAATGGGACTGCGGAACCATATCCCGTACCATCTGCAAACTGGTATTTACCGCCCCAACTTCTTGCTGATTTTCTCGCGCATAAGTTTCCAGCATGGCCGCTATTAAAAGCATTAATACCGCTGCCCGGGCGTCGGGACGTCCTCGGTTATCTTCCGCGCCCTCAACTAAGGCAACTTGGCTCGCCAGCCAAGCCCGCGAAAGAATGTCTTCGATCGACATTTGTTCTGGCTGGGTTTCTAGCTCCGCATTTACCTCCTCTATCAGCCCCGATAGGGTGGGAGGATCTAGGCGCTCAACTGCGGGCAGCAGGCAGCGATCAGGGCAATCTCTACTGGAACGCAATATTTTTAACAGCTGGACTGGGTTTAGGGTGGGGGCGCTGGTCGCCCCGGCAGCAACGCTGGCTAACTCCGCCAGTACAATCCCGATCATTCCTCTGGCTCCCGCCAAGGAGGCATCGGCAACTGCCTCTAACACCCAGCGTGCATCCTTATCGGCACCGGCAGGTAATCCGGCAACGGTCAGCGCCACCTTGTCCCAGGTGTATAGGGCATTGGCTCCGGTGTCGGAGTCAAGTTCACTGTGTAGATCCATGGCATCTAGGGCTGACTGACCCGCCTGTAGAACTTCCCCGCTAATCTTTACCCAGGTGCGGATATTAGCCCCGGTCACCAGAAGGTCAATCCGTTCGGCAGATTCCAGGGTTTGTGCCACATTTTCCCGATGCCGTTTAGCTTTTGGTTTCGCCGACTTCGTCGCTACCGGCGGTACTTCGAAATCAAGTAAACCGGTGGTTCCGTTAGGCTCGGCGCTCTGCGGCACTTGCGCCGAATTATCTTTTTTTCTTTGGGCACGAGGACGCGCAGGGGTTTTGCTCTTCTTGGCATTTTGGTTGCCGCTCTCGGTACCCTTTTCCCCCTGGAAATCATCTGTTTGGGAAGCAGCTGCAGTTTTAGCAGTTTTAACCGAGTTTTTATCTCGGGCGGCGCGAGCGAAATCTGCAAAAGAAAACAGATCCGCGAGGGGTTGTTCTTCTCCCACCGCCGCCTCCTTCATTACCTAAAGATGCACAGGGTTATCTCCTGCTTGCTCTAATAGTTTAGCGAGTTTTCAGTGAAGCCCGGCACAATAACCACCTGGTAGTTGGCTGTTGCCCCTCTAATCAGTTAACCTAGTCGGGTTGCCGATATCTGGATATCTTATCCCAGAACTAGAAGAATACTTGAAGGAGACTATCGTGGCTGCCACCTGTGACATCTGCGGAAAAGGCCCCGGTTTCGGGAAGAGCGTTTCGCACTCCCACCGGCGCACGAACCGCCGTTTTAACCCGAATATTCAAAGCGTGCGTGCAGTTGTTGGTAGCACGCGCAAGCGCATGAATGTTTGCACCAAATGCCTCAAATCTGGGCGGGTAGCTCGCTAGCTGAGAGGTAAAAATTGGCGCCGTCTGCGAAACGCAGGCGGCGTTTTTATTTCTAGCTCCTTTTACTGGCGTCCCGGCCGCCCCCCCTACCGAAGGCGTGATGTGAGGAAGTTCAAAGGCCACCGGAGGGTTCTCAGCTTTCCTTAAGGCGCCCTGGTCTGCTAGGTTAGTTAGTAACCGACCAGGAAACTGGTGCGAAAGTGGAGGTTTTCCCACCTGGATGCTCTCGGGTATCGGGTAAGAACAGATGCTTAACGCGTCTGCGCGTTTTTCGCTGCCTCCGCCAAACAAGCGGGGGCTTTTCTTATTTGGTAAAGCCTCCAGAAATCTCAAGCAAGGAGTAGCTATCAGCAACGAGACACGCATTAATGACCGCATCCGGGTGAAAGAAGTACGCCTAGTTGGCCCCAGTGGTGAACAGGTAGGGGTAGTCCGGATCGAGGATGCATTGCGCCTAGCCACCGAAGCGGGCTTGGATCTAGTGGAGGTCGCGCCTACCGCGAAACCTCCGGTTTGTAAGTTGATGGATTACGGCAAGTTCAAATACGAGGCCGCACAAAAGGCTCGTAACGCTCGCCGCAACCAGGCAAACTCCCAGTTGAAAGAGATTCGTTTCCGTCTAAAGATCGATGACCATGACTACGAAACCAAGAAAGGTCACGTAGTGCGGTTCCTTGAAGGCGGGGACAAAGTGAAAGTCATGATTATGTTTCGCGGGCGTGAACAGTCTCGCCCAGAGCTTGGCGTAAAACTATTAGAGCGCCTAGCCGAGGACGTAACCGAGATGGCCACCGTAGAATCAATGCCCCGCCAAGACGGGCGCAATATGACTATGGTGCTGGCTCCCACGAAACGTAAACACCACACCAAGTCGGATCAGCGTCGTCGCCGTGATCAACAAAGCGGCGAGACTATGAACCGGCAACAACTTAAGGATGCCCGTAAAGCGCGGAAAGCTAAAGAGGCTCAGGAAGCTGCAGCCGCCGCGAGAGCAAAAAAGTAGGGACGTCCTAACGCCTAAGAAACAGGCAGAACCACCGGCGTGCCGGTAGAGAGGAAATACAATGCCGAAGATGAAGACGCACTCCGGTGCGAAGAAGCGCTTCCGCAGAACCGGAAGCGGCAAACTGATGCGGGAAAAGGCGGGCAAACGCCACCTGCTAGAACACAAGTCTTCAAAACAGACCCGTCGCCTCAGCCGTGATCAGGTAGTGGCTCCTGCCGATACCAAGCGCATAAACAAACTGCTGGCTGGCAACAAGTAGGCAAGGAGAGGATTAAGAGATATGGCACGCGTAAAACGAGCAGTCAACGCCAAGAAGAAACGTCGCACCGTACTGGATCGCGCCTCTGGTTACCGTGGTCAGCGTTCCCGCCTGTACCGTAAGGCCAAAGAACAGCTGCTGCACTCGGGCGTTTATTCCTACAACGATCGCCACAAGCGCAAGAATGATTTCCGTAAACTGTGGATTCAGCGGATCAATGCCGCTTGCCGCGCCCAGGGCATGACCTACAACCGGTTCATCCAGGGTCTGCGCCTAGCGGAAATCGAAGTTGACCGCCGGATGCTTTCCGAACTCGCGGTTTACGATATTGACACCTTTAATCAGCTGGTAGAAAAAGCGAAAGCTGCTCTACCTGAGGACGTAAACGCTCCAGCTGCTTAAAGCCCCTTAAAGAAGTTAGCTTTTTGCTTAATCTACGCCTAGACACGATTGATAATCCTCGCTCCCAGCGAGTGCGGACACTGGTCAATCTGTCTAGGCGTAGTTTTCGTTTAAAGCAAGGACTGCTCCTGGTAGAAGGACCGCAATCCTGCGCCGAGCTGCTGCGTTTTTATCCGGAAGCGGTTCGGGATATTTATCTTTGTCACCGTGCTCCCGAGCCCGCTATCCAGGTGGCGAGGACGGCTCTAGGGATTACCCGCTGGGTACATCCGGTTACCCCCTCGGTAATGAAGTTATTCGCGCCCTCGGCGCAAGGAATTGCGGCTACCGCCGAGCTTTCGCTGCTCTCTGGCGACAAGCTTCCACCCGCGGAGGTTTCGGAAGAGGGCGCCTGGGCAGTATGTGCGCGGGTACAAGACCCTGGGAACCTGGGGACGATTATTCGGATTGCAGATGCCTGCGGCCTGGCCGGCGTCTTAGCCCTATCGGGCTGCGCTGATGTTTCTAGCCCGAAAGTTATTCGCGCCAGCGCTGGAAGCCTATTCCACTTGCCGGTCTATTCCGGCGCGTCTTTTGCCGATTTAGCGAGGCTGAGCGAGGAAAATGACGGCTACCTGGTGGGGCTCTCGGGAGCGGCCGAAATAGATTTACCTACCTTTACTACCGCTAGTAACGCAACCGCCTCTCCCCTGTTTATTTGCCTGGGTAATGAAGCCCAAGGTTTAAGTAGCGAGGAAATCGCCCTCTGTAATGAAACTATCGCCATCCCTATGTGGGGAAAGGCAGAATCCTTAAACGTGGCAACCGCCGCCGCAATCGCCCTGCACGCCATCGCCAGTGCCCGCGCTCGCTAAAAGCAATCCGCCTTAAATCGCCCTATCCAGGGAAAATGACAAATATCATTTCTAAAAAGTGACAAACCCTGATGGTATAGCGCCAGATTAACCGCGATAATTTGGGTATGAAAGAACAAGCAGACCCCAACCTATCTACCTCCATAAAGGTAGTGGATAAAGAAGCATTAACAAATGCTGCCGGAATAGCAGAAAGTTACGAAACTACCCGGAAAAGTAGAGAAAATAAATCCCTTATTTCCGCTACCCCAAAGCCGGCAATAGCGACTCAAAACCTGACCCAAACTTTTGGCGCAATCCGCGCCCTGAACAATATAACTTTAACTATTCCAACCGGAAAAGTAACCGCTCTGCTTGGACCAAATGGAGCCGGAAAATCAACCCTAATTGATTTAGCTACCGGACTTACCAAACCAAAATCCGGTAACATTAAAGTATTCGGTTTAGATCCCTTACGTGCCGTTCGCTGCGGCAGGATAGGAGTTAGTCAGCAAAGCGGTACTTTTCCGGAAATACTCACAATTAAATCCGCCTTACAACTCCTAGCTGCAGCTTGGCCAAAACATTTGCCAATAGAGCAATTAATGGAGCTTTGCGATCTGAATAAAATAGCCAAACGGAAAATAAAAAAGTGTTCTGGCGGAGAAGTTCAACGGCTTAAACTTGCTTTAGCGCTCCTACCTAATCCGGATTTACTTATTCTTGACGAAGCCACCACCGGAATGGATGTGAACGCAAGAGCAGCATTTTGGCAGATTATGCACCACCTAGCCCAGCAGGAGCGCACGATTGTTTTCGCCACCCACTATTTAGCGGAAGCCGAAGATTTCGCGCACAATATATCCATCCTCGATCACGGGCAGTTGGCAGCCAGCGGCAGTCCCGATAAGATTCGTTCCCTGGCACGTTCACACCTATCTGCCCTATTACCGGAGTCGTCACGCACCGGCGCTCAGCGCGCCCTCGCCAAAGTCCAAGGAGGGCGAAACTGGAATATCTGGTTCGATAACGAGCGTATCCATATAGATGGTGCTGACCTTGATGATGCGTTACGCACCCTCGCCCAATTCGATGAAGCCACAGATTTCAGCCTCACCAGGGCATCCTTAGATGAAGCCTTTACCCATATCACCCAGGAAGCACATAGTTAAGATGCCGATTGCGAATGACCACTCGTCCTTAAAAAAGAGAAATACCATGTCGAAAAATAATGATTCTCCTCTAAATACAAAAACCGATAATAAAACGTTAAAAATGCTGGATTTTCCCGCCCCCAGTAAAAGGCAATCCCCCTATAGCTCCTGGCAGAATCTAGGATTAATTATGCGGCGTTGCTTTTTTGTTTGGGTACATCCGACTACTTTAATTCTATTTACTTTTATCCCGATAGCCTGTTTCTCGATTTTCGGTTTAGGGCAGGAATACTCGAATATCGATTTAGGGGAAACCACAATTGCCGGATCCATCATGTGCAATATGTGTCAATACTCGGTAGTATTTGTCGCCGCCTGTATCACTGCCCGTATCGGCACCGAACAGGCAACCGGCTGGACGCGACAAATCGCCCTCACCCCGATAACTTCCCGGCTGTATGGCACTGGCCGCGTTATCGCGACCGCTATTTCTTGCCTGGCAATGACCATTATTACTTACAGTTACGGGTTCGCTACCGGGGTACGCATGAGCGCAAAGGCTCTAATATTATCCCTAGGTGTTTTAGTAATTTCCGCACTTTTCGGAGCGGTATTTGGATTATTAACAGGTCTGCTCATCCCCTCAGATGCGGCGCAAGGAATAGTTGGAGGCGGCTCGTCACTAATCGCTATTTTTTCGGGAATGTTTACTCCTTTAGAACAGATGGGCGCGTTTGTCCAAAAACTGGGTGAGTTTATGCCTATGTGGGGATATAACCAGCTTTTACAAGCCACATTTAATAATCAAACTATTTTGGGGTGGAAAATCTATTTGAATATGGCAGTGTGGACTGTGCTGCTATTGGGAATAGTGTTAGCGTTACTGCAACGAAAAAAGTCGTAGTTACCGCCTAGAACTTTATCGCCGATAATGCCAGCAAAACTGACTAGCGACTGGTGGAAATGAGGGAATATGTTAAAAAATAGGGACTCTTGGGCTTTCGCTTTCCCTCCCCTACTATTTCTTATTCTGCCCCTTTACTATATGTCGGCAGGATTTCCACAAATCAGTTACCTTGTCGCTTTCTTTTTGATGGTGCTGTTTGGCGCCTTCTACGTGGCGGCTTGGCTACAAATCCCCTATCGTCCGCGCCGTTTATCCTCGCTTAATATCGCTATTCTAGCCGGGCTAATCGCCACCTATTTGGGAGGATGGTGGATAGCGGGAATTAACGCCCCGGTAGCCTTTCAAGCTTCCTATCTTTGCTCGGTAGCTATATTTTTACTGCCTGCTCGTCTTGACTATTACGCATTAGGGATAATTTATCTGCTGACAATGCTGCAAGTAGCTATCTCTCCCTCTATAACCCACTGGTCGGCGGTGCTGATAACTATCTTTACTTCTTTAGCCTGCTTTGCTGGTCGCAGCTCCGTTGAGGCTGAAAAACGCCGGACGCTGGCGGCAGCTAGTGAAACACAGGCGGCTAAAATGCGCGAGCGAGCCAGGATTAACGCTGATTTGCATGATGTTTTAGGGCAGACCTTAACGGCTATTTCCTTAAATGCTCAGCTCAGTTCCCGGCTTTTGGAACAAGGCAGGAATCAGGACGCGGCCTCGGCTCTCCGCACTGTTCAGCTCCTTTCACGACAGGCTCTCGCGGATGTGCGACAGGTGGTTAGCGCTTCTCGCGAGACTGTAATCGCTGAAGAAATAGAAAATGCACGGGCACTTTGCCAGGCAGCAAATATCACTTTTTCTGTTAGCGCCCTGGATACTATCAAGCCCGAAATCGAGAATCTGGCTGCTTGGATGATTCGCGAGGGAATCTCTAATCTGGTTCATCATTCCGGCTCCGACAAGGCCTGGCTGCTCTGCACCGCTAAAAGCGTTTGTTTAATCGATAACGGTAAAGGTTACCAGGAGCTAGTTTCAGATAGTGATAACGCCGGGTCAAGTGGTAACGATGCTACCGGTAATGGTCTTTGCGGTCTTAAGGACAGAGCCAAAAATCTAGCAGTTATTTCTTACGGTAACCTGTTTAGCTCGGCTTGGGAGCAGCTAATAGCTATAGACCCCGAGATTTCTACCAGGGCAGATGAGCTGATTTTACCCCCTAAATATCCTCGTAAACGCCCTCATGGATTCTTCCTTGCGCTTTATACTCGCTAGCTTGCGGCGCAGTTCATTTAAGGCACTCGCCGAAAACCAGTCATTTGTCGCTACTGCGAGTGTTGTGCCTGATACTTGTGGTACTTACTCAACTAGCGCTATGGAATAATTAGAACATGATTTCGCTAATGCTGGTAGATGACCAAACCCTGGTGCGACAAGCTTTAGCCAGTTTGCTTAGTTTAGAGGACGACCTCAAAGTTTCAGGGCAGGCTGACAACAACCAGGCAGCGTTACAGCAGCTGCGCGCCCTACAAAATAGTGGACAGGCAGTTGATGTGGCGTTGGTAGATATTGAGATGGGGTCAGATTCCGGACTGGATTTAACTCGCGAAATCAAACAGGCTTTCCCAGACACAAAAGTACTGATAGTAACGACTTTTGGTCGTCCCGGATATTTAAGCCGGGCACTTGCGGCAGGAGCTAGCGGTTTTATTGTCAAAGACACCCCCGCGGATCAGCTGGTGAGCATTATTCGCAATATCTATGCGGGAGCTAAACATATTGACCCTAAATTGGCTGCCGATGCCCTAGCTCAAGGACCTAATCCTTTAACCCCGCGAGAAATCGAGACTCTGAACTGTGCCTTAACTGGGGCTAGTATCGAGCAAATAGCGGCTACAGTTTTCCTAGCTCCCGGCACGGTACGTAATATCATTTCCGGTGCAATGACCAAGCTGGGAGCTAAAAGCAGAATCGAAGCTGCTCAAACCGCTAGCGCCGCCGGTTGGCTATAATCCTACTGCAATAAGTCCGAGTGCGTTCCCGTTCGTGTTAGCGAAAGCTCAATTTGGTTAGAACTAATTTTATATATCAGTAGCCAATCAGGGCGGATATGACATTCGCGATGCCCCAACCAGTTTCCCGTTAGTGCGTGATCCTTTAGTGCTTTTGGAAGTGCTTCTCCACCTGCTAACAGCCGGATAACGTCATCTAGCTCCTCTATGGGAAGCCCACGCCGAATAGCCTGCTTGTAGTCTTTCTTAAACCGGTTAGTCCATTGAATCTGGTAGCTCATGATTTTAGTTCTTTTAACGCCTCTTCGACATCCGAATAGCGTTTTGCATCTGGGTCAGCTAGTAATCTCTCTGCTTCTGCTAGAGCCATCTGGGTTTGATAGTTGGGCGATTTTTGACGGATTTCAAACGGAAATCCTCCCGCTTGGATAGCCTGACGCAAAAAAATATTAATCGCGGTAGTCATATTAACCCCTAGATTGCGAAAAATATCTTCGCTTTGCTGCTTAACATCTTTATCCATGCGCACACTGAAACTGGTAGTACCGGACATAGCAAATCCTCTCTCCTGCAATAAAATACATCTATAATAAGTCTATTATCCAGGCATTAGATATGCAATAGCTAGTTTATTTGTACTATCTGAGGGGTAGGATGAGGGTAAAAATAGTTCCGGAGGTGGCGCGATCCCTATAATCAGGTATTTTAACTTTGCTGAGGGCGCTCGAAAGTAATACCTGAAACCTAGGAGATTATTCTGCGGGTTGGTTCGCACAGTTGGCGCACAAACCGAATACGTCTGCCATATGTTCAATATTGCTGAACTTATAGCGCCGAGAAATCTCGCCAATCCACTGTTCTAACTGGTCATCTTGCACATCTACCGTATAACCACAGTTTCGACACACCAGGTGGTGATGATGCCGGCGCGCCGCGCAACGCCGGTAGAGGGTTTCTCCTTCCTCTGAACGCAAGCTGTCGAGTTCCCCGGCCTCAGTTAGCGCCTGCAGGTTGCGGTAAACAGTAGCCAGTCCCACCGCTTGTCCGGCTGAAACCAGGGCAGTATGCACTTGTTGAGCAGAACGAAAATCCGTTTCATCAGCCATGATTGCCATAATCGCGTCCCGTTGGCGGGTTTTACGCTGCATTGCCATTGCCTGTTTTACCTACTTTCCTGCATCTGCTCAGCTTTGCCGTAAAAGACAGATTTTCCTAACTGCCGCCTCCAGCGCATACTGTGGGTCCCGGCTAGCACCTTTAGCATCTTCATCGGCTTGCGCAATAATCTTAATCGCTTCCGCCAAGTGAGCATCACTCCATCCGCGTACTTCTCGCCGTGCTTTTTCCAGCTGCCAAGGCGCCATTCCTAGCTGGGAAGGGTTTACTCCCCGGACGCTGACTTTTGCCAGGTTACGGAACTTTAGGGCGAGCGCACCTCCGATAGCGACCGGCTGAACTCCGGAAGAAAACGCTTGCCGCAGCAGCACCAGGGCGCGCGAAAGATTCCCCACTGCGGCGGCATCGGCTACGTTAAACCCACTAGCCCCCACTCGAGACCCGTAGAACTGTTGTACTGCCTGCAAGGTTACCGCCTGCGGATAGTCGGAAACCAGCTGCCTAGCCGCGCCGATTAGTTCCGCGAGATCCTCACCAAGCGCATCTACCAGCAGCTGCGCTCCGGCCGGCTCTATGCGCCCGCCGACAGTGCGCACTTCTTCGACCACCAAGGATAATTTGTCACGCGCATTCTTAATCCTCGCGACTTTTACTTCCTGTGCTCCCGCTTTCTTAATCTTGTCTACCTGGCGTTTTCCTTTATTGGAGCCATCGTGCATGGCTACCACCCAGCAATCTGCTTGTGGCGCAGCTAGGTAGGCTGCCAGGTCTTGTCCCAAATCATCAGCGGCGGATTCGAAATCGGGAATCACTACCAGGCGGGCTTCTCCAAACAATGAGGGCGAAGTCAAGGAATCTAGGGAACCTGCCTGATAACCGTTAGCAGTCACCTCGGTCACTGCTAGGGTGGGATCTTGGTTTCGTCCCAGTTGCTTTAAACGAGTCAGGGCGCGATCTGCCAGCAGCTTCTCGGGGCCGCGTATGAGCACCCCGGAACTTAAGGTGCAATCGCGCCAACTCATTTGCTTTGAGGCCATGATTTAACATTGCCATTTATCTTCCTTTTTGGAAAGTAGCAGCGGTAAATATAGGTCAGCCCCGCCCCCACTATCCCCAATGCCAAAATCCCTGCCCCGCCTGCTGGCCATGGCAAGGTTGCGAATCGATTGGAGGCGACCGCCCGAGCCACTGTCATCACCCAAGTGCAGCCTATCCCCAGTATTTTTGCCAAAAATGTTCCAGGCAGTGGCAGGAATGTCAGGCAGGCTCCGCCCCAGATCAACAGGGTCACTACCGGGGCGATAGCTACATTTGCGAGGACGGTCAAGGTATTGATTCCAGGACGAATTAACAGTTGCCCCGGCAGGCAAGCTAGTTGTGCCACCAAGCTCACTGCGCAAACGGAGAGGAATGCCTCCAAGAACTTCCGGAAAAGTGCGGAATATTGCCGCAATAATCGAGGGGTTCGCCCGCTCCCCTGTCTTTTTACTGTCGCTATTGCCCGGTGTAGTTTTTCTTCTAAAGGCCGTGCCACCAGCACTATTGCTGCAGTAGCGCTGACTGAGAGCAAAAATCCGGTATCGGATGCGAATCCGGGTTCAAAAATTAGCAGACCGATAATTGCGATTTCGAGGGCGCTAAAAGAATATGGCTCTTTGCCTCTAGCTAGCGCCAGCAGAGAAACCATCCCCATTACCGCCGCCCGCAGCAGCGAAGGAGAAGGCCCTAAGAGCAGGCAGTACCCCACTAACAAACCGGCACCCGCCAACAGACGCCAGCGGCGTTTTAACCCCGCACTAAGTAGCGCTACCAAGGAAAGTAGCACCGAGATATGCATCCCGGACACACAGGTAATATGCACTATTCCCGCAGTTTTTAATGCCTCGGTATTCTCCGACGCATCAGCTCTGATTCCGAGAATCATGGCCGGCAGCAGCGTAGCTGCTGCCGGAGAATCTGCAGCTACCAGTTTTTCTTCCAGCCGGGTCGCGAACTTTTCTTTCAGGGCCGCCGCCCCGAGCGGCCCGGCTCTCACTTTGGGGCTAGCGATGATTCTTCCGGAGATCTCTAAGAGAGCATTGGCGCTGATTACCGTGGTTAAATTTTGGTTAGATTCCCTGGCATTAGGTTCCCGGCCGCGGGACGGTTTTTTTAACTGCAACACGGTTTCTATAACCGTTCCACGAGGATATTTTGGCAGGTGCTGACCAAACGCCACCAATTTCACCCCAGTATTTACCGCTGGGGTATCTGGCAGGCGGGCTGATAATAGACGTAACTGGGTTATCTGTTGCTCGCTTGCCGGGTCATATTTTCGCGGCGGCGTCTCTACCAGCGCTATCGCCTGGACTCGGTCGATCTGCCCCTGCCAGGCGCGTGCTAACGGGTCTGCGGCTATCACCCGCGCCGATTGGCTAATTGCCACCGCCACCCCGCCCAGCGCCCCTAAAGCCAGAGCGCCTGCCAAGATAATTCGGCTCAGAATTCTCCAGTAGCTGGCCAGCAAAAGCACGGCAGCGCCCCCGAGAGTTAAAGCAGCGATAAGTGGCAACCATTGTAAGGGAAGAGCAGGTAAAACCAAGGCACCCAACCAGGCAATAATGGCTGCCGGCGCTAAACGTAAATCTAGGATTCTCCCCTTCATAGCTTGCCTAGAGCCTGATCATTGCCGCCAAGGACGCGTATTTTTTCTCCCCAATTCCAGACACATTCTTCAAGTCTTCCAGGTTTTGAAAACGTCCCTGGGATTGGCGATAATCTACAATCCTTTGCGCGAGCGCCTGCCCCACCCCCGGAAGCTGCTCTAACTGTTGCTGCGAGGCCTCATTAATAGAGATTTTTCCGCCGCCCGCGCCGGCTACAGCGCCCGCACCAGCTTGTTGCCCGGCACTTTCTGCCGCGCCTGCCCCACCTGACTTCGCCCCTACTTCCGGCGCACTGTTCTCTTCGATTCCTACCCGCAGCTGTTCGCCGTCACTCAAGTGGCGTGCCAAGTTCAATCCCGACAGGTCGGTACCGGGAAGCGCTCCTCCGGCAGCTTTTATCGCGTCTTGTACCCGCGCGGAAGCCTCCAGACGGACTACTCCCGGTTTTTTAACTTTACCCACTACATCCACCAGTACCTCTCCGGTGGCAGCAGGGGGAGACCCCGGCGCGGCTTTAGCAGTAGCACTAAAACTTGGGGTTGTTGAAGATAACCCGCTGCTAGGAGTTTTACCTTGCGCCCACCCTGCCATCATCGCCACTATCACCACGGCTATTAGCGCAGCTAGCACAATTCGCGGGGAAGGAGCCCAACGCAGACGGGCACCACCCTCGCCAGAGCGCAGCCGGGTTTCTGCCTGTTGCAAAAGCTGTTGTGCCCGCGGAACCTGAGAGGATGCCTGACGAAAATGCGAGCGGGTATAGCTGGGTTTTTCTGGAGCCATAGAGCGAAAATAAGCCGCTGGCGCGTCCTCGACAATCTTTAAATAAACTGCAACAGGAAAATCCAACCCCGCCTAGCGCGGGGGACAAAGCTCAATCAGAATCCGCGGCGCAAGCGGGTTAATGCGTCCTTTAAATCAGCGGCCAAAGGCGCTTGAAAGCTCACCTGTTCACCAGTTACTGGATGGGTAAATCCTAAGCTCACCGCATGTAGCCACTGCCGCTTCAGCCCCAGTTCCTTCGCTAGCAGTGGATTTGCCCCATAGGTAGGATCACCCACGATAGCGTGCCCAATTGCCTGCATATGCACTCGAATCTGATGCGTCCGCCCCGTCTCTAGCTGCAGCTCAACCAGGGTTGCCCTCGGCAAGGACTCCAAGGTGCGGTAGTGAGTTATGGCCGGCCTGCCTCCCGCTACTACCGCCATTTTGAAATCGCGAGAAGGATGGCGTCCAATCGGAGCGTCAATAGTGCCCGCGGCCGGATCTAGATAGCCTTGTACCAATGCCTGATAGATCTTCTTCACCCGGCGAGCGCGAAAATCTGCTTGCAGGCGGTCATACGCTAACTGCGACTTGGCCACTACCATCGCCCCGGAAGTCCCCACATCTAAACGGTGAACTATTCCTTTACGTTCAAGTGGACCAGAGGTATCAATTTCTTGTCCCGTAGCCAACAGGGCTCCGATTACCGTTGGCCCTTCCCATCCGGGAGCGCTATGCGCCGCCATCCCCACCGGCTTATTGACCACCACAATATTTTCGTCCTGGTAAAGAATCGGCAGCGGTGCAGGGGTTTCTAGACTTTTTGGGCTTACATCAGGCAGCAGCACTTCCACCTGGTCACCGCGGGTTACCTCCGCTGATTTTCGCGGAACGGTTCCATTTACCTTGACATAGTTTTGTTTAATCAGTTTGGCAACCAGAGAGCGAGAAATCCCCAGTTCGGCTGCCAACACTTGGTCAAGGCGCTTACCTTGGGCGCATTCAGGAAGTTGCAGGCGAACCCGGTCACGCATCCTTGCCCCGCACCCGCTCCGGTTTGTAAGAGTGATTACCGCTAACCGAGGGGACGCCCAGCACCACCAGCACTACTACCGCAACTACCCCGACCACAATCGCAATATCCGCAACATTACCGACGAACATCGAACGGTAATTCAAAAAATCGATCACATGCCCCCGGAAGATTCCCGGAGGGCGAATGAGGCGATCGACCAGATTTCCCAGCGCCCCTCCGGCCAGCAGCCCTAGGGAAAGCTGCCAGGCACGGTTAGTCATTGCCCGTCCAGTCCAGACGATAATGGCTAGTACCACCGCCGCTATCACCGAGAACACCCAAGTGAAGCTCTCTGCCAGCGAAAAGGCCGCCCCGGGGTTACGCACCAATTGCAGACCAATAAAATTGCCAATAAAGGGTTTTTCAGGCGCTCCCAGTTCCAGGACGCTAAGTGCCCAGGCTTTAGTGATTTGGTCAACGATTAACACCGGTAGCGCTACGAAAACGAATATCACCAGGAGCGGTGCCGATTTTTGTTTTTTTCGCTGATTCATGTTCTTTCCAGGTCGGTTTGCTCTATGCCTAAATTTAATAAAAAAGTAGCGGCGCCACCACTTACGTGATGGCGCCGCTCTAATCCTCCCTGGCTCTTAGGAGGAACTAAGTTTAAGTTACTCGCTATGCCTCTTGAGCATCTAGTTGACCGATCAAAGCCTGTAGGTGTTCGCGCACCTTCTGGCGGTAATCGTTTTCGAAGGCCTTCAGGTCATCGACCCGAGACTCTAGGTCTGCACGTTCGGATTCAAGCTGCTCTAGCACGCGACGACGCTCATCATTGGCTTCCCGTACGATCTGGTCACCCTTGAGGCGGGAATCTTCCAGAATCTGATCAGCTTCTTGCTGTCCATTGCGCACGTATTCGTCATGCACCCGCTGTGCCAGCGCCAGCATAGAGGTGGCATCCTCTGGCTGTTCAGAACCAGGCTGCGCGCCGGCCTGTGCGTTTTGCTCTGCCTGTGCCAGTTGCTCCCGCAGCTGCTCAATTTCCGCCACGGCCTGTTGGGTTTCTGCTTGAGACTGTGCCAGTGCCGCTTGGGCTTCCTGCTGGGTTTGGGCCAAGTGTGCCTGCAAAGCCTGGATTTGCTCCCCGGCTTGCGGATCGCCCTCGGCAGCAGCCGCCTGATACTGCTGTACCTGCGCCTGCATTTCCGCGATTTGCGCATTAGCGGTCTCAAGCTGCGCCTTTAGGGCTGCGGTTTCTTCACCGCTGTCGCTGGCAGTTACCTGGCCACCATCAGCTGCCTGCTGGCGCGCCTCATCTAGTTCAGTCTTTAGGGACGCATTCTGATCCTGCAAAGTCGCGATAGTTTCCACGACTTCATCTAGAAACTCGTCAACTTCTTCTTGATCGTAGCCTTCACGGAACTTGGTCGCCTGGAATTGCTTCCAGTGGACATCTTCAGCAGTCAGCAGAGCCATACCTGTCACCTCAGTTATCTATCGTGTTTTTCCCGAGGTAGGCGCTCTACCTGCCAGCGGGAACTTCTGCGCTATAGGTTGCAGTTGGAAACAAGCATACCGAAGATCTGCTCAACTTCCACATCATCAACAATAGTAACATCTATCATTTTGAGCAACACTTTAGCCAATTTTCTGCACTTTTATCCGTGCAAAAGAATTAGCAGCGCGTTAATCAGGTGGATCCAAATATTTATCAATACTGTGACCAGCAAGAACAGTACGATAAAACTCAAATCTAGGGCAATAGTCCCAAGTCGCAGGGGTTTAATGAATCTGCTTAAGAAACGCAAAGGCGGATCGGTTAATCCAAAAACCACATTACAAAGAAATAGCGTAACCGAGTTTTTTGGCCGCCAACTCGGGTTCAGTGCCATCACCCAAGACAGCACCGCCCGCACTATCAACGCCAGAATATACAGCTGGAGAAGCCATCTGCCTATCTGACCGACCCAATAGACTAAAGTGAGCATCTATCAGCTTTGATTGAAAAAGTCTCTTTTGGATCCCAGCGAAGATTCGCCCTCGTCAACCTGTACAGACTTCGGAGAAAGCAAAAATACCCGGTTAGTAACTTTTTCAATTCCCCCATCCAGGGCGAAGCTGAGTCCGGCAGCAAAATCAATCATCCGCCGCGCTTCCAGGTCATTCATTGCCCCCAGGTTCATAATCACCGGAGTGCCCTCTTTAAAGGCTTCCCCAATACTTTGAGCCTCGTTATAGGTGGTAGGCCGGATCGTCACAATCCGTTTAAGCTCTGAAGCAGTCTCCGGCTGGGAACTGACTGCATGCGGGAAACGCAAAGCCGGTTCTACAATCCTAGGACGAGGGGTGGGAACTTCAGCATCCGGAACTGCGCTTTCCAGTTCATCGCTGAATTCTTCGTTCTCTTGTGGTTCGGACAGACCTAAATAGTCCATCGTCTTCCTCAAAGCGCCCATCAGGTTCTCCTTCTTTTAATACTGGTCTACAAAAACGTTAAACGGGACTGGGTTCTTTTTGAAGTATTACTACGGCGTGTTTCCAAAACTATGCACCTAAATGCGCAGTTCAGCCGGCTGGGACTTCTCGCTTGCCCACCACTATTCCCGCGAACCTGCCCGTATGGGCGTCACGGCGGTAGGAATAGAGGTTGCGATCTTCAAAAGTGCAGCGTTTAGAGGCAAAAGTAATCCGGGCTCCCGCCGACTTGAGTTGCGAAATTACCCCCGCCTGTAAATCCAACCCGGGACTTCCCATCCGGGTACGTGACCACGCGGCAGGCACATGTCCGGTCACGTGGGCTCGCATTGCCTCGGGAACCTCGTAGCAGGCTCCACAGATAGCCGGGCCAATAGCAGCGTGAATCTTTCCGGTTTGCGCCCCTAGTTTCCGCAACGCCAGCACCGCTTCGCGAACAATGCCGGTAACCATTCCGGCTCTACCGGCATGTACGGCCGCCACTAGTAGACCATCATCGGAAGCCAGTAGTAGGGGCACGCAATCAGCCACCATCACTCCCGCTGCCGGGGTGGTTAGTCCCAGCTCTGCGAACTCGCGAGTATCGATGACAATCCCATCGGCCTCTACCGGAGCATTGGTGTGACCAGGCCGGACTTGCACCACCCGGTTGGAATGGGTCTGGTGCATCCAGACCACTTTGCGCCCGATCGCCTCATCAACGATCCGGCGGTTCTCTGCTACGATGTCCGGGTTATCTCCGACATGATCTCCCAGGTTGAGGGTAGCGTACTCGCCGGAGGATTTCCCCCCGATCCGGTTGGTAAAAACTGCCTGTGCGCCGCCGATGCGAAACATTTGGGCCTACCGCATGAAGTCGGGTACGTCTAAACCCGATTCTTGGTCGTCGTCCTCGAATACGCGCGGCACAGTTAAGGTGCTATCGTCCTCGCTCTTGCGGTTAACCCCGAAATTGTCGCGGTAGCTGCTGGAGCTTTCGTTTTCTTTGCGGCTAAAGGCATCGCGCGAGGGCGGGGTCACCGGGAGCCGGTGCGCCCCTCCGCTGACACTGGAGCGCGGAAGATCCCCCACGCTGCGTTCGTCCTGGTTCAGAACTGCACGGCGCGGAAAAGCCGGGATCGCAGAAGTGGCCGTGGAATCCTCGTTTTTCTCTGGCACGGAGGAGGTGGAGGAGGCGGCGGGTTTCGAGGCCGGCTCGGGCGTTGCTTTCTTCTCTACCCGCGCGCTCTTCTTGCCCTTCTTGGGATCATCAAACCCGGCCGCAATGATTGTCACCCGGATCTGGTCGCCCAAGGATTCGTCTACGTTGGCACCGAAAATAATATTGGCTTCGGGGTGCACCATTTCGCGTACCATATCGGCGGCGCGATGCACTTCCATAAGACCCATATCCGAGCCACCTTGGAAGAACATCAGCACTCCCAGTGCCCCATCAATATCTGCCTCTAGCAGCGGAGACATGAAAGCGGCCTCGGCGGCGCGAATCGCGCGATCCTCACCGGTGGCCGAGCCAATTCCCATCAGGGCGGTACCCGCTCCCTTCATCACGCTTTTTACATCGGCGAAGTCCACGTTAACCAGGGCGGAAGTAGTGATCAGGTCGGTAATGCCTTGTACGCCGGAGTGTAAGACCTCATCAGCAGCCGAGAAAGCATCAACCATAGTGATGTTTTGATCTGAGATTTCTAGGAGGCGATCGTTGGGGATCACAATAATGGTGTCTACTTCTTTTCGTAGCGCCTCTACCCCGGCTTCCGCCTGCGTCTGCCGGCGTTTACCCTCAAAAGAGAAAGGCCGGGTGACTACCCCGATAGTCAGAGCGCCCATTTCACGCGCAACCCGCGCCACGATGGGAGCGCCCCCGGTGCCGGTACCGCCGCCCTCGCCAGCGGTAACGAAGACCATGTCTGCACCTTCCAGGGTGTCTTTAATTTCTTCTTCGTTGTCAGCGGCAGCGCGTTCGCCTACCTTGGGGTCAGCTCCTGCTCCCAGACCGCGAGTTTCTTCCCGCCCGATATCCAATTTGACGTCTGCATCTGACATCATCAGCGCTTGCGCATCTGTGTTAATCGCGATGAACTCTACGCCTTTAAGCCCGAAATCGATCATGCGGTTAACGGCGTTTGCTCCGCCCCCGCCGATGCCTACGACTTTAATATCTGCCAGGTTAGTATCTGGTACTGTCACGGTCGCCCTCCGATCTAACCCTAAAGCTTTAGTTTAGAGTTAGGATTATTAGCCCTCTTGGTCAAACGAAAATCCTATGTAAAGAGGAGTTTTCAGCAAGCATTCTGGGCGCGTGTTGCCCATTTCTCCATAAAAGTCTCTCATTTGCCATCCCGGCATATCATTAGAGACAAGAACTACCCCAGGAGGAAATATGTCCACTATTTTTACTCGCATTATCGCTGGCGAAATACCCGGCGAGTTCTGCTGGAAAGACGATATTTGTGTCGCCTTTGCCGACATTAACCCCATCACCCCCGGACATGTATTGCTGGTTCCTCGCCGGGAAGTAGAAAACTATTGGGATGCCCCCACAGACGAACTGCAACACCTGATGAAAGTGGCACAGATTATCGGGCGTGCTCAACGGCAGGCATTCGGCGCTGAGCGCTCCTGCCTGAGTATCGCGGGATTCGACGTACCCCACCTGCACCTACACCTGATTCCGGCGAACTCTATGGAGGACATTAAGTTCGCTCACGCCCAACCGGCCACTGCGGAGGAGATCGCTACCTCTATGCAGACGTTGCGTCAGGCGATTGCCGCCCAGGGATACGCCCGCGAGGCGGAAGCTAGCGCCTAAGAAACAGAATTTTCAGCTAGCGAGCGGCGCAGATAATCAAGTTCGCTGGCATCAAACCAGGAAAGTGGCTCCGCCGCTAGCTCTTCCCAAAGCTCCAGCTGCGCTGATTCTGCTTCCGGTAGGTCATTGCCGCCGTTTTCTGGTATTTCACTGCGGGTATCACTAAAGTTACCGCGGCTCCACGCCGCTGCCAGCCGGGAAGGAAGCTGCGTCCTAAGCTGGGTGCAAAGCTCCAAGTTATCCGGAGAGTCCACATGCAGGCTCACTAAGCGCTCCCAGTCAAAGCCAGACTTGACTGCAAATACGCCGGGGGCATTTTCCGCGCCCAACTCCTGAGGGTTAACATCGAGCGCCGCGACTATTCGCCCCGGATACCCCACTACTTCTCCTTGCAGACAAGACATAGCGGACATAGTCATCGCCAAATCTTCCGCCTGCTCACTATCGAGAGGATCAATTCCCCAAAGCTGACAGAAATCAGCACTGCCCTGCCAGGCATTACGGGAATATAGATGCGGCTCAAACAGGTCAGATACCGCTAGGGGAAGATAAATTCTCATCTCGCAATTGTAGCGGTTTGCCAAGAGTTCTTTGGCCTGCGGCGCGGCGTTGCCCGGATACTCGATTGTCAACTAGCAACCAACCCAAAGGCCTCATTAAAAACTCACCTGTCTTTAATTCTTTCTTAATTTAGGGGTCGCTGACAGCTACGCTTTAGAGACTTTTATTAAAAGAAGAATCTGCATATACCTGTTTAAACAGTTCGAAAACGCCAATTGGCAACGGAGCCCCCTTACCCGCGCCTCTCTAATGAATTAGAGTTTTCCTCTCATATTTAAAGGATGTGAGTCGATGAGTTCAGCAGCGCCAGCCCTCCTTCTCCGGGAGGTCACAGAAAATGATGTTTCCCCAGAGGTAAAAAACGTAAACCGGACTCAAGAGCTATTTCCGCCCGGCAAGCCCCTGGTAACAATTTGTCCCCAAGACAGTGACACGCCCGGACCCTACGCCATAATTTGTCCCGCACTTCCGCGAATTCCCTTAAGCCCCAAATATGGCCCCCTGGAAGTGCAGACCCTGCTTCCTCGCCCTCAAGCCCGTAAGAAAACCCCCGCAAACCCGCAAGCTGCCTCATTATCGTCATTACCCCAGATAAAACCATGGGTGGCAACGGCCGTGAAAACCATATTCGAAGTGTTTTCTGGCCGCCGATCCGCGCAGGCGGTAACCAACTGGTTTACCCCCGAGTTACAAGGATCCTTCTTGGCATTAGCACGCAGCGAGCGTCATCGTCCTCTGCCTACAGCGATTCAGATCCGCCGAATTCTTTGTAGCAAAGCCGGGATCGGGACTGAGGGCGGCGGCGCCTTCGAAGTGGCAGTGAGTATCAGCGATGGCTCGCGGGTACGGGCGGTGGCGATGCGGATCATCCCCTGCGGCAAAAAATGGAGAATCTCCGCGCTTGAGATCGGGTGAACGCATACGCCAGCAGCTGCGGAAAAGCCATCAGTTCCGTATGGGTTTACCTAGGGATTCCCCGCCCGATTACCGCAAGCCCAGCCACAACGAAATCTCAAAAGTACCGCTAAGCGTTGAGCTACAAGCGCTCCCCGGAAGGATTAGCGACGCTTCTTACGCTTCTTTTGAGCCCGGCGCTGAGCCCGGTTTCCGCCTTGCGCGGCAGTTTGCCGCGCCGCCTCGGCGCCAAAAGCGGAGCCTTGCCTAGAAGCTCCCGCGCCCGCCGGCACCGTTTCCGAGGATTCCTTATGTCCGGTATCCCCCATCACCGAGCCTTCCGCTATCGCCTTCTTCTTGGCTTGTTCAGCCTGCTGCTTTTCTACCTCTAACTGCTGCTCATAGACCTGCTGGAACTGGTGGGCAAAATTGAAGATCCCGGTCACGGTATCTTCACGCACCTGTCCCATCATGTTTTCGAACATGAGCGCACCCTCGGACTTGTATTCCACCAAGGGGTCACGTTGCCCCATTGCCCGCAGGCCAATACCCTCTTTAAGATAATCCATCTCGTAGAGGTGCTGCTGCCAAAGACGATCAACCGTAGCTAGCAAAACGCGGCGTTCCAGTTCCGCCATCGGCTGGTCACCCAGCTGATCAATCGCAATCGGGTTCTCATTAACCTGATCGAGAATTTCTTCATAGGCATCGGCAATATCATTTTGCAGCATATTTTCCAGCTCGGAAGCCGAAATATGTAGGAAAGAGCCGTCCTCGTCTTTGAGCTCCGAAAGGGAGGCACGCACCGGGTAAACCGCGCGCAAATTGTTCCACAGTGCTTCTAGATCCCATTCATTGGAATCGGCGCCTTCACTGGTAGTATGGGTGACCGCTTCTTTTATCAGCGTGCGCAGGTAGGAAGGAATCAGCTCATCGAGATCTATTTCCTTTTGCAGCACTTCTTGACGTTCGGTATAAATCAGATCGCGTTGATCGGTCATTACGTCGTCATATTTGAGGACGTTCTTACGGATCTCGAAGTTCTGCGCTTCGGTTTGATGCTGCGCGGATTGGATACGCCCGGAAACCATCTTGGATTCTAGCGGTAGATCTTCCGGGTAGAGCGAAGAATTCATAAAGCGGGTAACGAACGCCGCCATATTCTTCATCATTAACGGATCGTCCATTGCCAGGTAGAAGCGGGATTCCCCGGGGTCACCTTGACGACCAGAACGCCCTCGCAACTGGTTATCAATCCGGCGCGCATCGTGGCGTTCAGTACCGAGGACGTATAGTCCGCCCAGGTCAACGACCTCTTCATGTTCGTCGGCTACCTCGGCCTCAGCCTGAGATAAAGCATCCGACCAGGCTTCACGCCACTGTTCGGGAGTTTCTTCCGGGTCAAGTCCCTGCGCACGCAGCTTCTGATCCGCGATATGTTCCGGATTGCCGCCCAGCATAATGTCGGTACCACGACCAGCCATATTGGTGGCCACGGTAACCATGCCTTTACGTCCGGCATCAAAAACCACCTGGGCTTCATGGGCATGCTGTTTAGCGTTCAGCACATTGTGCGGCACCCCGGCCTCATCCAACATGATGGAAAGCTCTTCCGACTTGGCCACATCGGTAGTACCCACCAGAATCGGTTGGCCTTTTTCGTGGCGCTCCTTAATATCGCTAACAATCGCCTTGAGTTTGCCGCGCCGGGAAGGATAAACCAAATCCGGTTGATCGATGCGGATCATCGGTTTGTTCGACGGAATCGGGATTACCCCAATCTTGTAGGTGTTCATGAACTCGGCCGCCTCGGTTTCGGCGGTACCGGTCATGCCTGAAAGTTTGTTGTACAGGCGGAAATAGTTCTGCAAAGTGATGGTGGCCAGGGTCTGGTTTTCGGCTTTAACCGGGACGTGCTCTTTGGCTTCAATCGCCTGGTGCATGCCCTCGTTGTAGCGCCGCCCTTCCATTACGCGCCCGGTATGTTCGTCAACGATTAGCACTTCCCGGTTACGAACTATATAGTCACGATCCCGTTTGAACAGCTCTTTCGCTTTAATCGCGTTGTTGAGGAAGCCGATTAAGGGAGTGTGGGAGGCTTCGTAGAGGTTCTCGATTCCTAAGAAATCCTCGACTGCGGCGATCCCCACATCGGTAACCCCCACGGTGCGTTTCTTTTCGTCGACCTCGTAATCCATATCTTTTTCTAAGCGGGTTACCAGGGAGGCAAATTTGTTGTACCACTGGTCTGCTTCGCCTTGGGCAGGACCGGAAATAATCAGCGGGGTACGCGCCTCGTCGATAAGAATCGAGTCCACCTCGTCCACGATGGCGAAATTGTGTCCTCGCTGGACGATATCTTCTACCCGCTGCACCATATTGTCGCGCAGATAATCGAACCCAAATTCGTTATTAGTCCCGTAAGTAATATCCGCTTGGTATTGTTTTACCCGCTCCGTGGGGGTTTGACCATTGACAATACAGCCCACGGTTAGCCCCAAGAAGCGATAGACGCGCCCCATTAGTTCACTTTGATAGCTGGCGAGGTAGTCGTTAACCGTGACTACGTGCACGCCCTTGCCACTCAGCGCGTTGAGATAGCTGGGCATGGTGGCGACCAGGGTTTTACCTTCACCGGTTTTCATTTCGGCGATATTTCCATTATGGAGGGCGATACCCCCCATTACCTGCACGTGATAGGGCTTTTGTTTGAGGACGCGCCAGGCAGCCTCCCGCACAGTCGCAAAGGCGTCAACCAGGATTTCATCCTCGCTTGCCCCGTTTGCCAGTGCCTCTTTAAACTCGTCGGTCTTGGCTTTTAGTTCTTCGTCGCTGAGGGCGGCGTATTCGTCCTCTTTCGCCACAACTTCGCGAGCTGTCCGGTCTAGGCGTTTGAGGATACGCCCCTCGCCCATGCGCAGGATTTTTTCAAAAAATGACATCAGTTCTCCCGTGTGTTCGCTCCGTTTACCGATTCTATATGGCTGCGGCAAAAAGCACGATTAGTTGTTTTAGTTTTTTCTTTAGGCTGAGCACCTGGTGGCGCTAGTTTTAGGCTCTGAGCTTGGCTCGCTGGTGGTCACGCCCCAGCTTGCCTCCTGTTTTTATGCCCCCAGCTTTGCCCGCAACTCCCGCGCCATGTCGGCATCTTCCCAGGTGAACCCGGAACGCCCGAAATGCCCGTAGGCGGCGGTACGCGAATAGATAGGTCGGCGCAGCGAAAGGCGGTCGATAATAGCTGCCGGTCGCAAGTCGAAAGTTTCCCGGACTGCCTGCAAAATCTGGGTCTTATCCGCTTTTTCGGTGCCGAAGGTTTCCAGTTCTATCGACACCGGGTGCGCCGAGCCAATAGCGTAAGCCACCTGCAGTTCCGCCCGATCCGCAAGGCCGGCCGCCACCACGTTCTTGGCTACCCACCTGGCAGCATAGGCCGCGGAGCGATCAACTTTAGAAGCATCTTTTCCAGAGAACGCGCCTCCGCCGTGGCGCGCCATCCCCCCGTAGGTGTCGACGATCAGTTTGCGACCGGTAACGCCAGTATCAGCGGCCGGGCCTCCTAAGATAAAGCGTCCCGCCGGGTTTACCAGGGTGCGGAAATCGCTGTCCTCGATCCAAGGCACCTGAGCGATAACTGGGTCAATCACCGCGGATTTTACTTCTTCACGCAGGTCTTTGAGGCTGACGGATGCTAGATGCTGAGTCGAAAGCACGATGGTGTCTAGCCCTACTGGGCGCCCGTCCTCATAACGTACGGTTACCTGGGTTTTTCCATCGGGGCACAGGTAGTCGAGGATTTTTTCCCGCCGTACTTTTTCGAGCTGCTTCGCTAAGCGGTGTGCCAGCCAGATCGGGGCGGGCATTAAATCAGGGGTTTCGTTGCAGGCGTAGCCGAACATCATCCCTTGGTCGCCGGCCCCCTGCTGGTCAAAAGCATCTACTGCCGACCCTTCGCGGGTTTCCCACGAGTCTTGCACTCCTTGAGCAATGTCGGGGCTCTGGCGGTCGATAGATACCAGCACTCCGCAAGAATCTCCATCGAAACCGATATCAGAGGAGGTGTAGCCGATTTCGTTAATGGTTTCGCGCACCAGGGTTTGCAGGTCTACATATCCGGAAGTGGTGATTTCGCCGGCCAGATGTACCTGCCCGGTGGTCGCCATGACTTCCACGGCAGACCGGGCTTCTGGGTCTTGTTCTAGCAGGGCATCGACTATGGAGTCGGCAATGCGGTCACAGACTTTATCGGGGTGACCACTGGTTACGGATTCAGAAGTAAAAATCGACTGCTTTGGGCTCATGGTTTCCAGTTTATGGCAGGGCTGGCGGTTGCGGGAATTGGGAGAGACGTGAACGGAGTTAAGCGTCAGAAGTCACCATAATGGGTTCCACACTGCACTATACGCAACACCTCGCCATCGATTTTGAACACCAGCCGATTTTTTTCATCGATGCGAACGCTCCAGTATCCAGAAAGATCTCCCCGCAAAGGTTCAGGTTTACCTATGCATTTGTACCCGTTACGGTCAATTGACTGTATCAACTTCAATATTCGTCTCACAGTTTTCTTGTCTTGTTTCAACCAATACTGAAATTCTTCCCAAGAATAATCTGTCCAAGCCTTAATCACCGGGCAAAACCTCGTGAATGGTACCGCCAGTTTGTTCCATTTGGGCTATTGAACTGCGCAAACGCTTCATATTTGATTCTGAATAGAACGGGTCAATAGCCACCTCGAACGGGATCCGCTTCTCCCGCACGACCTTTGCTGCAAACATGGTGTAGGCGCTGGTAGCTGTAAGCCCCAGTTCTTTACACGTGGCTTCAAGCGATTTTTTCAAGCTCGCGTCCATCCGAAAGTTAACAGTTGCTTGCGCCATCTGGTTCTCCTTATATACAAACTCTAGCTTCTCAAGTACATACTAGAGGTTTTGCACTACAAATGGAATGGTTTTTTATATTTTGTATTTATCTAGGGTCACCTTCGCCAGCCCGACACAGCAGCTGCTTACCCTGGACTTGCTCCCCACACCTTAAGCGGAACGGGAGGGCAATTTTGTCGCCTTACCCGCACCGGAGGGTGCTTTTGTGTCGGGAGGGCAATTTTGTCTGTGGAGGGCGATTCTGCACACCCCCACAAGCCACTACAGGCACAACGCAGACAGTTCCACCCTCCCGCGACAATAACGCCCTCCCGCGACATTTCCACCCTCCTAGGACGCTTCCACCCTCCAGAGTGAATTGTTGGACAGTCAGTTGCAGATCCTGCGCGGCGTTGAAGAGACGAGAGTACGGGGCGCTTAAAAAACGGCAATAAGAAAACATTTATCTGAACTTAATCCAGATTTGATGAACCGTCTCGGAGCGATAACAGCGGCATATTTGGCGACATCCTGTGGATAACTTTGTTGCGTAATTCATCGAAATTGAAATTAGAAATGCGACAGGAAAATTCGTTAAATTAAACGTGCAATTTCGTTTATTTTTAAATATAACTAACTATTCTTTTGTAACGTTTATCGCGAAATTGGCATTTTTAAATGCTTTCAAGCATAAAACAGCACATTTTGGGCGTCGGGGCGACATTCGCGCCCCATAAAAGTCCCGCAAAACCACTATCGCGACACACAGCTAACTTGTGCCGTATTTCATATACACTTTTAATTGCCTGCACGTTCACTAGGGGGCTGCCACACCTATAAACCAAAGAAAGAAGAATCTCCACAGGTGAAGCAGGTAAGCGTCAGGACGATAAAGCTTGAGGCAGACAGTAGAGTCTCAGGAATCAACAACGACGGAGCCAGAAAACTCATTTTGATTCGTAAAAATACAGATTTAATACCTCAAGTGCGCGTATAAAATCGTTATTTTGGGGCTCTGATCAGGGGCTATAACTCTTTAAATTCGCTTTGGGAGCATATTACGTGAAGAGTGCTTGTGATCGACCAGTTTGTGGTGTACGCGAACAGAAGCTCGTGAAGAACGGCAAGAGGAGAACAAAACTCGAAAAGATTCTTCGTATTGCGTTGCAACGAAAAGTGCAACGCAAAATAAAACCTTGCAACGCAAATACAACGAAACCATTTGCGTTGCATTTGCGTTGCCCTAGCGCTACAATAAGCTGCAAAAAGGGGAGTCAACGATGAGAGAATCCGCGTTCTTGGAGTTCAAGTCCAAAGTGAGCAACACATTTCTCAAGACTGTAAGCGCCTACGCGAACTTTCATGACGGGGAAATACTGTTTGGAATCGATGATGCGGGAAACGCGGTTGGCCTAGACCACCTAGAAGAAACGTGCCTGGCAATCGAAAATCGCATTAACGACTGCATTACCCCACGCCCCAGATTCTCTATCCAAATAAATCAGGACGACAAAACCATCTGTCTTCACGTGCAGGAAGGCTCTAACAAACCCTATCTTTACAATGGGAAAGCCTACCGCAGGAGTGACAGCTCCACTGTCGAAGTGGATAGAGTTGAACTCAGCCGCTTGGTATTGGAGGGAGAAAACCTCTCCTTCGAAGAACTTGACTCCCCCGAGAAAAATCTTCAGTTTAAAACTTTATCCGCAGCTCTTCGCGACCAGCTAGATATTTCGGATACCAGCACCGATGTGCTCAAGACCTTGGGGTTAATCGGACCGAATGGTTTCAACCGTGCCGCCGCCCTATTGGCCGATAAGAATAGCTATCCCGGAATCGATGTCATCAAGTTTGGAGCCTCTATTAATGAAATACTGGATCGCACCACTGTTGAACAGGTTTCTGTTTTGAAGCAGCTGGACACCGCGATGGAGGTTTTCGACCGCTACCTGCGTCTTGAGGAGATTGAGGGCGCAACCAGAACCACCAAAGAGCTGGTGCCGCGCGAAGCTTTCCGAGAGGCGATCGCTAACGGTCTGGTTCATCGAACTTGGGATATTAATTCGCGCTTACGGGTCAGCATTTTCCCTGACTGCGTGGAGGTTTACTCTCCAGGAGGACTTCCCACTGGGCTTTCCGAAGCAGAATATTTACGAGGACGAGTATCAGTTCTCAGAAATCCAATCCTGGCAGAGGTCTTCTTCCGTCTGGGACTTATTGAAAAGTTCGGCACCGGTATTCTGCGCATTCGAGAGTCTTATCGTGGCCAAACAGAGATTCCGAAATTTGAGGTTCTGGACAACTCCATCACGATTACTTTGCCTTTTATCGGTTCGCGTCAGCAGCTGAACTCGCAGGAAAAGATGCTTTTAAATTCCATGGCGCGAGGCAGAAGATATTCGCGCTCCGAGCTTGATATCAGCTCGGGATTCGAAAAAACCAAAACCCTTCGCCTACTAAATTCCCTGGTAAGCAAGCAGTTAGTCCTAGCTCATGGGGAAAGCAGAGCCCGGCGTTACTCGCGTCTTTAGCCGAAACGTTGTGTGGATGAGGGCGCTGCAAGAATTCGTGCGAACCGCAGACAAGGACGCGGATGAGGGCGCAGTCAAAGGCACGTTCAGCAACCGACAGTATTACTCCCCTGCCCTTCTTCTGGACTGCACCCCAGATACCGGAACCTCGACGGACAGAGATTAGCAATAGAAAAAGCGCACCGTTTTGCGTTGCAACGAAAAGTGCAACGCAAAAATTAGGGTTGCAACGCAAATGCAACGAACCCATTTGCGTTGCATTTGCGCGGTAACCGTTTAGTTTTTGGCGGCAGATTCACGTTCGCCAGTGGGTACTACCAGCACTGGGCAGGCCGCATGAGCCAGCACGGATTGCGAGGTGGAACCCATTAGTGCCCCTGTGAAACCGCCGCCTCCGCGAGTACCTACCACCACCAGGTCAACGGCGGTGGAAAACTCTGTCAGCAACGCCGCCGGGTTCCCATCCAAAGCATGAGAATGTACTTTCACTCCACTATCAGCGGTTTCTTCCTTACAGGTTTGTTTAAGCCCGTCACGCACATCCCGCAAGATGCTGTCACGATCGACCGTGGCCGGCAACCAGGAAAGGATCCCGGCGGATGATGCCAGGGGAACCGCATCCACGGCAGTCAGTTCCGCGCCCCATACTTGGGCTTCTTTGATGGAGCGGCGCAGGGATTTGCGAGAACGCGTGGAACCGTCAAATCCGATCACGATTTTCTTTACCGGCACGAATTGGTCATCCGTTTTCCGCCGAGGCACTACCACGACTGGACATCGAGAGTAGGCCGGCAAAGCCGAGGAGGTTGCCCCCAACAACCGGTCAGTGAACCCGCCGCCTCCGCGGGTGCCGACCACAATCAAATCGACTTGCTGCGACAGTTGCACCAAAATCGCGGTGGGGTCTCCGGCTTCCACCCGCCCTTCGGCCTGGTAGCCGCGTTTTTTAAGGTGCGCTACAGCTTCGTCTACTACGGTTTGCGCGCTTTCGCGAATCGCATCATTGTCTACTACCGCGAATCCGGAATCCATGGACGCTGCCGTATAAGAGGGCAGCGCATAGGCACATAATACTTGCAGTTTCCCGCCGCTTTGCTTAGCGCGCGCGCCCGCCCATTCCGCGGCCTCTAGGGACTCTGGGGAGCCGTCAACCCCCACTAAGATAGTTTCTGTTCCCGACATGTCTGCGTCCCCCTTCTGCTGCGCCCTTGCCTGCTTATTTCTATTTTATAGGCCGGAGGGCGGGTTTGCTCTGAAATGAACCCTGGTCGCGGGAAGGGGATGGAAAGGGACAGCTTTCGGTGGAGCTTTTTTATTTTTTTTGAGGGTGCGCTTGGCTGGTTTTTGCGCTGGTTTCAGGGGTTTTGAGGGTGCGCGATTATTTACGCGGTCGCGCTGTATGGCGTGCTCGTTTGCGTTTTGCTGAGCCTTTAAATTTTTTCGCTCTTTGCGTGCGGGTTAACCTGCCGATTTGCGTGGGAGTATCTGTCTGGTCTGGAGTGGTTTCTTCATCGCGTTTTTTACGGTCTTTTCGCAGGTAGCGAGCTACTATAACGCCTCCTATAGCCGAGATAATGATCGGGAGGATCATCCACCAACGCAACGCATCCCACCAGGTAGGGCCATCTTCGTTCATCGGGGGCGCTTCCTTAAGAGCGATACGCTCAGCGGTCACTACCAGCCGGTGCGTGTTCAAACCGTAAGGAGTACAAGTAAACAAGGTCAAAATATCCTTACCAGCTTTAGGCTCGAACAACTCTAACTGGGTGGGTTTAATCACGTGGATAGCACGGACTTTATAAGCCAGTTTCTTCCCCGCCACCTGCACATAAGCAATATCGCCGACCTTGACGTCCTGCAAGCCATCAAACAAACTAGCAGTCCTCATTCCCGAATGAGCAGTAAGTACCGCGTTAACTCCTTTACCCCCAACCGGAAGACCGGTACCAAAAAGATGCCCCGCACCACGAGCAATCGCGTCATCCTCGGTACCGTGCCGCACCGGAAGATCTATTTTCGCTGAGGGCACCACTAGCCGGCCCATCACATCCCCGGGCAAAGTCCTTAAATATTCCTGATACTCTTTAGACCCGGTTTTGGTCATCTTATACAAATAGGGGTCAAGAATCGGGATACCCCGAATATTAGCGTTATACTCATGCGCCTGTTTAAGTAATGCCTGGGATTGATCGGGACGCACAGAAACCTGCTTCATTTCCTGCGCCTGCATCCTGGATATTTCCCCAATACGCACATTACCAACAAAAATAGCCACCACCGGATAAAGCAAAAGTAATGCTCCCAGCACCGTCAAAACAACAATCACAGCCTTACGCATCCCGGTTCCCTCCTCTCAAAACTGTAAACACTTCTCACCTGGCTACCCTGATATAACCCGGCTTTTTATTTGCCCCACCCCAGGGTATCGTCATCCACCTTAGAGCCGTTTATTCTTAGGCAGTTTTGCCCCTCTTGCCTGACAGGTTAACCCGCCTGCCGGTTAACCTGTCTGCCCGCTATTAGCCGATACCTATAACGGGAAAAGCGTTTCCCGTATGAGGGCGCAAAGAAGGGGGCGGTGCAGTAACGTACACCGCCCCCTCTCTTTGGTCTTAGGGGCTATTGATCACTCTATTAGTAGTATTCCAAGACTTACGCTAGTCCTGGCGGCGCTTAACGGTTAGCACCACGCCAACAGACACTAGAATCAAGCCCAGAACCGAAACGAGCAAAATCCCCTGGGCACCGGTAAGCGGCAGACCCGGGTTCTTGTAGTTAGTAACCTGCACGAAGCTACCATCACCTGCTTTAGCAGTATTTAGATCAACAACCGTGCCCGCTTTCGTCAGCTTAAATTCAATTGCCTGCGGCAAAAGCTGATAGCCCTTCGGCGCGGTTTTCTCTACCAAACAATAAGGAACCTGATCGCCTTCAGCTACAGCCTCCCCATCAATCCAGTTAGTCAACTGCAAATCAGAGATCTTCACTAAACCATCAGCACCAGTGGCTTCCGAGGTCTTGATAACAGGCCCCAACTTAGTCAAATCAGAGCAGCTCTTAGTAGCAGCATCAGCCAAGTGCACAGTGAAAACAGCACCCGCCAAGGCGGCACCATCTTTATCAACCTTCTTAATCACGATATCACCGTGTTTGGTGACAACCTCCGGAGAAGTGATCGGCTTACCGTTATCTTCCGAGTACTTATTCGGGAACAACTGACCGGTGTTCTTAGTCAAACCATCAGCCGGAACACTCTTCAGCTTCACATGCAAAGTAACCTCGATATCAGTACCCGCAGCGATAGTATCCAGACCAGTACCCTTGAAAGCCACCGTAACCGTAGTACGCTCCGGATCACCAGCTTTAGTGGTGGTGGCATCAAAATCAGTGGTGTCAGCCCCGGCAATCTTGGCGGTAGTCTTTACATACTCCACATTAGCCGGCAACTGGTCAACAATCTTGTAAACCCCACCCAAGTCAGCGGCATTCATCTTCCCGTCACCATTGGCGTCAGCACCAGTAGACTTGGTAGACAAGACGTACTTAAACTCATTGGCAGTACCTGTAACCCCCTCAGGCAAAGTAGTAACACCCTTGTCTACAACCTTCTTATCCAGGGTGTTTTCCTGGTTCTTCGGGTAAACATGCACATCGGCATTCCAAGCCGTACCCTCAGGGTTAGTCATCGGCAAAGTAACTGCGAAAGGAGCAATCGGAGTAATCTTGTCCTTCTTAACCTCTTTATCAGCAGCCTTAATCGTGCCTGAGCCTTCTAGATCCTCAACCACGACATACAGGCCGCGTTCTACATCAGCAAAATTAGCTTCACCATTAGCGCCTGTCGTCTTAGTAGTCGGGGTAGCAGCCAACTTATAAGTGGTGCCTCCAACCGTAATACCCGTGGTAACTACATCATCCTTCAGGGGAACCGCAGCGATTTCTTGAGCCAGTTTCAAACCATCATTAGTAGAAACGTCAACGCCCTCAACCCTGTACAGCTTAAAATTAACCCCCTCCAAAGGAGTTTTACCAGTAAGCTCGCCAGCATCAATCGCGGTACCATCATGCTTCAAATTTGTAGTCGCACCCAGATACTTATGCACCGTCAAGGATGCTTTCTCCGGCTGAGATGTACCAAGTATAGTATCAGCGCTGGCGGCGCCAACACCTGCCAGGCCCATAAAGGCCATCACCATGCCAGTCAGCATGGCCAGTAACTTTTTCTTACTCACTTTCTCTTCCTTTCAAATAGAGTAAACACAATAGCAATCCCTAACACCAGACACCCAAGAAGCAACACTTCTAAAGCACCGGCATATCCCGACAAGGGAAGCTTCCCCTCCGGGTAGTTAGTAACGGTCAGGGATCCATTCCCGCCACTAACAGTATTTACATTTCCTTTTTCACTGGAAACGGTCACTTTCTCGTTACCATCAACCGTGAACTTCACCGGCTGCGGCGACAAAGCATAACCCCGATTCGTTTGGGTTTCCCGCAAGGTGTACTCCTGTCCAGGCAACACCTTAAACTTAACCTTGCCATCCTTCCCAGTAGTCAGGGTCTGCGTGTCCCCACTATCTCCCTCGCGGGAAAGCTCAAACACCACGCCAGACAGAGCCTCGCCCTCATCCGAGACCTTGTTAAGCTCGATCTCAACCTCCGCGCGCTGGTTATAACGCACAAACGTCACTGTCGGATTATCACCGGTCAAAGTAACCTTCGAGACCTGATCCGATACCAGGTAACCGTCTGGAGCCTTGGTTTCCTGCACGGCGTATTCCTTACCGAAATCGAGACCAGTAAAGGTAGCCAGACCCACCTCGTTAGTAACCAGCTTCTGGGTAGACCCGTCAGGCTTGGTCAAAGTGAACTCCGCACCCGCCAAGGCTTTACCAGTTTCTTTCGATAGCTTCGAAACCGTGATCCGGCCGGTGTCCTTAGTGTTAGGCACCTCCATAGTGATCAAACCGGTAAACCCATCCAACAGGGCATAATCAGAAACCTTTACTGATACCGCGTTAGACTTCGCCACGTAACCGGTAGGAGCCGTGATTTCTTTCAGCTTGTAGATCTTATCCGGATCCAGCTTCACCGTAGTAGGTAGCTCTACCAGGCCATCATCACCGGTAGTAAGGCCGCTAGCGACCTCGGTAGTCTCGTCCTCTTCAAAGAGGGTGAACTTGGCGCCAGACAGCGGGATCACCACATCGAAAGTGCCCGCCACTTTACCAGGGACTTTCACCGCACCCGGGGTGCCCGACACCACTTTATCGGCAGCGTCCTCATCAATCGCCTTCACCAAGGGTTCATATTTGAAGACCCGCAAGCGGGAAGGATTATTATTGGCCGTCCAGGTGAACTGCTGCGCTTTATAATCATCAACCACGAATTCATATTGCGCATTCGGGTCCACAAAATACCCTTCCGGGGCTTTCAGCTCTTTCACCTGGTAAATACCGCCAGAAAGACCGGTGAACTCTGCTTGACCAGTATCACCAGTAGTTACTTTCTTGATCGGATCGGCCGGCCAAGAACCATCCGGGTTCTGTTTAAACAACCCAAACTCGGCGCCAGCAAGGAACCGGTCAGCACCCGCGTCAGTATCCGCGGCTTTAGGGTCAACCTTGGTGACCACAATCGAGGACTCTTTCTTCGACTCCTCATTAGGAACCAACAACTCACTCTGCACTAGCAGTGCCTTACCATCAGCATCCAAAAGCCGACCATCCGCGCCAACCTGGAAATACAATGGCTCACTATTCTTGATATAACCATCCGGAGCCTTAGTTTCTTGCAAGGTATAAACCTGATTAATCTCCAGATTATCTAAGATGACATTAGCAGCCGCGCCCCCGGTAGTCACCGACCTAACAAGCTCGCCAGTCCCCTTACCCTTATAAAGATTAAAAGACGCACCAGCCTTAACCACGCCATCACCGCGCTGCCACTCGCCAAAGTCCTTGCCCTTACCAGCCATGCCCCGCACGCCCAACTTCGACAGCGACACCGCGCCTTTATCGTTCTTGATCTGGCCATTAACTCCCAGCTTCAGATCCAGCCCGCGTAGGTTGGTACAAGTTGCTTGGCTACAACTAGTGATGGTGAAATCAATCGGAGCGATCGGCTGCAGGTGACGATCACCCGGATTCTCGGTTAAACGCCACTTACCAGCAGGAATGTTGTAGAACTTTACGTCACCATCATCGTTAGAACGCACCGTGATCGGAGCGGAGTTCGGCACAGACATGGTGCCATCGTTCTGTAGCACCGGTTGCGGGGTGATCGTAAATTCAATACCCGCTAAAGGCTGACCGTTCTTATCCACTTTCTTAAACTCGGCGGTACCAGTAATCGGCTCAAGCGGATACCACTTGCCCATGTTGGTAACATCAGGCAGTTTAATCTTGTAGGTGCCGGTAGTGGAATCATAATTGGTGGCATTAAAGTCGCTAGCCGACAGCATATATGCCTTATCGGTAACGGCATATCCCGTGGGAGCTTCGATCTCTCGCACCGTCCAGCCCGGGGTGGCAGTCACGTTCGTGAACTTTACCTGGCCTTTAGAGTCAGAGATGGCGCTGGCTTGCAGCGCTCCCTCTTTATCGTAGAGGCCGAATTTGGCTCCGGCGAGCAGTTTCTTCTGCGCTGTCTGGAATGGTTCAGCTTTGTATCCGTACTTGGTCAGCTCGATATTTACCGCCGGCGGCACCAGGGTGTTAATCACCGGGTTAGATTCCAGTTTGCCTTCGTGTGAACTATGCACACTCCAGAAATCATTGATTGCCTTTTTGCCCAAATGCTCTTGGGAACGCGGATTCGCACCCACCGGGCCAGCAATCATCGGTACCGTGATCCGTACTTCGCTGCTCGGCTGCTGCGGGTTGTTATTAGTAAATTTCAACCCCGTTACCGCCGGGCAGGGAGCGCTCTGCCAGTTGGCGCGATCTAGGTTATCTTTCGCGATACCCGTATCGCAGGTATAGAAGGTATTCCAACCGTTAGCTGCCGTACCATCTACCATTTCGAAGCTGATTTGCCCGCTGGGATCGTACTGGTTAATCAGGGTGGAACCGCTGCGGGCAGGGGTACCTGCCACTGGCAGTAAGTCATAGATCACCGGATTTTGCTCCGGATTAGTTCCGTAGCCGAGGCGAAGCTGATAATCGAATTTCGCTCCCCCGACAGTCTTGATCTCGGTAACCCAGGGCGCGTTTGGCTTGCGTTCCTTAATCCGCTTGTAGATATAGGTTTCATCCCCTACTGCGACTCGGGTAGTATTTTCCGCTCTCGACCACTTTCCGGAACCGGCAATCGGGTTTTCCACCGTGGTTGCCCATCTGTCTTTGTTTTTGTCGCTCTTGTCTTCTGGATACTCAACATTGCCTTGAGCATGCACGAACGCTTCGTTAACGATGTCACCGTCGATAACACCCCTGGTAATAGTGGTCTCTAGCTGTCCCACACTGTATACCTGGCTGGGATCGGTGACCTGATCCGCTTGGAAACGAACCGCTACGCGTCCTGTCCCATTGAAGTTAGAAAGAATCTGGTAACGGGCTCCGGGCAGTTCCGCAAACGTTTTAGTCAGCGTCACCCGGTTAACTTCCAACCCTCTAGGTAGCACATCTACCAGCTCAAAACCGGTTAAGGGGTCACCGTAATCGGTTTCTAGCTCCGCGCCTACGGTATAGGTACCGGTTTTACCGGCGAGAGTTGCCTTGTCAAAAGTGTTGACTTTGCGAGCTTTAAGCTTCTTGCCCTCGGGCAATACCTTGATATGAGCCTCTTTAATACGTTTTCCGCCCTGTACCTTATTTCTGAGGTCGGCTTGGCACTTCAGCCCCTCGCAGAGGTTCTTATCCGGGTCACGCAGCTTGGTGTGAATCTTGGTAATAGTTTTTTGTCCTGGCTGCGTAGCCTTAACGCTGCTCCACCGCAACTGGATGTTCTGGTAGGAGGTGAGATCCTCCGGCAGATCGATCCGGTCAGTTCCCGTAATGCCCATGGAATAAAGAACTTTATATTTATCCGGTTCGCCAGTGGGACTAATAATTTCTAGGGTGCCACCCACAAATACCGGGTCAGGGGTAATACCGGTGTACTGCAGACGGTCATCAAGGTCAAAGTCTCTAAGATTTAGGGTGACCGGGGTATCCGTAATGTTATTGGTCAGTACATTCCAATCGATTTCAAGAGAGCGATTTTGCTTAGTGTCGTAGATTACCGCGGCTCCATCACGGAAGTGCGGGCCAGCAGCAACCTTCGTTAGGGGAACCCCTGGAGGTGCAGTCTCCATCGGCTTATAGAAGCTGAAGTTAGTATCTGCCGCCCCAGTAAGCAGTGGTTCCTTCGGACCTTGCTCCTCGGGAGTGAGGGTGAAATCGGCGTGGTTATCAATCCGTTTTTGTTTCTTTGCCCCCGGGAAATGCAACTTCAAGCTACCTAGACCGGAGCTCTCCGTATGCAGACGTTTTTCGGTATTGGTGTAGGTGAGGGTGAGCCCATCTTTGCCTAGCTCCCACCCCGGGTTTTCAGAGGCCACGAACTGGGCGCGTGCCTGGGTTCCATCGGTCTTGGTGTATAGCGGCAACTGGTCAGTGATGGTGTAACCACGCACGTTCCGCATCAATTTCTTTACTCCGAAAGTAAAGGTGACCGCGTTTTTGCCAGAGGTGCTGACGTCTCCTTCCGGATCGTCATCGTAGTCCCTGCATACGGATAGATAACACCCTACTGTATCCTTCGTGAAAGAAGGTAGCGGATAGTATCCTTTAAGGTTCACCGGCCCCGGTTTAGATTCTGGATGCGGGGTCAGCACATACTGCTTCCCGTCCGCGGCAGTATCAACCAATTCCGCTTTGACCGGGAAAACTGCGTCCGAGGCGGTGATCCGCTTCTTTATACGCCAGTAGATAGGAATACTGGTACGCGTAGAGCTGTCGTAATTCGGCTTCAGCTTAACTTCCAGGACTCCCGGAGCAACTACTTTAACTGAGGTAAAGAATTGGCTAGAAGTATTATCCCAATCCGCAACCTCTACCCGGGTAGGATCATAAGTTACCCGAATAACCCCATCCTTAACTACCGAGGTTCCAGCGTCCCCACCATAGGTGAGGTCAACGCGCATATTATTACCGAATTCCTCTTCTAGCTCATTGGATTCGGGCCAGCCAGGCTGGTTTATTTTTCCTGTCAAATCCAGACGCGCATACGAGCCCGTCATCTCTGCTGGAGCCTTCTGGTAACGGAAAACTATGTCCTTGTCGTTACCGTCTAGCTTAATGGTCTGGCTAGGAGGCAGCGAATAGCCTTCAATCATAGGCGGCACTAGCACATAATTCTGGTTGCTATCGCCCTCTTTACTGCTAATGGGGCGGTTTATTTCCGGTGCCAACGGCTGACCGGTTTCCTGATCAAGGTAGCGTACCCGCACCTGGGAATCGGTGAGGATAATGACGTCGTTACCATATCCAGTAGTGTATCCAGATACATTATTGGGGTTCTTACCAGACTCCGGTCGCAGATATATAGGCCCATTAAGACCGCCGTAGGTAGTATTAGAGCCCGCGCCGCCTTTACCCCAACCTACGCCTGAGAACATTTCTACTGCATGTTCTAGACGATCATACTGCTGACCGTCATAAACCAAGGGAGCATCCGGAACCGTAAATACCATTCCTCGCGGAATGTTCGAGGAAAAAGTATCAGGATCGATGAAGTACAGATTACCAAGAGAATCCGGGAGAGCAGTGATATTATTCTTATTTTTCTCCCTATCTATATCCTTGGTCTGCGAGTTAGCAGTAGAATGCCCAAAAACGGTAGCACGAGGATCCCATCTGGATATAGGTGCTCCCCGCTCACGCCCACCTAAGATAGATATCTTGCCCCAAGAATCCGGTATCGCCGTCAACTCATTATTGGCAAAAGCCCCATAGTGAATTTCTCTAACTTCACCCCAGGAACTGGGTAAAGCCTTTAGCCGATTGTCCAAGAAACTGTACCTTCCGATTACAGTAATCTTGCCCCAAGAGGGTGGCAGAGAAACTATTTCATTGTTTAAGAACGCGCCACGGGGAATCTGAGTAAAAGTATCCCAAGGAGCGGTCAGAGCAGTGATTTTATTATCTTTGAAACTCTCGGCGCCAATAGTAGTAACACTACCCCACGAATCCGGCAGACCGGTGAGGGCGTTACCCATAAAAGCCTGAACCCCAATAGTCTTCACCTTCCCCCAAGAAGAGGGCAGGGATTGAATCTGGTTAATATTAGTACCGGTATCTGCCCCAGACGGGTAACAACGGTAATCGGGATAAGCGTTATCTTTATAAATGTTCTTACCCGCAAAAGCACAAGGTTCAATGGTGGTTACACTGTCCCACGAGTCCGGAAGTACCGTGAGGTTATTTCGCACGAACGAGTTCTTACCGATAGTGGTTACCGATCCCCAGGCGGGCAGCGAGGCCAGTTGGTTATCGTAGAAAGCCTTTTCGGGGATAACGGTTATCTTGCCCCAAGAATCCGGCAAAGAAGTTAACAGGTTAGAAGCAAAACTACTCGTGCCTAGCCGAGACACGTTTTCCCAAGAATCTGGGAGTTTAGTTAGCTTGTTTTTCTCAAATGCAGAATTCCCGATGCTGGTAATTGACCCCCAAGCTGGCAGCGAAGCTATCTGGTTATTAAAAAAGACCCGCGAGGGCAGAGAGGTAATCTTGCCCCAGGGAGCAGTCAAAACAGTTATTTGATTATTTTCGAATGCGGATTGACCCAGGCTAGCAACGTCATCCCATGAGTCGGGGAGCGCAGTTATTCTATTATTCGCGAATGCCGCGTTACCAATTTTCGTAATTTGCCCCCAAGCGGGCAAGGATAATAACTGGTTGGATTCAAAGACACTGGTGGGTAAGGAGGTTATTTTCCCCCAAGAATTCGGCAACGCAGTCAGTTTATTGTCATAGAACGCACGCATGCCCAGAGAAGCTACTTTCCCCCAAGAATCAGGAAGGGCGGTAAGCTGGTTCCCGGAAAATGCAAGTTGTTTAATACTAGTTATGTCGCCCCAAGAATCCGGCACCGAAACTATTTTATTGTCTTTAAATACTCCATCGGGAAGGTTGGTAATCTTGCCCCAGGGTGCTTCCAGGGCAGTTATAGCATTTTTGTAAAAAGCTTCGTCCCCCAGGTAGGAGACATTCCCCCAAGATTTTGGAAGGGCAGTTAGCTGGTTATTCTGAAATGCAAACCATTCAATTCTTTCGACCTTGCCCCAGGAATCCGGCACCGCAGTAAGTTTAGAGTCTACAAAGGCCCGCATTCCGATGTATTCTATATTCCCCCAAGAATCTGGCACTGAAGTTACAGGGGTTGACCGGAACGCGTCCTCGCCAATAGAGTCGATCGGTTGTCCTTTGTCCCCGACAGTGGGCCAGCACCAATCTGTACTATTTTTAGCCTTACCGGCTCTATATTTAGCTAACCCGTCAGTACTAAAGCCAGCTATAGAGTTCCACTGTTTTCCTCGTGAATCAGTCCAGGTCTGATATTTGAAATCTTTTACCTGCCAACCGGCACAAATAGTTTTTTCTGGCCAATCCGGACCTACTGCCACTTTGCCTTTAACGGTCTTGGTGCGCCCCTTAGAATCCTTAGCTGTGTAGTAGACATCGTAGGTAGCCTCTTGCACACTGGTGTCTATTGAGTCGGGAGAAACTGTCAGGGAAGCGGTATTCCCGTCAGTATCTGTCGCGGTCACCCCCGCCAGCAGGGCTGCTTTGGAACCATCGCCATCTTTAGCGATATGCTTAACGATTTCCCCGCTGATCTTGGGCGAGAAATCGGTTTTCTTGTATTTAAAAGTGACCTCATTAGCCTCCCCGGCCTGCGGGGTAATCTTTTGGGAATCTGGAGTCACCGCGTAGCCAGCCAGCTGAGGTGCTTTAATAGTGTTTTCTTCACCCGCGAAATAGACCCCGTCTGGTTCGGTGAACTCGCTTTGTAGTACCTGGGGGCTACGTAAAGGTTTATTAGTATACGCATCAATGTAGTTAATGGTGATCGATACTGCATCTTCTGCGACTACCTGTCCAAAGCCGGAATCGTACTTAGTGGACCTTACTGCGTCCGGGAGCGCTTGTTGCCCGTCGGCCTTTTCCAACACCACCCAGCGCTGGTTATTCGCGAACACCTGCGAACCAAACTCAGTGATAGTAGCGGGAATCTTTACCTTCTCAATCTGGTTGCCACTAAAAGCCTCCTGCCCCACTTTTGCCAGCTTAGAAGGAAGCGTGACTCCCTTAAGCTTATTATTGGCAAACGCGCTGGCGCCGATCTCGGTTACCGTATCTGGCAGCTCCACCGTTTCCAGTTGATTGTCACGGAAAGTGTTCGCCGGAATAGCGGTCACCGGGGCATCTTTAATCTTTACCGTTTTCAGGGCGTTATCGCTGAACGCGCCCTCACCAATAGTAGTCAGCGTGGAAGACTCAAAAGCTGTCAGCTTATTCTTCTGGAATGCGCCCTCACCAATAACCTTCAAGCCCGGCGCCTCAAGTTCCGTAATCTGATTATCGTAAAACGCGCGATCTGCAACCTCGGTCACCGAATCCGGCAACGTAACCTTCGTGAGCTTCAGCCCCGAAAACACGCCCTCCGCAATCTTGGTAGTACCCGCCGGGATGGTCAGTTCTTTATTAGCCTCCAGCGCGGCCTTACCCTTATCAGTCAGACCAGTAAGCTCCGTTCCATTAAAAGTAAAACGGTTATCAGTTGGGGGTACCCCCTGGCGCATAGGAGCTGGAACGCGCAGCGCTTGGGGAACGCCGGCATTAGTCTGCTGGAAACTGAACTGTTTAGCCTGGTTATTATCGGTGGCGGCGCTGGAGTGGTTAGTGTTGCTGGTGGAGTGGTTGGTGTTTGCAGAAGACTTTGCGGACTTGTTGCCGGTAGAGTTCGCGGTAGCAGAAGTAGCTTTACTGGCGTTGGTTTGTTCAACTGCGGGCGCCGTCATCGGCACGATCACCAGCAATGTTGACAACAACAGCCCTAAAACCGACAGCGAAGCAATAAGCCTTCTGCTAACTACCTTACTTGCCACGTTAACACCTCTACTATGAGCCAGCCACCGAAAGTTACAGCTATTCCTCAACTCAACAAATTACTCCTCAATGATAATAAATTAATCTCTTTTTCACAACGCTTCGGGCGAGTTATTTCTGCAAACTATTCAAAGTTTTCTTGCATGTTCGTACAATTGTTTTAGATTTTTTCTAGCCTGAGGACATTCGTCCTATTAAGCTCAGATTATAAATGGGTTCCAGATTGTCGGTAGGCGTCGGGTTGGCTATAGTTGTCAGATTGTCTACGTGTCTCGGGTTGTCTGATTGTCTATACGTCTCGGATTGTCAGATTGTCTATACGTCTCGGATTGTCCATATAGGTCAGATTGTCTGCGTACCCCAGGGCATCTACCCGTACCAGATTGTCTGCGTGCCCCAGATCTTCAGTGCATCCCGTAGCGCCTACACTCCCCACATCGTCAGTGCGTCCCATATTGCCCATGCGCACCAAACGCTCGCGCGATCCCCTCATCAAGGGACTACTAATTAGGAGCTTCCTCAACAGCACCCCTCAATTTCGTCTCCGGAGGGTGCTCTCGTCGCCGGAGGGTGATTACGTCACTGGAGGGTGTTTTAACCAGCCGTAAAACCCGGTCACCTCGTCCCGCGTAACCTTTTCGCCCTCCCAAGGCAAAATCGCCCTCCCACGGCGAAAACACTATCCCGAAACAAATCACCCTCCCGAGACAAGCGCGCCCTCCTCGCAAAAGGAATCAGCACTATATATAAGGTCAAACGCATCGATTCCACCCCCTGCGCATCCCCGTTCTCCCCGTCCTCGAAAGCTAGCTTGCCGCCGGAGGGGGGATCTGCCTTCGGAGGGTGTTTACGTCCGTAGAGGGTGCTCCTGCCGCTCGAGAGCGAAAACGACGCTACGTACCTATACTCAAAATCCGAGACACCTCAAACTATGTGAGTGTAAAGAACCAATAACACAGAACCTCGCCAAAATGGGAAATGAAAAAAACAGGAAACACAATCTGTATACGAGAAAAGATGCTACAGCGAGCCTTGATATTCGGTACGGTTACCGCCTATACTCAAACCGATAGATCCCCGGTCAGGCCTCTTACCCCGCGCGGGTAATGCCCAAATGACCGGGGCCTTTATATTTCCCGGAGATACTGATGGATAAGCCCAGGCGCAGCTATACCGAACAGGTAAAGCTACTAGCTAGCCGCGGTATGCGGGTAGACGATGTAACCACAGCTGAAGAGTTCCTCTCAAAGGTAAGTTACTATCGACTGTCTGGATATTTTCGGTATTGGCAGCGCGACGCCGCCCACGCGGACAACCGTTTTACTTACAATTGCTCCTTAGAGCGGGTGCGCCAGCTTTACGAAGCAGAACAAGCATTAATACTTGTCTGTGATGAAATTCTGCACCCGCTAGAAGTTCTTTTACGCACCCGTTTCGCATATATTTACGCCGAACTCATAGGCAAAACAGGTGAATTCGCGGCTGGAAAAGGTTTCACTGAACCCCACAGTCCCTCCGCTCCGCGTGTTGAAGAGTATGCGTTACGAGATCTCGACCGCAGTAAGGAAACTTTCGTGGCTCACTATCGCAAGACTCGCGAAGTCAGGAAAGGCTATTCAGTCAATGACTATACGGATATGCCCATATGGGTCGCGGTAGAGGCCTTTTCGTTTGGCACCCTCTCCCGGCTAATTGAGGCCTCGGGACAATCAGGAGTCCTTGCCACGTTAGCAGATTCAATGGGAGTTTCTCGCACCTATCTACCAGGGCAAATACGTTCTTTCGTATACCTGCGAAACCGCGTCGCTCACTGCGCGAAACTATGGAACCATTCCGTGCTCGATGTGCCCGGACTACCCTCAAATATTAGCAGGAGAGCGCAGCGACATCACCGAAAATTTGGAGACCACTCGGTTTACAAGATTTTTATCGCCCTGGACGAGGTGGCGAGGCGATCTGGCATCGCTAAAAACTGGCTGAGCGAAAGGATCGATCCGGTACTGGACGGCAATCCACTTCTAGCAGCGGGAATTGCTACCCCGAAAAAATATGGGGAAATGTCGCCAGAGCTATTATCTGGCGAATGCTAGGTGGTTTTTTTACTAGGGAGCAACTTAGAAGCATAAGGAGATAACGCGGGCGGTATACGTAATGCTCGCGGACTTTTCAGCTGAACCGGTTTTTCCCGCAGATTGAGGTGCGGACGGATTGTTGGAGAGTGTTTTATGAATGTTTCGTATTCTCCGGTAGATTCTCCCTCCCTCTGCAAGCACAAAGACCCTCCCGAGACGCGAAAATCGCGCCCGATATCCCGTATTTCTTACACTCCGGAGGGTGGATCTGCCTTCGGAGGGTGATGCCGTCACTGGAGGGTCTTTCAACCAGCCGCAACGCTCGGTCGCCTCGTCCCGCGTCACCTTTCCACCCTCCCGCGGCGAAAATACCCTCCAAGGACAAGATCACCCTCTCAAGACATAATTACCCTCCCACGGGATCTAAAAACCAAGCCTCCTCACGCCAGTCCCCAGGTACAAACAAACTGAGAATATCCTTGCCTGGTTATTGAGGAAAAGGCTCGGCAAACCATGCCTGTCACGATATATCTATGTTTCCGACAACAACCTGAAGCAACCTGAATCGACTTGAATTTACTTGAATTAAACGGTAGAGCTATGTTTCCTGAACTCATCAGCACCCAGGCGTTTTCGCGGAGGGTCCTTGAAGACTCCCTAGCAAACGGCTCCCTAATTAAAGTCGGGCGCGGACACGTGATCAGGCCCTTGAAATCAGCGAACAAATGGCAGCGGATCCGCTACGTAAAGCTAGGGCAAATCGCCTCCCATGCCGCGCGATGCCACACTCCCCCGGTGTTTATCGGAGTTACCGCCGCCCTGCTGCACGGTCTGTCCCTAAAATCTCTGCGAGGTGATACTCCTATACACACCTCGACTAGGCATTTTGAAAAGAAACTGCTGCCAGCTTGGGTTGACGTCGACACCTCCCAAGGACGTCCTGTCCGCACGCAAATACCTCCGACTCCCCTGATTTTCCATAAGATCACCCTCCCCAAAGATTCTGCTAAATCTATTGGTCACCGAGTGCGCATCACCGACCTTCCTACGACCACGTTGCAATGTGCCGCCTGGCTCCCAGCCGGAAGCGCGCAAGCAGTTGCTGATTCTGCAGCTAGAAAGCTAATTCCGCAGTGGCGCGAACTTGATCGTCGCGGCCGAGAGACTTTCGCAGACCAGATTCCGAAACTGCGCGCGCAAATGACAAACCTGGCCAACAACTATCGAAAACGGCTCGGAGCGCCCCAAGCTCGGCGAATCCTCGCAAATATGGATCCCAGATTCGAAAGCTATGCAGAATCTTTATTTCATGCCGCAGCCCAGTTAGCACAGGTGAAACGGCTAATTCCTCAATTTCAAGTTAAGATTTCTCCCGCTCAAAGCTATTTCCTGGATGCCGCCCTCCCGAAGATTCGTAAAGCATTTGAAATCGACGGGATGCAGAAATATCGAAGCAATGATCCTCAGAAAGCTTACGAGGCTATCCAGGGTGAAAAACAGCGTCAAAGTCGGCTACAAAAACTCGGATGGCATATTTACCGATTCACCTACGAGGACGTGGCAGACACGCTAGGCTTCGCCAAATTCCTGTGGGAGCGGCTCGGCACCAGTTGGAACGGTGTGGCACTTCCTCCCCTTTATCGCTTGAAAAAGCCTGCATTTAATATGTAGAGACCTATAGCTCCCTGGTTGCATTATTGCGCTGAACACTTCTTTTGCGGTTTTCTATCCTCGCGGCAAGTGGTTGTTTCACGCATGAAACGGACCAATCGCTCCCCTTATTAATCACTCCTCCTTAGCTCGTCCTCCTCATTTCGTCCATATCCTGTTGCTACCTTTCCATCCGCACCTAGTATGCATATCCCCGCCCGCGGAGGGCGAACCTGCCACCCTAAATAAAAGGAGTGCGTGCGCCCTCCTTACTGAATAGCAAAAACCGCACCTACCCACTCACTTGCTACGACTTAAATGTCTGTATCCTCTAAGTCCTTGGAGGGTGAAAAAGTCGGGTGTAGACACATAACCAGGCAAAAGATGCGCCAGAATCACCCTCCACACACAAAACCACCCTCCCGAGACATAAATATCCTCCCAGGCGAGGAACAAAAGCGAACTGTAAGGCCTGCTGATAAAAGTCGGAGGGCAATTTTGTCTCTGGAGGGTAAAAATCTTGGGTAGTATCCCGTTACTAGGACATATGCGCGACAGCAGCGCCCTCCACATGCAAAAATAACCTCCCGAGACCGAAATGCCCGTGCGCCTCACAACCCCCTCCCGAGGCCGTAAGACCTGCCAGCGCGAGGAATATTCGAGGGATCCAAAAACGGAATTGCCTAGAGCTGGAGGGTGATCTCAGCTCTAGAGGGTGAAAATGTCAGGTGTAGACACATAACTGGGCAAAATATGCCCCATAATCACCCTCCACGCGCAAAAACACCCTCCCGAGACAGGAATACCCTCCAGCGACAGAAAGACCCGCCGGCGACGGGAGAAAGTGAGGTAAGCAGCAACCGGGAAATAGCTAAAAAGATTGTGACCCGAAGAAATCTGTGGAAATCCCTCGGGTCACAATCATCAAAAAATATTAAGAATCTATCGGCGGTGCTTTCTTAAGAATATTTTGGCGCAATCTTTGCGTAACGCTACCTTCACATAAGAGCCATAGATCTAGGTCAGCACTAAATATCAGGAACGGCAGTTACCACTAGCGCTCCGCAGCAGCGTACTAGCATGCAGTCGCTACAGGCGAATAACCTTGAAGCTGTTCGAATAGATCGGCGCTACCTTTACAACGTCACCCGGTTTGGGAGCGTGGATAATCTTCCCACCGCCAACATATATAGCCACGTGACCTGATTTCCACAAAATGTCACCGGGCTGTGCTTGGCTGAGCGGCAACTTAGTTCCAGCTGCAGCAATCCCGCCGGTTGAACGAGGTAGCGAATACCCCAGCTGGCGATACACGTACCCCACAAACCCAGAGCAGTCGAAACCACTGGGACTCTGGCCGCCCCAAACATAGGGCACACCCCGATACTGCATCGCGATTCCTACCGCAGTGCCATCAGCTTTGCCCAGGTCACGACCTACAAAAGTCTCGGCGGATTTTGAGGACGAGCGCTGCGTGTTCTGGGTAGGCGCAGCCGCAGCCGGAGCAGTACCTACCTTCGCGGCCACATTCGACTGCGTAGGTTCCGCCACCGCAGAAGTAACTTCTTGATTAACGGTCAGCTTCTCTACCGTGCCTTTTGCCAGTTGCGCAGAATCCACGGAGGTGGCGATTTGCTTGGCCGCAGTGGCATCTGCACTGGCGGGAACGGCGGCCGCCGCCACTACTGTCAGCGCAACCCCGGAACCAGCGAGCGCCGACAAGCGCTTGCCATTTTCGGAGGAAAATAGGGATTTCGCAGCTTGAGAAACCGGAGTAGAGGGACGGCTCGGAGCGCGGTGACGCGCCTGAAGTTTCTGAGTCACGATGAGAGCTCTCCTAAAAGTGCTTATTTCGCTTTTGGCCGGAAAACTTTTCGGTAGCTACCTAAGCAGTTCCTCTGGCCGATTGGTCGTAACTAAATATAATGCTTCGATAACGGAATGTCACGTTTTGGTTACGAAAGTTTTTTAATATTTCGTCGCGCCTGAACACCTAAGTGGCCAGCCTCACAAAAACGCGCGCCCTCAACACCGGGAAATAACCCCCAAAAATCCCGCATTACCGCAGCTCAAAACCTGTATTAAATAGGCCTAATCCCTATTAAAAACCCCTTCGACAAACAGATGCTGCCCCAGGGACGTGTCCAGTAACACAGTTTTTTCCGTGTCGACCCCCATAACGGCAATCCGACCATTTTCAGGCTGCAGATTCACCTCTTTACCAGGTAAAATAGCCGCTTCATCAAAAAACGCCAACATCCGGGGCTCTGCTTGGATGGGTTCACCGATTCGCACGATTTTGGTAGCCACAATACCGCCATATTGTTCCACAATCTGAGAAATGGAAGTCCCCCGCCCCTCAATCCCGTCATGCCCATCGGGAATCGGATTGCCATAAGGATCGGTAGACGGGTGATGCAGCAGATCTAGCAGGCGCATCTCTACCGCGGCAGACATTACATGTTCCCAGCGACAAGCCTCATCGTGAACCATTACCCAGTCCAGACCGATCAGATCCAATAACAAACGCTCAGCTAGACGGTGTTTACGCACCACTTCCCGTGCTAGCTCCACCCCCTGCTCGGTGAACTCGATCCGGCGATTATCAGCCAAATAAAGCAGACCATCACGTTCCATACGCGCAACAGTTTGGGAAACAGTGGGCCCTGAATGATCTAAACGTTCCACGATGCGGGCGCGCAGAGGCGGAACTCCGTCCTCTAGCATCTCGTAGACAGTTTTTAGATACATTTCCGTAGTATCAACCAGGTCACTCATTAATGCCCCTTATGCTGTGCCATACGCGGGAGCTGTCACCGCGCAATTACCCGCCTTCAGGTTAACCCGCCAGCCGATATATTTTCCTTTCCCCAGCATTATCTAGCACCATAGCGGCTAGATTCGCACCGATTTATGCACCTAGAGTAAGGTTTTCCCTATGGAGAACTTCATTAGCATTCCCGCAGATTTACTACCTGAAAACAAGAAATTCGGCGCTGGCCCCAGCTCAATAAGAAAAACCGCGCTTGCGAAACTTGCCGCCAGCGATTTGCCCGGCACCTCGCACCGGCAAGCCCCAGTTAAAGACCTGGTAGGTTCACTGCGCGGGGGGCTAAAAGAATTGTTCTCCCTTCCCGACGGCTACGAGGTGGTCCTCGGCAACGGTGGCGCCACCACTTTTTGGGCAGTGGCCGCGTCCTCTTTAATTAGAGAGCGTTCCGCGCACGCCGTGTTCGGTTCCTTCGGGGCCAAGTTTGCGGAAACTGTCAGCGGGGCTCCGCATCTAAAAGACCCCATGAATGAGCTAGGGGGTATCTCGGCGAGGGCGCAGGGGCAAGAAACCGCGAGCGACATTGCGATTTTGCGCGGCGGGCAAGAGGGAATCGATACCTATTGCTATCCGGCGCACGAGACTTCTACCGGCGCCCTCAGCCCGGTAAACAGGATCGCGGGAGGATTAAACCTGGTAGATGCGACTTCGATTGCGGGCGGGGTGCAGGTCGATATTTCCCAGACCGACGTTTATTACTTCTCGGGACAAAAATGTTTCGCGGCCGAGGGCGGGCTGTGGGTGGCACTGGCCTCCCCGGCCGCTCAGGAACGAGCGCAAGAAATTAAAGAGAATCCGGGAGCGGGGCGCTGGATTCCGCCGGTGCTCGATTTTTCGGTGGCGCTAAAGAACTCGGTTAAGAACCAGACTTTAAACACTCCGGCAATTGCCACCTTGATTTTATGGGAAGACCAGGTGCAATGGATGCTGTCCCAGGGCGGACTGGCGGAGATGGAAAAACGTACCCGCGCTTCCTCGGCGGTGCTTTATGAGTGGGCTGCTTCCCGACCCGAGGTTTGCCCCTATATCTCGAATCCGCGGGAGCAGTCCCCGGTAGTGGTGACGATTGATTTTAAAGATATTAATGCGGATACGGTGATTGCGCAGCTGCGGGCCAACGGGATTGTAGATATTGATCCTTACCGCGCGTTGGGGCGCAACCAGATTCGGGTGGCCTGCTTCCCCAATGTGGAAGTGGCCGATACCCAGGCGCTAACTGCCTGCCTAGATTACGTAATCGATCGCCTCTAGCGCCCTAGAGCCCTATAGCACCTGCCACAGCTTTCTGCGTCCGCTAAGCAAACACCAGGTGTTTATCTTGAGTGCGACACTGCGTCAGATACATATTGATAATGGTTTGATAAGGAACTCCGGTACGCGCAGCCTCTGACTTGAAATAGTCAATGTTGGCGACATCGAGATTTATAGTGACCGGTTTACGTAAACGTTCCACATAGGGATTAACTCGGCTTTCGCTAAAATCGTATTCGTTCCTCATGACCTGCACCTCCAATATTGTTGTTCCTCGTTTTTTGTTGCTTTCCGCGCAGAGATTATGCGGATAATCCTCCCTCGTCCTCGTAAACAGTGACAGACGGTAAGCACCCGAGCCGACAGGCTCAGCCCTATCAGCACAAATCGCTGCTCATCTTGAGAATGATCCGGGTCGTCGATTATGCGAGCATAGGGATCACCAAAAGCCTCTGCAGCTTCTTCGAAAGTTACCGCGTGCTTGTCTTGGTTGATTGCGGCTTTGGCATCATCCCATTCGAAGCTTAGATAACTTTCTATATCCATATGGATATCATACATACGAGATACATATTTCACCAGGGTTTTTGGCGAGAGTTACCGCCGTCTTTACCCAAGTTTTAGAACTAGCGCCCGTGTATTAAGCAAATAGTCCGTGGGAGCAGCACCCGGCCACTCCCACGGACTATTTGTTCTTTTAAGGCTCTTGCCCCGTCTGCACTATGACAGCAGGGATTGGATTGGCCCGAGGCTGAAGTAGATAACGAACAATACGGAAACTACCCACATCAGGGGGTGAATCCGCGAAATCCGCCCGGAAGCCATCTTTACCACCACATAGGTGATGAAACCGAACCCGATACCGACCGTAATCGAATAGGCAAACGGCATCATCATAATGGTCATAAACGCCGGAATCGCTACGTCAGCGCGCGTCCATTCAATATCGCGCACATTAACCATCATCAAGAAGCCCACGAACACGAGGGCGGTCGAGGCCGCTTCGGCGGGTACCAGCTCCACTAGCGGGGCGATAAACATAGACACCCCAAACAGCAGGCCGGTAACTACCGATGCCAAACCGGTACGCGCACCCTCGCCAACCCCAGAGGTAGACTCCACAAACGAAGTGTTAGAAGAAACCCCGCCCAGGCCACCGGCCATAGCCGAAAGCGAGTCAATCAGCAGGATTTCGCGAGTCTTAGGCGGATTGCCATCCTTGTCCAACAAATTCGCACCCGCACCAACAGCCACCATAGTGCCCATAGTGTCGAAGAAGTCGGCCAGCATTAGCGAGAAAATCAAGAGGACGACCCCAACCGCGGTGGTGTGGGGATTGGTGAAAGGTCCAAAGAAATCAATCGCGCCGATAGTAGATAGATCAGGCAGGGAAACCGGGGATCCCTGCAGCTGCGGAACATTAGATGCCCAGGCCGAGACGGCTTCTTCGTCAGCTGCGCGCGAACCCAAATGGGTGAAAGCTTGCACTATAAATGCTAAAACCGTAGCGCTCACGATCCCGATCAAAATCGCGCCTTGGACTTTGCGAACATAAAGCACCACGATCACAATCAAACCGAAGCAGAACACTAGCGCCGGCCATCCCACGAGGGAGCCGTTGACCCCCAGCTGCACCGGAGTGCCCCCGGGACGAATAATCCCGGCATTAATCAAGCCCACAAAGGCGATAAACAGCCCGATCCCCACGCTAATCGCAGTTTTTAGCTGGGCGGGAACCGCTTTGAACACGGCCTCCCGAAAACCGGTCAGCACCAGGATGGTGATAGCCACGCCCTCCCAAAAAATCAGCCCCATCGCTTCCTGATAGCTAAGCCCCAAAGCCTCTGGATTAGCCAAAGTGAAAGCCACCACGGCGTTTAGTCCCATACCGGAAGCAACCGCCAGCGGGAAGTTAGCAACTAGCCCCATTAGCAGGGTCATCACGCACGCAACCAGGGCGGTACCGGCGGCGATTGACGATTGGCTTATATCTTTGGGGGCTGCCACACCCAAAATCGCGGCGTTAACCACCAAAATATAGGCCATAGCAAAGAAAGTGACCAATCCGCCGCGGACTTCCCGCCCAACGGTAGAGCCCCTTTCCGAAATTTTAAAGAAACGATCTAGGGAACTATCCGGCTTTTTCGCCGTATCTTGAGAAGACAAGATAACTTTCCAATCCGCCACCAGGGGCATAGAAGTTACTTACAGGCTCATTATCGGAAGATTCTCAGGGTTTTTCCAATCCTGCCCGCTATGCGCAACTTAATTGCATGTCTGCCTGCAAAGCAGTTACCTCTTGGCGCTGACGGTAAGGTGCTAAATCTCGACCTGCTCTACATCCAGTTCATCCAGCCGCGCCGGAGTGGGCTGCCAGGGAGAAGTATCCACCTTCACATCGGTTTCCGAATGGGAACCACAGGTGTGATCCATAGAGACTACCCGCCCATCATCGACCGACCATTCATTGGTACACACCCCGAACATGGTGCGCATACTGCCCGCCATTTTCAGTAAGAATCCGCAGGTAGAACAGGTGTTTTCCGGGAGCCGTTTGCGGGTCATCCCGCGCCGCGCCGGCCCTTGCTCCGAATGGTACCAACGTTTAGCAGCTTGGGCGCGCCCACAAGCCGAAAGTACCCGGGGACGGCCAAGACCAAGTTCCTCCACGGTACGCCGATCTAGATCTTCGGCATTGGTGTCCGCATAGGACTGATCAAGGCGGTCATCATCGGGAACATACGGTAGTACGTCCTCGCGTTTTACATCTTGAGGACGCAACCGCTCTGCCCAGGGTACCCACGGGCGTGCCAGCAGCGCGTCCTCGCCTGGAAGTAAATCAATTTCGCAAACCGTGGCTTTGCGGCCGCGCGGCACCCGCGCTAAGACTGCTACCCAGTGCCAGCCGCGATAACCGGGCTTTAAACATTCAAAACTGTGGGTGGCCAGGCGTTCACCTTCACTGGTGGCACCCAAATGCTGCCCAATTTCTTCCGGCTTAGCAATGGGCGCCAGCCCCTCGCGGGCAATATCGACCGCGCTGGCCAGTATGCTATCTACTTTTCCCGCTTTACGTCGGGTAGTTTCACTCATGTGCGTCTTTCTTAGTTCACCGCCGCCACTAGGCATCGAAATCGTCGGCAACTGCCCGCAGCAGCTGCGCGATCTTTCCGCCATTATCCGGGTAGCGTCCATGCCGCAAATGCCCGGAGGAGGCGTCCAATAACTTAATCAGGTCTTCTACTAGCGGCACCATGTCTTTGGGTTTGCGCCGCAAATTCTTTGCCACCGAGGGCGTACGTTGCAATATTTGCACCGATAGGGCTTGCGGGCCGCGGCGGGAGTCGGCAACTGAGAACTCTACCCGCGTTCCCGCCGAGGGAGGTTTAGCGCCAACAGGTAACACGCTGGCATGTAAAAATACCTGCGAGCCGTCTTCTGCAGTGATAAACCCGAACCCTTTGTCGGCATCAAACCACTTAACTTTTCCGGTTGGCACTGATTTCTCCCCTACTTTTTCTTAATCTAGGTTACATGAGGCAACATATAACCCACTTCTTTGCATATGATAATGCAAAGTGAGGATTTAATCCGCTCCGGGCTAGCCTCATTAGTTAGGGAGAAACTTAAGTGAAAGTCTTAAAGAGAGTCGGCTTACTGACGATAGTGCTTCTAGCTGCGCTTTTTGCCGGTTTCACAGTCAGCGGCAATATTGCACACGCCGAAGAACCACCAACGATTTCCGATCATGTATATGATCCCGGTGACAAGCTTGGGGGGCAGGCCAACAAGGTTAAGGAACGGCTAGCTTCTTTGGATCGTTCTGGACTACACGTGTATGTGGCGTTCCCCTCTGAATATTCCAATGAAACTGTCAGCAATTGGAACCTGATGGCTCTGCAAAAATCAGGCGCCCCGCAGGGATCCTACATGCTCTCGATAGTGGCTGATAACCCTAATCAGACTATGTATTTAGCTTCTGCAGATAATGCGGCGAAACTCTCCCAAGAAGAATTATCTGCTATTGCCTCCGAAAAAATGGTGCCCTTGCTAAATCAACAAAAATACCCGGAAGCAGTGTTAGCTTACCTCGATGCGCTCTCTGCGAAGGCGCCAGAAATGGGCTCGGGCTTGGCGGTTGCCCCTTGGGCAATGATTGCTTTTCTGGTTGCGTTAATCGTGGTAATTATCGTGATTTCCCGGGTGCTCAGGGCGCGGAGAAAAGCCCAAAATCGAACCGAGGATAATGCTTCGGGTGAATCGACTGAAGCTCTCGCGTCGCAGGATTTGCGGAGCCAGCTGCCTGCCTTTGCGGTTGGGACCCGGCAAGGCGGAGTAACAGAATCCGAGGTCTCCACAAGTAAAGAATCTTCGAAAACAGCTGTGGTTGACGAGGACGATCACGAGGACGAGCAGCCTAGTAAAGGCAAATTCCGTTTACGCTTTGGACGAAACGATAAATCCTCGGGTAAATCTAAGTCCGGCAAAACACCAGTTGATAATCCCGACACTGCCAAGGCCGTCTCGGAAAACTTCGCGGGTGCCGCGTCCTCCCAACCGGCGGCAGCTGCGCTTTTGCAGACCCCTAGCACTGATGCTGGTCTGGTAAATAAGGAACCGAACCTAACCTCCGTCGCCGGGACAGCCCAGGTTAAGGCAGAGGAACCAAATCCAGCTATTCCCACCGGCGTTCCGGGCACTTTGAATACCTCGTCTAGTGGAAAAGTGCCTTCGCTGGCAGAACTGGATCAGATCGCTTTAGCGCGCACGAGGGCGCAGACTATCAACAGCACCGAGGCGAATGCGGGCTACCAGGTTTCTCCCGCACCCCAAATGCAAGTACCCACTTCCTCGCAACTACCGCCTCAAAGCGAAGAGCGGGCGCTCCCGCAAGCGCCCGCACCAGCTCCGGCACTATCTGGGGAACAACCAGCGCTGTCCCCGCAGGCAGCACCGTTGCAGCCAGTGCAACCGGGGGCTGCAGCCCAGGAAACACGACCGGGAACATTTGCTCCCGAGTCAACCGGTCTGCCGGCTACGGGGCCCGCACAGGTCAGCGCGACTACTCCCCGCTCGAACGCGTCTTATACCTCGCTAGGGGCGAGCTCGCCCCTAGCACCTGCAACCGGGACGTCCTCGGCTCCGCAGCGGCATGATTCGGTGCTGCGCCCTGGAGAAACTACCTATTTGCCGCCGCAGGCCAATGATGATGACACCCAGGTTACTTCTGCCGCGCAGATTAAGGATTATGGCCAGGAGCGTCGCGATGAGATCGCCCGGGCGAAAGCCCGTGCCCAGGCAGCTGATCGTTTCCGGGAAGAACAGGCAAGAAAACAGGCTTCGGCCACTGCGCAAACCGCGCAACCCGCGCACGCGGCTCAGCCGCAAATCAGCCCTCTGCCGGCAAGCGTCAGCCATGAGGGTCAAGCAGCCCCACCGTTTGCCTCTCCGCTGCCACAGCAGGCAGTCGCTTCTCCGGTTACGCCGGCTGTGCCTCAAAACGCTGTCCCCGATAAAGGGAATGCTTCCCGGCCTCACTTAGGTTCCCAGGCAGCAACTCACGCAGCTTACTCGCCGGCAGTTACTTCCCGTACCTCCGATGATTTCGCCCGGCAGGCACTAGATAGTGCCGCTGCTTCCGCCCATCAGCGCGGGCAGTCTCGGGTGCCCACGCTACCGAAAATGGCGCCCGCAGTTAACAATCTAACTGCCCGCTCTTTGCCACCGGTATCTCCGCAGGCGATCCCGCAAGTATCGCGACAGGCACCTGGACAGGTGTCGCAACAGACACCGGGACAGGCACCGGCCATGGCGAACGGCCCCGCGCTCTCCCCTGCTCCTTCGCAGGTGGCAGCGCAACCCGTTAGAGTAGCGAAGCAAAGCGTTAAACCCTCGCCGACACCGCAGGAAACTGCCCATCAGGAAGAAGCGCGCCCGGCACCTGACTTTACGAAAGTATTGCGACAGGCAGATTCCTGGGCTCGTAAGGGAGCCAGCAAACTGACGCTCGCCCAGCAGCGGGCAGGAAAGACGGTGACCCAGCCCTTTGCTTTGGCGCTGGTTCGCGCTCAAGATAGCGTCCGCGCTGCGTTTGCGGAGTTCGCTACTGCCCAGTTGCAGTCACGTCCTATTGATCAGCAGATCGTAGCCGGTAACCTGCCCGGGCCGCTGCGTGAGCTACGCGATCAGATCACCCACTTTACTAATCTGTATCACCAGCAAACCCCGTTGAACGAGATCCTTTTAAGGTTTGAGCGGGAAATCGTGACTTGCCGGGAAGACCTGGTCAGATGCCGGTTGATTGTGGAGCGTATCCAAAACGTTGATCCCCAAAAGGCCACGCGTATTGGTAACGATGTGATGGGAGCCCACAAACTACTTTCTCGGGCTCAGAACCTAATCGAGGACGCGAGGGCTAGAGATCGCGCCGGACAAGAAAATGAGGTTCTGAAAGCTACCGTACGAACCGAGAATCTCTTATTGCAGGCACAAAAGATCGCGCGACAAGCACATGCGGAAGAAGCTGCCCTGCGCGCCGGGGCAAAAGTCGAGGCCGCGCTAACCTTTGCGGAAAAAGTCGAGCCGCTCAGTGAGCAGGTCGCGATTTTGATGGCGGCTGTCGATGACTATATCGGGGTTCACACCGCGAAAGTGGGAGTGGCGGCTCGCACCATGCTAGACCTGGCGAATCGAACTTTAACCCGTCTTGACCAGCCAGGTAACCATGATCCGCAGGAAGCTTTGCGGCTGTTGCAACGCGCGCAGCAACAAACCGAGCAGGCTCTCCGCCTAGCCGAAAACGATGTAGCGAAGCGGAGCTAGCTGGTTAAGAGCTTGGGCAAAGGCTCTGATAAGAGCTAAACCTTTGTGCTTGAGCGAGCTTTAGCGCCTGCTTGCCGATAGGATTTAGCTATGTGCTTAGCTCGATTCCGTAAACGGTTACTGACATTCTTCCTGGCAGTACTGGCCGCTACCGTCACGGTAGTCGTGCCCGCGAGCCTCGCGTTAGCGGCTCCTCCCGCCAGCAGTTTCGATAAGCATCTTTCGGATCCGGCTGGCTATCTAGAGAACTCGGAGCAAGTAGCGGAAACGTTAGCTGGCGCCTCTAGCTCTGATTATCAGATCTATGCCGCCCTCACCGATAACTTCTCGCCGTTAAGCGCGCAGCAATGGTGCGTGAAGAGCCGGGAGCAGGCAGCAGGCAATAGCCAGAGCGTGCTGTTAGCTATCGCGGTAAAAGAGCGTGCGTACTATATTTGTCCGGCAGCTAATGTGCGCATTAGCGAAACTAAGCAAAATCGCATAGTTCAAGAAATAGAACCCCTGCTGTCCCAAGGTAATTGGGATCAAGCGGTTAAGGTGTTCGCGGTTAGCGCGGCCTCGTCCTCCTCTGATCTGGGCGGCGCCGTAAGTGAAGAAGAATCGGCGAGGACGGGGGGTTGGTTTCGACCGCTAGCGTTAGTGCTGGTGGTAGCGGGGATCGGGGTCGGCATTATGATCTTTGCCCGCAAACAGTCAAAGACCCGCGATCAAATAAAAACCAGGCAGGCCGCGTCGGATAAGCAGCTGGTAGAACAGGCGGGCGTAGATGTCTTGGCCGCTGACGATGCTGTCCGGGGTGCAAAAGAAGAACTAGAGTTCGCGAAAATGCAGCTTGGGACGGCACAAACTGAGGAATATGCCCAGGTGTTAGCCCAGGCGAGTCAGGCGCGAGATAGCGCTATGGAGAAGTTGCGGGACTTAGATTCCCTCTCAGGTATCCAAAAATCTCAACAGGCACAAGCAGCTTCCAGCGAGGCTAAACGCTGCCAGGAGCTGTTAGCACAGCAGACAGAGAAACTGACGAGGCTGCGCGAATCTTTAGCTTCTTTACCTAGCCGGATTCAGAACCAGTTATCGTTGATATCCGAGCTAGAAACCCAGGCGAGCCAGCTTCCCGCCATCATAGCGGCACTGCATAAGACCCACCCTCAGGCGGTATTAACCTCACTGGATGATGCGCCCGAGCAGGTCAGCAACCTCTTGGGGGCTGCGCGGGAAACTTTAGAGCCTCTACAGAGCGAGGATAGCTCGCCCAGCCTGAAAGTACAGGTACAAACCGCGGAACGGGCAATCGCCCAGGCTCGCACCCTGATAAAGGAGGTTTCCGAGGCCGAGACCCACTTGGCGAACCTACAGCAATCGCTACTGGCAGCCGTGACTTCTATTTCCTCAGACCTAGATGATGTAAAACGCCTTAACTTGCAGGACAAATCAGTTTTTCAGACCCTGTGCGCTAAAGCGCAAACCGCGATTGATAACTGCTTGCAAGCCCGCGATGGTCAGGGCGATCCCCTCGCATCTTTATCGGCGATTGCCCAAGCCGAAGCCGATTTGGATCAAGCGTTGGCGCCCTACCGGCAAGACAGTGAGCAAAAACAGAAGGCCGCGGCCAGACTACAGACGGCTTTAGCTAGCGCGCAAGCCCGGATAGCTAGCGCAAATAGTTACGTTTCTAGTCACCGCGGCGCGGTAGGTTTAGATGCACGCCAGTATCTAGCGCGCGCCGAATCCCTCTACCAGCAGGCACAGGCTTCGCGGGGAGATACCGGGATCAAATTAGCGGAACTGGCAGGAGAAGCTGCCGATAAAGCCCGCGAGAGCGCAAGTACCGACTACCAAGAGCGCCGCAATGATTGGGATGGAGGGTCAGGAGGAAACAGCAGCGATTTCCTAACGGGGATGATCCTAGGCGGAATCTTAAACGGCGGACGGGGCTTCGGCGGCGGAACCAGTTGGGGTTCAAGCTCCGGAAATTCTGATTGGTTCGGCGGCGGTTTTGGGAGCGGTAGCGGATCCGGCTTCGGAGGTAGTTTCGGCGGTGGAAGCTCCGGGGGCGGCTTCGGAGGGAAGTTTTAGCCCGCCAGTTGCCAGTATTTCCAGTAGAATCAGAAATTAGTTAGACAAAGCCAACCAATACCAGGAGGAACGATGGCAGAAAAACAAACAATTCTGGGTCGGATTACCAATATGGCGAAAGCCAATATTAATGCGCTTCTTGACCGGGCAGAAGATCCCGAAAAGATGCTTGACCAGATGATTCGAGACTATACCAACTCGATACGTGAAGCAGAAAGCGCAGTTGCCCAGACTGTGGGGAATGTGCGGCTGGCAGAGAAAGATCTAGAGGAAGACCGTGCCGCAGCAACGCAATGGGGTGAAAAGGCTGCTTTAGCGTCAAAGAAGGCCGAAGAAGCACGTACTAGTGGGGATACGGCCGAGGCCGAACGCCTGGATAATCTGGCACGCCTGGCGCTAGGTAAACAGATTGATTTTGAACAGCAAGTGAAGTCGCAAGAACCGCTGCTGGTTTCCCAAAAGGAAATGGCTGAGCAGCTCAAGGCAGGCTTGGCCGGGATGAAGACTAAGCTAGAGGATCTTAAAGTCAAGCGAGACCAACTGGTGGCGCGGCAAAAGACCGCCCAGGCGCAAAACCAGGTACAAGAAACCGCTGCAAAGTTTAACTTGGCGGATCCCACCAGCGAACTTAATCGCTTCGAGGAGAAAATCCGCAAGCAGGAAGCCCTGGCTGCAGGACGCGCCGAGCTGGCTTCTGAATCACTAGAGAATCAGTTTGCGGAACTGGAAAAATCCGGTTCCTCCGCAGAAATTGAGGCTCGTCTCGCAGCTTTGAAGAACAAATAGTTCCCACTACCGCCGACAGCCTAATAGTCCTTGCTGGCGCCAGAAATCGTTTCTGGCGCCAGCAACTGTTTGTACGGCAAATACAGGCCAAGTTTTACTCCACTAGGTTCACGACCAAGTATCTCTCAAGTTTTGCGTCAGTATCCCCAGGAACCAAAAATCCGCAAAATTAGGGAATGTGACCCCTGTCCCTATGGGTCAGCATTCCCCCACCGGCGCCCAGCGCCCCCAGAATCAGACCGATTGCTAGTCCGATAGCGGCGGCCAGCAGTAGGAACATGACTATTTCGCTTTGTCGTATTCCTGCAGTGAACACACCCCATAGGAGCGGTCGCGAGTAGCTTCAATCGCCTGCACCGCTGCCTGGAACTGGGACATGGTGGTAATTATCGGTTTATCTGCAGCAGTAGTGGCGGTGCGGATTTCGTAACCATCCGCCCTCGCCCCGGAAGTGCCGGGGGTGTTGATCACCATATCGATTAGGCCGGCGCGGATCATATCCACTACTGTTTGTTCCCCGTTCGGGCCACGTCCTTGGCTGGCTTTACGCACCTCGGTAACCGGAATCCCGTAACGGCGTAGCAAAGCAGCTGTACCTGCAGTAGCCATGATGGAGAACCCTAAATCAAATAAGCGCGACACCGGCAAGGCTAAGGCGCGTTTATCCTGGTCAGAAACCGATACGAACACGGTACCTTTAGCGGGCAGATTTCCATAGGCCGCAGTCTGGCTCTTGGCGAAGGCGGTGGGGAAATCTCGGTCATACCCCATGACTTCCCCGGTAGAACGCATTTCGGGACCGAGAACTGTGTCCACGATCCGGCCATCTTTATCCCGGAAACGCTTAAACGGTAGCACCGCTTCTTTCACTGCGATCGGACGACCCGGGGTAGCGAAATCAGAATCATCGGCGGGCAGATAGCCGCGCTCTTTTAGCTGTGCGATTGAAGACCCCATCATCACCAGGGCAGCCGCCTTAGCTAGCGGCACTCCGGTCGCTTTGGCTACAAAAGGTACCGTGCGCGAGGCTCGCGGATTAGCCTCAATCACATATAGCACCCCGCTGACTAGGGCATATTGAATATTGATCAGACCGCGTACCCCTACCCCGGCCGCGATCTTCTCCGTCGAGGTACGGATATGGGAAATAATCGCGTCCGAGAGGGTAATCGGGGGCAATACGCAAGAAGAATCTCCAGAGTGGATTCCGGCCTCTTCAATATGTTCCATTACCCCGCCCAGGAACAGCTCCTGGCCATCATAAAGCGCATCCACATCGATCTCAATCGCGTCATCGAGAAAACGATCGATCAATAGCGGTCCGGTCATCACCGTAGGATCAGACAGGTTGTAGCGATGCAGATAGGAGTCAAGTTCGTCGCGCGAATAGAGGATCTCCATTCCGCGTCCTCCCAAAACGAAAGAAGGACGCACCAGAACCGGATAACCCACTTTTTCAGCCTGTTCAAAGGCTTGTTCCGGGGTGGTAGCAGTCCCGTGGGCAGGAGCAGGTAGCCCCGCCTCCTCTAGTACCCGACCAAAGAGTTCACGATCTTCCGCGGCATCAATCGCACTTGGCGGAGTGCCCACAATCGGTACTCCGGCAGCCTGCAGGCGAGAAGCGAGCGACAGCGGAGTTTGTCCCCCAAGCTGCACAATCATCCCCGCTACTGGTCCGGCCTCGCATTCGGCCTCGTAAATTTCCATCACGTGCTCGAAAGTAAGCGGCTCGAAATAGAGGCGGGAAGAAATATCGTAGTCCGTAGACACGGTTTCCGGGTTACAGTTAACCATCACCGTGTCATAGTCAGATTGCAGTTCCTGGGTGGCGTGCACGCAGGAATAATCGAACTCAATGCCTTGCCCAATCCGGTTCGGACCGGAGCCCAAAATAATCACTGCCGGACGCTTACGCGGTTTAACTTCGCTGGTCAAGTCATAGCTGGAGTAGTAGTAGGGGGTTTGGGCAGGAAACTCTCCGGCGCAGGTATCTACCGTCTTGTAAACCGGACGAATCCCGAAGGCTTTGCGCACCTCCCGCACTACCTGGTCGGATACCGAGCGGATCTGCCCGATCTGCAGGTCAGAGAAACCGTGACGTTTCGCCTTGGTCAACAGTTGAGGGCTAATCGCTTCGGCTTCCCGGATTTCTTCCGCAACCTCATTCAGTAAGAACAGCTGATCTAGGAACCAGCGGTCAATCTTAGTGGCTTCGTAGAGTTCCTCTAGGGTTGCCCCCGCCCTAATCGCGTCCATCACTTGGATTAGGCGTTTTTCCGTAGATATCTTGACCTGCTCTAATAGCTCTTCCTTGGAGGAAGAAAGCGGGGTATCCCAGCGGAAGTAGGTGCCGGCTTTATCTAGAGAAATCAGGGCTTTTTGTAGGGCTTCAGTAAAGTTGCGTCCCAGCGCCATCGCCTCGCCTACCGACTTCATGGCGGTGGTCAACGTGGGGTCAGCGGCCGGGAACTTTTCGAAAGCAAAACGCGGCACTTTAACGACTACATAGTCCAAAGTGGGCTCGAAAGAAGCCGGCGTCGAACCGGTAATATCATTGGGAATCTCGTCGAGGGTGTAACCGAGCGCCAGTTTTGCAGCTAGTTTCGCAATCGGGAAACCGGTAGCTTTTGAGGCCAGGGCGGAGGAACGAGACACCCGGGGATTCATCTCAATGACTACTACCCGACCAGTATCGGGGTGCACTGCGAATTGGATATTACACCCGCCAGTATCCACCCCGACTTCCCGGATGACATTAATCCCGATATCGCGCAGATTCTGCAGCTCCCGGTCAGTTAGGGTGAGCGCGGGAGCCACCGTAATGGAATCGCCAGTATGTACCCCTACCGGATCCACGTTTTCGATAGAGCAGACCACGACCACGTTATCGGCTTTGTCGCGCATCAGCTCTAGTTCGTATTCTTTCCAGCCCAGAATCGATTCTTCCAGCAAAACCTCGGAGGTAATGGAATCGGCCATACCTCCCCCAGCGATGCGAATCAGATCCTGTTCGTTATAGGCAATGCCGGAGCCCATACCGCCCATAGTGAAGGATGGGCGCACTACCAGTGGATATCCCAGCTGTTCGGCCGCCTCCCGGCAGTCAGCCAGGTTGTGCGCAATAAAAGATCGCGCTACTTCCGCTCCGCAGCGGTGAACTACCTGCTTAAACTCTTCGCGATCTTCACCGGCGTTAATCGCCTTAGCGCTAGCGCCAATCAGTTCTACCTGGTATTTTTCCAAGGTGCCATCTTGGGACAGAGCAATCGCGGTGTTGAGCGCGGTCTGCCCACCCAAAGTAGGCAGCAGCGCATCGGGACGTTCCTTTTCAATAATCGAGGCCACCACCTGCGGGGTTATCGGCTCAATATAGGTAGCATCCGCCATTTGGGCATCGGTCATAATGGTTGCCGGATTGGAGTTAACCAGAATAACTCGCAGCCCTTCTGCCTTTAGTACGCGGCAGGCCTGGCTTCCGGAATAGTCAAATTCGCAGGCCTGGCCGATTTGGATCGGCCCGGAACCAATAACTAGGACAGATTTAAGATCAGTTCTGCGTGGCATTTTTTTCCTTCGTTTCCTGCATTGTCCTTAGGAACTTATCAAAGAGATATTGGGCATCGTGGGGGCCAGCCGCTGCCTCGGGATGGTACTGCACGCTGAAAGCTGGCAGATCGAGGGCGCGCAAGCCCTCCACTACCCCATCGTTTAGCGCCAGGTGAGATACTTCTACCCGCCCGTAGCGTCCCCCATCGAAGGGTGCCACCGAAGGATGTTCCGCGGGAGCGTCTACCGCGAAACCGTGATTATGGGCAGTGATCTGCACTTTTCCGCTTTCGCGGTCCACCACCGGTTGATTTACCCCGCGGTGACCATAGGCAAGCTTGTACGTTCCATACCCCAAGGCGCGCCCGAGGATTTGGTTCCCAAAACAAATCCCGAAGAAAGGAAGCCCGGCGTCCAGCACCGCCCTCGCTAAGGCTACTTCATGGTCTGCAGAGGCCGGATCGCCCGGTCCGTTAGAGAAAAACACCCCATCAGGATTCACCGACATGATATCCGCAAAGCTGGAGTGCTGCGGAAACACATGCACCTGGATTCCGCGCAACGCCATCTGCTCGGGAGTACGGGATTTAATCCCCAAGTCTAGGGCAGCCACCACCGCTAAAGGTTCTCTGCCCTCATATTCACCGGCGGGCTCCACTACGTATTTTTCGGGAGTACTCACGTCAGCTGCCAGCGCCGCTCCGGCCATCACCGGCTGGTCGCGCACCACTGACACCAAAAGGTCGCGGGTAGCCTGATCAAGATAGGCAGCCCCAGCCGGGAGAGCATCACCAGAAAAGATTCCGCCCCGCATGGCACCGGCTTCGCGCAAATGCAGGGTGAGAGCCCGGGTATCGACCTCGCAAATACCCACCACATCCTGGTCTTTGAGTAGGTCTTCCAAGTCGCCGGTAGCGCGCCAATTGGAAGCCCGGCGGGCGCGATCACGCACCACATATCCGGCTACCCAGACTCTGCTAGACTCCGGATCCGCTTCGTTTACCCCCGTATTTCCGATATGAGGCGCGGTTTGAATAACTATTTGCCGGTGATAGGACGGGTCGGTCAAAGTTTCCTGGTATCCGGTCATCCCGGTCGCGAACACTACTTCCCCCAGGGCGCGTCCCCGCTTCCCCCAGGCTTTGCCTTTCGCAATGAACCCGTCCTCCAGCACGATCAAGGCCAGATCCGAGGAGTCCTGATGCATACGATTACTCCTTATCTACGCTTGAGCCTTGCGGGCGAGGGCGTATAGAAAAATTGCTCGCACCAAGCGGACGCGAGCAAATGGTTAAGAGTTTCACTGCCTATAAGCATACCGTAAGGCGCTATCCGGGCGTGATTTTTCACCAGTACTCGGATAATGAAGAAAGCTGACTACCAAAAATGGAAAGTCGCTGGAGCCAAGCCTAGGAACGCATTAGTTTAACCGCGTCGGCAATCGGGCCATCTAGCACTTTTTTCCCTTTTTTCAGCACGATTCCCCGCTCACAAAAGCGTCCCATTAGATCCAGGTCGTGACTGACGATTACCAGTGATTTACCTGCTTCTGACAGTTGCGAAATACGATCAAGACATTTCTTTTGGAAGGGCTCATCGCCTACCGCCAAGATTTCATCAATCAGAAAAATATCGGGGTCAGTGTGGACTGCCACCGAAAATGCTAGCCGCAGGAACATTCCCGAAGAATAAAACTTGACTTCGGTATCTAGAAATTCGTGAATCTCCGAAAAATCTACAATCTCATCGAAATGAGCTTCGATTTCTTCACGGGTCATCCCCAAAATAGCGCCATTCAAGAAAATATTTTCCCGCCCGGTTAAATCAGGGTGGAAACCCGCGCCTACCTCGATTAAGCCTGCGACTTTACCCCGCACACCTACGGCTCCTGCCGAAGGCTGCATCACTCCGGAAATAAGTTTCAACATTGTCGATTTCCCGGAACCGTTAAATCCCAAGAGTCCCACGGTTTCCCCGGCGGCAATATTGAATGAAACATGATCGAGGGCGCGGAAACGGTCACGCATCTGTCCCCGTCTGCCGGTCAAAGACCACACCAACATATCTTTCAACGTGTGGGTGTTGCGGATAGTGAAGTCTTTTACCACGTCTTGCGCGGTTATCACCGTATCAGCTTGGGTTAATTCTGGGTCAACTTTTACGCTCTTATTGGCCATACTTTTACAGCTCCTGGGCGAAACGCCCGTCATAGTGGCGGAAAACTTTATCCCCTATCAGCAACAACAGGATTGAAATCAGGGCGGAAGCCACTACCATTAACGAAAAATTGTCCGGGAAACTCTCAGCCACGCCCGCGGTGGGAATCCAAAAACCATAATGGAAAAGTTCGACTACCGTGGTGAGGGGATTAAGTTGATAGACATACCACAGCCATCCTCCCTGCCAGTCCCCCAGTACGTGGTAAACCATTGACCATTTATAAAGAACCGGGGAAGCCCAGGTAGCGACCATTAAAATCAAATCCACGAAATTTTCGGCATCGCGATATAGCACGTTAAAAGCCCCGCCGAGTAGTCCGAGCCCCAAACTAAAGATCGTGAGAACAACGAATGCTAGCAGCACTGCCAGCAGATTATTTATCCCCGGTCGCCAACCGAAAATCAGGCTTCCAATAATCAAAATCACCACTTGCGGCACAAAATGCACAAATGCCACCCAAACGGAGGACACGGGGAAAAGTTGCCGCGGCAAATAAATCTTTTTCACCAAATCCTGGTTTTGCACCAGCGAACGCGTACAGTTACCGAAGATTTCGGAAAAATAGTTGACCGCAACCACTCCGGCAAACATATAAACCACGTAATTGGTAATGTTCCGGTTCATTCCCATAAACACCCCGATGGCAAAATAAAACACCAGGAATTGGGTTGCGGGTTTGGCATAAGACCAGAGCATTCCCAGGATTGAACCCCGATAACGGACTCGTAGTTCTTTATGTACTAGTAGTTGTAGCAGATACTGTTTACGAACAACTTCAAATAAACCGTGGGATGTACCCGGCCGGGTAAAATCAGTGCTGACACTCACCAGTTACTCCCCATCCGTCTTTTTACCAGAGAAATAAGGTTTCACCACGTTGTCATAGCGGGAAAGCGCAGACGCAATCGCCATATGCATATCGAAATACTTGTAGGAGCCCAGCCGGCCTCCAAAGAGGGTGTGGGGTAACTTATCGCGTAGGGCGCGATATTCCAGTAGCTGCTCACGGTCGCGAGCAGTATTAATCGGATAGTAGGGTTCATCATCCTTGCCGGCAGTGCGCGAATATTCCCGGGCGATCACCGTTTTTTCATTTTGGTAATCCCGCTCCGGATGGAAATGCCGGAATTCAATAATCCGCGTGTAAGGAATCTCCCGGTCACCATAGTTCATCACCGAAGTGCCTTGGAAATCACCGGTAGCAACCGTCTCCCAATCGAAATCGAGGGTACGCCAACCGAGCTCCCCATAGCGGTAATCAAAGAACCTATCTACCGGACCGGTATAAACCACCGGCACCTGCCCAATGCAGGCATCACGGTTGAAAGGTTGGGAGGTGTCGAAAAAGTCGGTCGATAGTTTTACGTCAATCAGATCATTATCTGCCATTTTTTCCAGCCAGGCGGCGTATCCATCTTGGGGAAGTCCCTCGTATTTATCGGAAAAATAGCGATTGTCATAGTTGTAACGCACCGGCAAGCGCGACACGATAGCCGCCGAAAGATCCCGCGGATCAGTTTGCCATTGTTTCGCGGTGTAGCCCTCAAAGAAAGCCTTGAATAGGGGTTCGCCTACCAGGGAAATCCCCTTCGTCCGGAAGTTTTCTTCCGCGTCCTCGCCCCGGATAGCGCTAGCTTGGGAGGCAATTAGCTGGCGAGCCTCATCGGGAGAATAGGCAGCCCGGAAAAACTGGTTAATGGTTCCCAGATTGACCGGCATGGGGAAAACTTCGCCCCCAACATTGGTGTATACGTGGTGCACATAATCGGTGAAAGCAGTGAAGCGGTTGACGTATTCCCACACCCTCTCATTAGAAGTGTGGAACAGGTGAGCCCCATATTTATGGATCTCGATACCGGTTTCTTCATCGCGGTAAGAGTAGGCATTTCCGCCGATGTGATCACGTTTTTCAACTATGGTGACCCGCCGACCTAAATCGTTAGCGACTCGTTCTGCCATGGTTAGACCAAACAGTCCGGATCCAACAATCACTAAATCGGTATTCACGTGGATTCCCCTTGTCTTGCGAGCTTCTGGCTTCCTTAATCCTACCGTGTTAACACTAAAAATTAATCTGCCAGCAAGGATGACGCGAGTTTTGTGAAGGCTCTAACTGCGCTGGCACTGTCGATCTTGTCTAACTGGTCTGCAGATACGGGCTGGGGATCCACTAAAGCTCCTTTGACCTGCGCATAATCATTGGCGAGGGCGATTAACGAGCGCCTGCGCATAAAGTCGGAGAACCGGATTTGGTGAGTGTCGATGTGTTCACCTAGATCTGGATCCCGCGGCACGATCACAGGCACAAAACCGCGCCGCAACCATTCCATCATCAGGGAAGGACCGCCCGGTAAAACCACTCCTTTTAGGTTCCCTGCCAGGGCGTCCATTTCTTGGTGGCTAAGGTTTTCGCGCCCGTTCGCCTCTTTCGGAGGTTGTGAAGTTCCGTATTGCACCAGGACAGACACATCCGGATTCTCGCGAGCGAAACGATCCGCCATCTGGATTAACCGGTCAAAAGGCATATGGTGCGTTCCCACCATAAACAGGTAATCGGCGTGAAGCTCGCGGTTATTGTTTTCGCTTATATTCGCGGTTTCAGTCATAGTAGCGGTCCGATCACGGTGGCATCCGGGTAAAGTTTTAGCTGTTCAGGCCATTGCACGGCGAAGCGATCTGCTAAGCGGTAACAGATCCTACCTGATAGCGAGGGAATTTCGATCCGGTCGAAGACCTCGATATAGATAGTGGGAATCTTCATGAGCCGCGCTAGTGCAATGAAAACCGTCCCCAAAGAAGCCCCTGCAGAAACCACCAGTTCGGGGCGAGCCGAACGTAGAAGCTTCCAGGCTAGACGCAGCGAGCGGAATACATCCCGTAAGTTACGGTCGGGTGAATGCTGTGCCCAGACGACTTTCTGATCAGCTAAAAGGGAGACCGCATCGGGAGTTTCGAAGGTTACCCACAGGGATTGCTGCCGTTTCCACCAGGGTTTTAAGGTGTAGAGCTGGGCTAAGTGTCCACCGGAGGAGCCAGCAAAAAGAACTTTAACCATGTTGTTTGTCCGCTTTCACCCGGGCAGCATTTTCACAGGCCGCAACTAGCTTCGCGGTTTCCGGGTCGGAAGCAAAAACCTCTTCGTTAGGACGCGGCCCAGATAGCACCCCATCGGTCACTCCTTTTACCCCCAGGCGCAGCATCTTTTTCTTTTCCCCGCTAGATAGCCACATTCTGAACCAGCGCACGATCGTGGAACCGCCATAAAGCAGCCGATCCAGAGGTAGTAATCCCCGCGAGCGCAATAGGAACCAAATTTTATTGCGAGTCTCGTAATAGAAACGATCCCCGGGATCATCGGTAGCGGACGCGGCAGCGCGGGTTTTGTGTACCACCACCGAGGCTGGTACATACAACCCGATGCGGTGTTTCAGCAGCCGAGCGGTGTATTCCAAGTCATCATTCCAAATAAAGTAATCAGCAATCGGCAGACCGCTCTGGCGCACTTGTGCTACCTCTACCAGTATTGACACGAAGGAGGCCGCACGTACCTGCCGCATTCCCAGATCCCGGGCGATTCGTTTGCGGCCCGGTGATATTAGCGGTCTTTCCCGATGGGCATTCATGGGGTGTTCGCTACCGTCTGTCCACTGTGCCTTGGACGCCAAAAGCGCTGGAGAGCCGGGATAAGTCTGCCCCGCTATTAGCAGTTGTGCTAACGCATCCGCTGTAGGAATGGTGTCGTCATCCATAATCCAAATGAAATCCTGGCTTTCCAGCTCTTTATAGGCAAGGGCGTGCGCGATTCCCGCACAAAATCCGCCAGCCCCGCCGGTATTTTCTGAAAGCGGTATTACTCGGTCAACTACCGGGTGCTGTTGGGCAATATGTGCAGAATCATCAGTTGAAGCGTTATCAATCACGATTACCCGCTGGACTGGCCTGGTCTGTGCGGCGATTGCGTCCAGACATTCGCGAAGTAGTTTAGCGCGGTTATAAGCTACTACCACCGCAGATACCTGACGTTCTTCGCCCATTGCCACATCTCCTTTGGTTGGTTTTTTCCATCATATCTAAGCGGAGAAATACCCGAACAGCGATCGCCTCAATTATTCTGATTTGCGTCCTCCCCTACCGCGGATCAAATACCCCATCCCCCTCCCCGGAGGGTAATTCTGTCATCGGAGGGCGATACTGTCCCTGGAGGGTGGTTTCGTCGCCGGAGGGCGATTCCGTCAAGTAATCGGAAGAAAAGCCAGCAAAAACACCCTCCCCGCACAAAAACACCCTCCAACGCCAATAAAAACCCGGTTTCCTCGCCCCAAAACACAACTCCGGAGGGCATTTCGTCGCCGGAGGGTGGTTTCGTCGCCGGAGGGCGATTCCGTCAAGTAATCGGAAGAAAAACCAGCAAAAACACCCTCCCCGCACAAAAACACCCTCCAGCGCGAATAAAAAGCGAACCTTCTCCGCCCATATTCACGAATCAGGAGGGCGATCCTGTCCCCGGAGGGCATTTCGGTCGCGGGAGGGTGGTCTTGCCACCGGAGGGCGTTTATGTTTCCGGTGCTAAGTGTCGGTAATAAAAAGCGCAAGAAAAAGGGTAGCCCCGGCGGAAAATCCGCCAGGGCTACCCTTGAATCTTTAGGTAACTAGCTAAACAGCAAAGTTACTTCATCTTGGTGCCGACCGAGCCGAGGCGTTCACAAGCCTCAACTACGCGCGCCGCCATACCAGCTTCGGCAGCTTTGCCCCAAGAACGCGGGTCGTACTGTTTCTTGTTGCCGACCTCGCCATCAATCTTCAGAACACCGTCGTAGTTCTTCATCATCCAGTCAGCTACCGGACGAGTGAAGGCGTACTGGGTATCGGTGTCTACGTTCATCTTGATAACGCCGTTGCGAACCGCAGTAGCGATCTCTTCAGCAGTGGAGCCAGAACCACCATGCATTACCAGGTCGAACGGCATTTCTTTACCGACTTTAGCTCCGACCTCTTTCTGGATGTCACCTAGGATTTCAGGACGCAGTTTAACGTGACCGGGCTTGTAAACGCCATGTACGTTCCCGAAGGTCAAAGCGGTAATATAACGACCCTTCTCGCCCAAACCAAGAGCTTCAACAGTCTTTAGACCATCTTCAGCAGTGGTGTACAGCTTTTCGTTGATTTCCCCAACAACGCCGTCTTCTTCGCCACCGACAACCCCGATTTCAACCTCTAGGATGGTGTTGGCTTTAACGGAAAGCTCTAGCATTTCCTTAGCGATTTCCAGGTTCTCAGCTAGCGGTACTGCCGAGCCATCCCACATATGAGACTGGAAGAAAGGCAGACGCCCAGCCTTTACTTCTTCAGCTTCCATTTCCATTAGCGGGCGGATCCAACCGTCAATTTTCTCTTTCGAGCAGTGGTCGGTGTGCAGCGCCACGGTAACGTTGTAGCCCTTGGCGATTTCACGAGCATAGGCAGCCATAGCCAGAGAACCAGCTACCCGGTCATTTACAGTGGAGCCTGACCAGAAATCCGCGCCACCGGAGGAAACCTGGATGATGCCATCAGATTCAGCTTCCGCAAAACCACGAATCGCGGCGGTTAGCGTTTGGGAAGAAGTAACGTTAATCGCGGGATAGGCGAATTTGCCTTCCTTAGCACGGTTAAGCATTTCGTTATAAACATCAGGGGTTGCGATTGGCACTGTGGCCCTCCTTTTTCTAAAGTTCTTACGGGTCTCATTCTCTCACAAGGTGAAGCTTAGTGCAGGGTCTTGTGTCCCACGGTTTTGTTATGTTGAATCACCCATGCCCACATGGCAACGGCGGCAGCTGCCCCTACATTGATGGAGCGGGTAGAACCGTACTGGGTAATTTCGTAGACCGCGGCGCATTCCGCAATCATTTCTGGGCTCAAACCGTTCGCCTCCGATCCAAAGACCAGGCAACAACGCTGCGGTAAAACTGCACCCTCTAGGGGCTGAGAACACTCAACATTGTCAATCCCAATCAGGGTAATCCCGCTCTGCAGCGCCCAATGCGCAAAGGAGGACGCGTCCGGGAAATGGTCTACATGCTGGTAGCGGTCAGTTACCATCGCGCCGCGTTTATTCCAGCGGTGCACCCCCACAATATGTACCGAGTTGGCGCCAAACGCGTTAGCAGAACGCACAATCGATCCGATATTGAAATCATGGTCGAGGTTTTCGATAGCCACCTGAAACGGGAAACGCTCACTATCTAGGAAATCGCGAATAGCATCCCGCCGCCAATAGCGGAAACGATCTTCCACATTCCGGCGGTCGCCTCCCGCCAGCAAATCAGGATCCCAATGCTCGCCCTCGGGCCAGTGTTCCGGCCCTCCCGGCCAGGGACCTACTCCGTTACCCATACCCTAGACCCGGAAACGGTCACGCTGGAGGTAACCGGTAAACCGGCACACCAGGGAGCGGGGTGCTTTCCAAGTCAAGAAATCCATAACCTTATAAATCACGGAAGGCACCGAAATCACCTTGCCGCGCGCCAAGTCATTCAAGGCCTGCTCCACCACGTATTCCGGGGTTAGCCGGGCAATAGTAGGCACGTCCTCAATCTTGGTAGTGATTTTGCTGAAGAATCCGGTATCGGTAGTGCCGGGTTTGAGCGCCATTACCTGCACTCCGCTGCCACGCAATTCCTCGACGAGGGCGCAACTAAAGATTTCTACCCAGGTTTTATGGGCAGCGTAGGTTCCCATAGCAGTACCGGAAGCCACCGAGGACACGTTCAAAATCGCTCCCCGTCCGCGCCGGCGCATCCGAGACGCCGCGGTTTGTGACAGCAGCATTACCGCCCGCACCATCACATTTAGTCCCCGCACCTGTTGGGAGGCAGATCCGTCCACAAAATCTTCTGCCAGGGCAAAACCAGCGTTATTAACCAGCAGTGAAATCGGGCGTTTCTCGGCCGCCAAGCGGCGTGCAACCGCCTTCAGCCCCGGTTGGGTAGCCAAATCTGCCGGCAAAACCTCGCAGGTAACCCCATAGTAATTCTCGATGCGTTGCGCCTCGGCCACCAAAACATTTTCCCGACGGGCAACCATCACTACATTGTGTCCGCGCCCTGCCAACTGGTTACAAAACTCTAGCCCTAGCCCACTGGAAGCCCCAGTTACTAAAACCCATGACATCTTTAATCCCCCTCGATTCCTAAATCTGCCAAATCTAGTGCCGCCAGATATTTCCAGCCAGCCTGATTAACCTTTTGCTTCGCTACATCACCACGGTCTACCACTACCGCAACGCAGAGCACTTTGGCTCCTGCTTTTTCTGCCGCATGGGCTGCTTGAATCGGCGAGCCACCGGTAGTGGAAGTATCTTCCACGATTACCACCTGTTTGCCCGCAATATCCGGGCCTTCAATCTGGCGCCCCATGCCGTGATCTTTAGCTTCTTTACGCACCACAAACGCGTCAATATCGAGCCCGCGAGAAGCCGCCGCCTGCATAATCGCGAAAGCCACCGGATCGGCTCCCATCGTCAGCCCACCGACTGCGTCAATATCTTCTGGCAAAAAGCCTGCTTCCTCTAGCAGGTCAAGCAGCACATGCCCGATCAGCAGCGAAGCCTCATGATGCAGGGTTGAACGCCGCAAATCAATATAAAATGAGGATTTTTTGCCACTGGCCAGCGTAAAATCGCCGTATTTAACAGATAGCTCTTTGATTAAGGAAACCAAGCGAGCCTTTTGAGAATCATTAGCGGTCATGACATTCAGTTTATCGGTTTTGTAACCGATATGGTTAGCACATGAGGATTGCAACTTGGAACGTTAACTCTATTCGCGCCCGACATCAGCGGGTAAGCGCATTTTTAGAGCGAGAAAACATTGATGTTTTGGCGATACAGGAAACCAAATGTCGCCCCGAACAGTTCCCTTATGAACCTTTTACCACCGCCGGATACGAGGTAGCAGTGCATGGGGCGAATCAGTGGAATGGGGTGGCGATTATTTCTCGGGTGGGTCTAGAGGACGTGCAGCGGGATTTTCCCTGCCAACCCGCTTACGGCAATCCCGGGAAGGAACCGGTAGTGGAGCCGCGCGCAATTAGCGCGAATTGTGGCGGGGTAGACGTCTTTTCTCTCTATGTTCCCAATGGTCGCGAGCTTTCTCACCCTCACTACCGCTATAAGCTCTCCTGGCTAGCGCGGCTTCGCGAACATGCGTCCTCGCTGTTAGAGGCAGATTCCCAGGCACAAATAGCGCTAATGGGTGACTGGAATATCGCCCCCTTTGACCAGGATGTGTGGGATATGGAAGTGTTTGCCGGCGCCACCCACGTGTCTGAGCCGGAGCGGGAAGCATTTTTCGCTTTCGCGGATGCCGGATTTACCGAAGTTACCCGCGACCTGTTTGATCAGTACACCTACTGGGATTATAAGCAGCTGCGTTTCCCTCGAAATGAGGGAATGCGGATTGATTTTGCCTATTGCTCCCCTGCCCTGACAAAACGGGTCACGGGGGCGCAGTCTTTGCGTGAGGAGCGTAAAGGCAAAGGTGCCTCTGACCACGTGCCGGTGATTTTAGAGGTGGCTCCATAGAGTCATTAAGCGACTTGGGCTACTTCCCGCAGGGCGCGGTTTAATTTCGGCCATAGTTGCTTGTGGAGGGCGCCGAAAGGCTCTTGCCCTAAAAAGACTGCTCCCAGGTGCGCTAGAGGATCAATCCACAAAAATGAACCGGATTGCCCAAAGTGTCCGTAAGTTTGCTCGCTGGAGTCAGGCAGTGTCCAGTGCGGATCTTTGGCGGCGTGGATTTCGCACCCTAATCCCCAGGCATTGTCGCGGTGAAAGCCGTAGCCGGGCACTACCCCAGGCAGCTCAATCCCATCACTGCGTGACCAGGCAGCAAACAGCTCTGGAGATAGGAAACGCGGGCAGGCGGCCTCGAACGCAAACGCCAAGAGTTCTCGCAGACTCCCGTGCATTCCCCAGGCGGGTGATTCGGGCAGTTGGCGTTTTATTCCCAGGGGTGAAAGCACCATTTCTTGGGCCCAGGTAGTAAAAGGAATACCGGAGCGCTGGCTGAGTAGTTCACCAAGAATCTCATATCCAGAATTGGAGTACACCCGGCGGCTTCGGGGGGCGCGGGTAAACTCCCGTTTTTCATGATCGAGGCCGGCCCGGTGCGCGAGCAAGTCAGCGACACTTACCGGGCGGGGCTCGCTCACTCCTGGTAGCTGTGGCAGAGGCTCGCTAAGATCGAGGACACCGTTTTCTACTGCTCCCAAAACAGTGCGAGAAGTTACCAGCTTGGTGACCGACATCCAAGGATAGACTTTATCCTGTTCACCCCAGCTTCCAAGTAGCTGACAGCTCCCTGGCAAAGATACAGATTCAAAGGAAAAAAGCGCGCAAGAAACTGGAAAAGGAAACTGCGCTAGCACCGCAGCTACTGGATCAGAAGCCATCCGGGAAAATTCCTAGAAGGGGCGAGCTGCCATAACTGCGGTAAGTGCCGCCACCGCTTCACGCGGCACGACGCCAACATCCGCCAAGGTGTTGTATTCCTCGGTTTCGAGAACACTGTTGATAACCAAGCGTCCCAGCAAGTCGATACTGAGAGCCTGGTTCTCTTGCGCGTACTCTAGGTCGTTGGCATTCAGGATGCCGGAACGAACAATCTTGTCCAGAATGTCCTCGGGAACGTCCGAAAGACCGTATTTCTCCATTTCTTGGGAGGAAAGGCTGATGTATCCCTTTTCCAACAAATCTTCCAAGGTAAACCCAGCCACCTGTTCGATAGCGGCCATTGCCGAGGGGGTAGCAAAACCGCTGGACATGATGGCACGAAGTGCCTTGGGGTTGGAAAGATCGACCTGATTGATAATCAAGTTAGTGAGGGAAGCGACCACATCTACCCCATCCCTGTTGTAGAGCCACTGGATGTGCAGGCCGTACCATTCGGCCAGAAGGGAATGCGCCAGTGTCTTCGGATCGGCATCCTTGTTAATCAGATCGTCTGTTTGTAGCTGACTAAATGCGCTAGTCAGCACACTTTGCAAGCCTTCAAATCGGGCTGCGAAGTGATCATGGGCGGGGTGCACCTCATTAGAGGCTTCCACCGAAAGCATGCACTCCATTTCCACGATCGTGGGGTTAGAGCTGAGTTCTGTAGAAAGTTCAGTGAAGGCGTTGAACACTTCGAAAGGCTGCATATGTCGCATAGCCTGCACGTCGAAGTTAGAGCGATCCTCGTAGCGTTCAATAACCGCCATGAGTAGGGCTTCTTTGGAGGGGAAGTGATAGATAACCCCGGGATGGGAAATACCAACACGGCGAGCCACATCGCGCATAGATAGGCCGTGGTAGCCAACTTCTGCAATCATGTCTACGGTTGCGTCAAGTATGGCTTCGCGTCGAGCTACGCCACCGGCGTAAGGCCCGCGCTCCCCGCTCTTGTGTGCTGGTTTGGGCACCTGGGCATCCCCCTCCCTTTTGCCTACCGCCTATTATCTTTTCTATATCTGGGCACAAAAAACCCAAGCTCTAACTAGGATACAGTTTTTCCCCTCAAACCACCTAACAAATCGACCAGATTTCGTAAGCGAATTACATAAACGAAGACCATATTAAGACTTTATTTACTTTTTCTAACGAAAGTAGCGACACACTTCAGATAATCGCCAGTTTTTAGTAAATAAATAGCAAAACGAGGCGCCGGGAACTTCCGCCCCCGGCGCCGCTTTGCTGACACTATGTCATTAACTTAGCTGAAGATGAAATCTTCCCGCCGGAACTGCCTGCTGGAGTGGCACTGTGACCTTGATAACCGAGCCATCCTCCCATTTTCCGGACAACAGTCCTTGCGCCAGCTGGTCACCGATTTCGCTTTGAATTAGGCGGCGCAATGGACGTGCTCCGAATGCCGGGTCATAGCCCCGATTAGCCAGCCAATTCTTCGCGTCCTCACTAACCTCCAGCTGCAACCGGCGAGACGCTAGCCGCTCCATGACCTGCGCCAGCTGCAAATCCACGATTTTAGCTAGCTGGGTGCGGCTAAGGGGCTGGAAAATCAGAATCTCGTCCAAGCGGTTCAAGAACTCGGGTCGGAAATTGGCATTGACCGCTTCTTTCACGAGACGTTCTTTCTCGTCCTCGCTTATATCCGGCTGCGTCAAATACTGCGAACCCAGGTTAGAGGTGAGCACCAAAATTGTGTTGCGAAAATCCACTACCCGGCCTTGCCCATCAGTAAGGCGACCATCATCTAGCACTTGCAGCAGCACATGGAAGATTTCCGGATGCGCCTTTTCCACTTCATCGAGCAAAATCACCGAATAGGGACGCCGCCGCACTGCCTCCGTAAGCTGGCCGCCCTCTTCATAACCCACATATCCGGGAGGGGCTCCGATCAGGCGTGATACCGAGTGTTTTTCTCCGTATTCGCTCATATCGATGCGCACCATCGCGGTGGGATCATCAAAGAGGAAGGCCGCTAAGGACTTGGCAAGCTCGGTCTTGCCCACCCCGGTAGGTCCGAGGAACAGGAATGAGCCCGTGGGACGATTGGGGTCGGAGACGCCCGCCCGCGAGCGCCGCACCGCATCTGCCACCGCCTGCACCGCTTGCTCTTGCCCGATTAGCCGTTTACCAATCTCGGTTTCCATATGTAAGAGCTTGTCAGTTTCGGTTTGCAGCATTTTTCCGGTAGGGATACCGGTCCAGGACTCCACCACTTCGGCGACTTCGGTAGGACCGACTTTGTCCACCACCATGGCCTCTAAACCATCGCTTTCCTGCTCCTGCTTTTCGGCAGCGGCAATCGCGGCCTGGATTTGCGGGATTTCTCCATTTTGCAGCCGTCCGGCACTTTCCCAATCGCCACTACGCATCGCCCGCTCTAACTGGGTGTTTAGCTTATCGAGTTGGGCGCGCAGATCCCCCACTTTATTGCGGGAGGCTTTTTCAGATTCCCAGCGCACATTGAGTTCATCCAAGACTTGTTGCTGCTTGCCGATCTCCGCGCGCAAATCTGCTAGCCGGGATTTGGTCTGCTCATCTAGGCCTTCGCCCTCAGAGTCGGCCAGATAGGCTTCTTCCATTTTCAGCCGGTCAACCTGACGGCGTTTTTCGTCTACCTCCACCGGACTGGAATCTAGCTCCATCCGCAGCCGAGAAGCGGCCTCATCAATCAGGTCAATGGCTTTATCCGGCAAGTTGCGGTCGGTGATATAGCGATCCGAAAGTTTCGCCGCCGCCACCAGCGCCCCATCGGTAATCGTGACCTTATGGTGCGCCTCGTACTTGGGGGCGATCCCGCGCAGAATCGCTACCGTGTCTTCTACCGAGGGTTCGGCTACGAACACCTGTTGGAAGCGGCGCTCTAGCGCCGGGTCTTTCTCGATATTTTGCCGGTATTCGTCCAGGGTGGTGGCTCCCACCATCCGCAGCTCACCGCGTGCCAGCATGGGTTTAATCATGTTGCCGGCGTCCATCGCGCCCTCGGAGCCGCCGCCGGCTCCTACTACCGTGTGCAGCTCGTCAATAAAAGTGATGACTTCCCCGCCAGCGTTCTTGATTTCTTCGAGGACGGCCTTGAGACGCTCTTCAAACTCGCCACGGTATTTGGCGCCGGCAACCATCGCTCCTAAATCTAGGCTAATCAGTTTCTTATTTTGTAAAGACTGGGGAACGTCACCGGCTACAATCCGCTGCGCTAGTCCTTCTACCACTGCGGTTTTACCTACCCCGGCCTCTCCGATTAGTACCGGGTTGTTTTTGGTACGCCGCGAGAGCACTTGGATTACCCGCCGGATTTCTTTATCCCGTCCGATTACCGGATCGAGTTTGCCGCTGCGGGCTACTTCCGTGAGGTCGCGACCATATTTTTTCAAGGCATCGAAAGAGGCTTCCGGGTCTTCGGAAGTAACCGGATCCTTACGAATTTCCTTAAGCTTTTCGCGCAGCGCTTTTACGCTCGCGCCTGCACTATTTAGCAGACGGCTAACGGCGGTTTCCCCTTCAGATTCATCTGCGAGGGCGATTAACAGGTGTTCGGTGGATACGTATTCGTCGGTCAGTTCTCGCGCTAAATCTCCGGCTTTATTAATAACCCGCCGCATAGCCAGGGAAGTTTGCACTTCCCCCACCGAGCTACCACTTACGCTGGGCAGATTTCCCAGCATTCGATGCAGGGGCGCGTTAATCTGTTGGGTACGATTTGGTACTACCGCCTCCAGTAGCGCAAAGGCTATCGAGTCGGTTTGCCCCAGCAGGGCATTTAAGAGATGTTCTGGCTCTACCTGGGGATTTTTATTGGCCTGCGCGGTTTGTACCGCATCCCCTAAGGCAGCCTGTGATTTAATCGTAAGTTTTGTTTCCATTTATTTCCTCCCGTATTCCCATCCGGGTGGGATGGGGTGTTGTTATTTAGTCCAACACCCCAAAAGTTGAGTTTATTCCACTCAACTTTATATTTTTTTGGTTTAGTCCCTTACTAACGACATTTTCTGTCGCCAAAATCGGCAGGGGAAACCCGCAAGCAAGCACGTCTATGCCCCACTCCACCAAGGAAGCGCCGGCAGCAGTGAAGAAAAATAGACTTTAAGCCGCAAGACTACCGATAGTAGGAGTTATTTATTAACGCTTGACGGTTATCTCGACCGCGTTTGACCGTCCAAACGATCCCCCAGATCAACAACCCGACGCCAGTAAAGCCGATAACCGTGGGCACCACTAAAGCCGCAATCACTGGAGCGAAGGAAAGGTTAGGAAGAATAGAAATTGAGGAGATAACAGCCTCTTTATCACCGATAGGCTCGCACTTAACCTTCAAGGTTCCTTGAGAATTGAGGTTGTAAATAAAGGTGTGCTGCGCATCATTCTCCGGGTCGGAGGCAAAACCAGAAACAAAACTATTATCCCCGGATAGGGACTCAATCTTATCTCCATTAAAAGTAGCGTCACAGCGCACGTTACCGCCGTTAGAGGCTTCCACAATCAGCAGTGAAGTTCCCTGGTAGTCCGCAGTTCGGGTGATAGAACTAACCCCTGGGTGGGTCTCCATCTTGGAATCTACTTGCAGACCATAAACCACTAGCATCGTAACTAAAGTAATCGGCGCTACCACTAGCATCAACACGATTCCCACTACCAAAATAGTGATGGGCACAGCGCGAGATTTTGGAGTTTTCGGCGGTGTATCCGGATTGTCACCTAGGCCAGAAAAGCTGCCCGGCGCCATATCCCCCGGCCCGCCAGATCGGGGCATTTGCGAGGGGGTATTCCAAGACTCATTCCCCCCGTAACCGGGAGGAACGGGAAACTTACGTTGCGGCTGCGAGAAAGACGGAGACTGAGAGGGTTCTGCCCCAAAGTCCGGCGAAGAACCATTTGTTCCCCCAAAGCCGGCATTACTTTCCCTGTTAGCTGCTTCTGGCTTGGGCATTTGCCCCGCAGAAGAGGTCGGATGAGAGGAGGCCGACGCTTCCCCTTGTCGCTGCGTGGCCGGGGTACCAGAATGCAACTCGCCATTCAACACCCATTGTTCCTGTTCCCTAGAGTGCGCGCCGTACCTGTTAGGGGTTTCGCCCATAGTTCCTCCCATTGATTAGCCTGAGCCCTATTGTAAGCGCTAGCCCCGATTTTCGCCCCAAATGATCATTTGCCCTGGCAGATAGGGAACCAGTTCCTGCCCCCGCACTACCCGTGAGAGCGGGAACTTAGTAAGCGGAGACACTTCACCGGTGGGCGCGGCTGAAAACACTCGTCCGCGTCCTCGTTCATAAACAGCTAATCTCTGCCGCAAACGTTGATTTTCTGCAGCTAAGCGAGCAGCATCGCGCCGCAACTCCAGCAGGCGTTTAATGCCCGCCAGGTTAATGCCTTCTTCTTGGGACAGCCGCTGGATTTCTCGCAGTTCCGCGATATCTTCGGCGCTATAACGCCGCCCCCTGCCTTTGGTGCGCTTAGGGATAACTAGCCCGATACGGTCATATTGCCGCAGAGTTTGCGGATGCATCCCCGCCAACTCTGCGGCTACCGAGATCACATAGAGGGTTTCCATTGATCGCGCCATTAGCTTTTCTCAAGACCCAAACGAGGATCGAAACCGGGATGATCTGCCCGGATTGCTTCCCCTAACTGATGGGCAATATCAACTACCCGGCTAGAGGGCTTACGCGGGTTAACTATCTGGACGGTAGCCACCACATCTAAACCATTTAGTCCTTTTCCGCGCAAACGCAGTTTAGTGCCCGAATCAGCCCCGGTAGGAATCTTGATGGTGGCTGTTTTACCTCCGAGCAGGGGCACTTTCACCGTGGCACCTGCCAGCGCTTCTGCCGCAGTCACCGGCAGGCGCATTTGCAAAGCCTTCCCGTCGAAGGAATATACCGGATCCGGCTTTACATGCACCGTTACTACCAGGTCACCGTTCCCTGCTGGACCCGGTCGCCCTTTCCCGCGCAGACGCAGCTTCTTACCATCACGGATCTTGCCGGGAATGCGCACGGTCATACTCTTGCCATCCACCGTCAGCTTCATGGTGCTCCCGGCGATAGCGGTGGGAAAATCTAAGGTGACTTCCGCGGCCAAATCTTGACCTTTACCCCCACCGGGGAAGCCGCCCGGCCCCGCGCCGAAGGAACCGGGCGCCCCATAACTGGCGCGCCCTCCTGACGAAAACAGAGAACTAAACATGGAGCCGAGGTCGCCTTCTCCCAGGTTGATCCTAGCGGAGCCGGCCCCGGGAGCGGTTCCGCCCCCAAACATAGCGCCTAATACGTCTTCGAAGCCTCCGGCCCCACCACGACCTGAAGCGGGGCCGGCGCTGAAACGGGCACCACCGCCCGCCATAGCGCGAATCGCGTCATACTGGCGCTTTTGCTCCGGGTCAGACAGCACCTGATAGGCTTCCCCGATCGCTTTAAACTTTTCTTCGGCAGCTTTATCGCCGGGGTTTTGATCGGGATGGTATTTACGTGCGAGCTTCCGGTAAGCCTTCTTAATGGCTAATTGATCTGCTTTTTTTGACACCCCCAGGGTGCCGTAAAAATCTTTGCCTATCCAATCTTGTCCCGCCATGAATGCTCACCTCCTTAATCCCTAATCTGGGTTATTGACTATTACTTTCGTTGCCCGTAAGACATTTTCGCCCACTTTATACCCGGGCTGGAGCACCTGGGCGATACTGGGTTCGCCCTCCCCACCACTTTGCGCCATCAGGGCTTCATGCACGTTCGGGTCGAATTCCTCCCCCACGCTGCCGTAGCGAGTTAGCCCAAAGTTGGTTTCCAGGGTATTTTCTAGTTTCTTCGCAATTGCTTCAAAGGGGCCTTTTAGGTCTCCGGCATCGCGAGCTGCTTGTACATCGTCGAGGACGCCCAGCAGTACCTGCAAGACCGCTTTTTGCCCCTCGCTATGATGAGCCGACATATCTGACTTACTGCGCTTGACATACCCGGAGTATTCCTGCTGTAAGTTATAGGTTTCCGCTCTTGCGCGCGCAAGCTGTTCGGCAAGCTCTGCCACCTGGGCTTTAAGCTGGTCAACCTCCGAAGTAGACTCCGAATCCGCTTCCGTTTCTGCCGGCACACTACCGGCCTCTTCGGTCGGAGCCGGGGTATCTGCGATTTCTTCTCCCAGGCGTGCGGCGAGATCAACGAAAGTTGCATTATCTTCCGATTTTTCGGCTTCCTTTGCTGTTTCACTGCCTGCAGGCGCCGATTCCTGGAAGACATCCAAGTCTTTCTCAGCGCCCGTTTCCGGCTTTGCATTAGCGGCGCTAGCATCTGCCGCCGGGGAAGCTTCCGCCCGCCCCTCTTGGCCGTTAGCGGTTACTTCCGGCTTACCCGTTGGTTGCGCTTGGTCTGCCTGCGAGGCGGAAGAATCGTCCTGATTCTCTGGCTCTGGTTCCGAAGTGGGATGCAATGGGTCTTTCACCTTGATCTTTATCCTCCGTTTCCCATTTTGCTGATCCAAATTCTTACCTCCTGCCGATGGGGCGCCCACTTTCGCGAGCGCCCCAGACAGTTTGAGACTAAACAGTTACTTGTTTTCGTCCTCTTCGTCGACTACTTCCGCATCGATTACGTCATCTTCTGCCCCAGCTCCAGCATCCTCAGCACCGGAAGTGCCAGATTCAGACTGGCTTTGTGCTGCCTCAGCCTGGGTCTGGGCGTAGAGAGTTTCCCCAATCTTTTGCGACTTGGTGTTCAGTTCTTCCATCGCTGTCTTCACGGCCTCGATGTCTTCGCCCTCCAAAGCCTGCTTAACCTTATCGGAGGCTTCCCGTACCTCTTTAGCGATTTCCTCAGGCAGTTTTTCGGCGTTATCTTTTAGCAGTTTCTCGATTGAGTAAACCGTCTGTTCCGCCGAGTTACGCAAATCGGCTTCTTCACGCCGTTTCTCATCTTCTTCTGCGTGTGCTTCGGCCTCTTTAACCATGCGGTCGATCTCTTCTTTCGAAAGCGCCGACCCCCCAGAAATAGTCATTGACTGTTCTTTATTGGTGTTCTGGTCTTTCGCCGATACGTGCACAATCCCGTTGGTGTCGATATCGAAAGTGACCTCAATCCGAGGAACTCCCATCGGCGCCGGCAGAATCCCGGTCAGCTGGAAAGTACCTAGCGACTTGTTATCGCGGGTAAAGGTACGCTCCCCTTGGAACACCTGGATTAGCACCGAATCCTGGTTATCTTCCGCAGTTGAGAAAATCTCCGAATGCTTGGTAGGAATCGCGCTATTGCGCTTAATCAGGGTAGTCATTACCCCACCCTTGGTTTCGATTCCTAGCGACAAGGGGGTGACATCAATTAGGAGGACGTCGCTACGATCTCCCTGGATAATCCCGGTTTGTAGGGCGGCACCAGTGGCTACCACTTCATCGGGGTTAACCGACTTATTGGCTTCTTTTCCACCGGTCAAGGTCTTTACCATCTCGGCTACTGCCGGCATCCGGGTGGAGCCACCCACTAGCACCACGTGGTCAATATCTGATACGTGGATCTTGGCATCCGCGATTACCTGCTCGAAGGGCTTGCGGGTGCGTTCCAGCAGATCCTGGGTCATTTCTTCGAAGTGAGCGCGAGTGAGGCGCTCATCTAGGTGCACCGGGCCAGATTCGGCCATCGACAGGTACTGCAGAGAAATCTGGGTAGAGGTCGCCGAAGATAGTTCCTTCTTGGCTTGCTCGGCGGCATCGCGTAGGCGCTGAATCGCGATCTTGTCATTCGACAAATCCACACCGGTATTGGTTTTAACGGTACCGATTAGCCAATCCACGATCCGCTGATCCCAGTCGTCACCACCGAGGCGGTTATCACCGTTAGTAGCACGCACCTCGATAGTGGAAAAGCCGTCCTCATCCTTCATTACTTCCAGCAAGGAAACGTCAAACGTACCGCCACCAAGGTCAAATACCAGGATGGATTCGTCCTTTTCGCTCTTTTCTAGTCCGTAGGCAAGAGCCGCGGCGGTGGGCTCGTTTACCAAACGCAGTACGTTTAGTCCCGCAATTTTACCGGCGTCTTTGGTTGCCTGACGCTGCGCATCATTGAAGTACGCCGGCACGGTGATTACCGCGTCCTGCACCGAGTCCCCTAGGTACTCTTCAGCATCTTTCTTCAGCTTGCCCAAAATGAAGGCACTGATCTGCTGGGGGGTGTATTCTTTATCGTCAATTTTTACTTTCCAGGAGCTGTCTCCCATATGACGCTTCACGGAGGCAATGGTGCGATCTACGTTAGTTACCGCCTGCCGTTTGGCAACTTCGCCCACCAGCACTTCCCCAGCCTTAGAGAATGCCACTACCGAGGGGGTGGTGCGCTGGCCTTCCGCATTGGCGACAATAGTGGGCTGCCCACCTTCTAGAACCGCAATCGCGGAGTTGGTGGTGCCCAAGTCAATACCTACTGCACGTGCCATGATCTTTCCTTCCTACGAATGTATTTAGTTGGTCTTACTAGCTCTAGGCTCTGGCGGCTGACGCCCGCTTGTTTCAGTCTTGACGCCTTCCGATCAGATTTCATAAACCTTGAGCCTTACACGCTCAAGGCTACCAAATACTGGCGGAGTATCAAGCCGAACCTTCAAAACCTGAGTCTACTTAACTCAACTTTAAATGCGTAACTTTTATTCCCCTATTTCTAAATATTTTTAAGAAAAGCCCTTAAAAGTGCGCCAAACTGGGGTTTTACCCTAAACAAAACTCGGTCACGACCAACTAATTCCCAAAATTTAGCCCGCTAAGGTCAAGTTACTTCCCAAATTGCGCTGGGAGCGTATATCTTTTCTAGGTAAGAGCCTTCCGCGCAGTAAAGGAGAAATCATGGCAGTAGAACTGGTTACAGAGTTTAGCGACGAACTCGTAGAGGCATTTTCTCGGCTCCTCCCCCAGCTTTCGCAGTCTGCCAAGCAGCTGAGCCCCCAGCAGATAAAAGAATTCTGCGACCAAGAGGGGGTTTATCTGTTAGTCTTTCGCTCCGAAGAGGGAAAAATTCTAGGGATGCTCTCCTTAGCAACCTTCAAAATCCCCACCGGTAAGCGGGCTTGGATCGAGGACGTAGTGGTGGATGCAGCTGCCCGTGGCCAGGGAGCGGGGCAAAAACTAGTAGAGGCAGCAGTGCGCCAGGCCAAAAAGGTCGGAGCTAAAACCGTGGATCTCACCTCCCGTCCCTCGCGCGAAGCTGCCAACCGGCTATATCGGCGCTGCGGATTTAAACAGCGCGAAACCAATGTTTACCGTTACGCGGGATAATTTGGTCTCCCATATTTCTGCGCATACGTCTAGCTAGCAAAACTGACAACTGTGAGGACGCCAGCAGGATTTGCCCTGCGATGCAAGAAAAAACACATTAACGATTTGGATAGCCATATTTGCTGGTAAACCCATTTTAATCCGGTTTTCTCCGAATAGACTTTCGGCCTAAAGCGTGAGTTAGCTAGCAATGTTACCCAAAGACAGTAGGGATCAGGTAACAATAGGGGCAAAAGAAGTCGAGAAATAAGGAATGATTACATGAGCGCCCTGTCCATTCCCAGTGTGGAACTTTCCACCGGATATCAGATTCCGCAATTTGGTTTTGGAACTTACAAAATCGCCCCAGAAGACTGCGTAGATGCTGTTAAATACGCTTTGGATCTCGGCATTCGCCACATCGATACCGCGCAGATGTACCACAATGAGGCAGAAGTGGGACGCGCCATTGAAGAATCGGGGATTGACCGCGACGAGATTTTCTTGACCACCAAACTTAATAACGACAAGCACCTACCGGAGGACGCCCGGAAGTCTTTCCAGCAGAGTCTGGAAGATTTACGCACCGACTATGTGGATCTATTTTTGATCCACTGGCCGCTTCCCACCCTTTATGGGGGAGATTTCGTGCAGACTTGGCGCACTCTTCTGGAGTTCCAGTTCGATAAGACCGCCCGTACCGTGGGGGTTTCTAACTTCCAGATCAACCACCTGGAGCGTTTGATTGCAGAGACGGGAGTAACCCCGGCGGTCAACCAGGTAGAGATTCACCCCCAGTTTGCCAATAACGAGCTGCGTGCGTTCCATAGTAAACACCAGATCGTAACCGAAGCCTGGTCACCACTAGCTCGCGGCAATGTTTTAGGAGAAGAAAAAGTAGTTGCGGCAGCTTCTCGCCTCGGGAAAACACCTGCCCAGGTAGTACTGCGTTGGGGCATTGAACGCGGAGACGTCCTCTTCCCCAAGTCGGTTCACCCCGACCGCATTAAGGAAAACTTGGATATTTTTGATTTCCAACTAGATGAACAGGCTAAAGCTGATCTGGATTCTTTGGATAAGGGCGAGGCCGGCCGCTCCGGTTCCCACCCCGACACCATGGATCGTCTCTAAACCTCTATATCTGCCAACAACGCGTGGCCTAGATTTTTCCTCCCACCTGACGAACAGTTATCGCCATTCCCGGTAATAGGTTGGTGCGGTAGAAGTACGCGGGGGCTAGATTTTTCCTCCTGCCCAAAATTTTGGAAAACGTAGCGACGTTTTCCAAAATTTGCGCCCGCCTAGCCGACTCGGATAAAACCTAGCCCCCGCGCACAGCTGAAACAAACCAGGCTGCTATGTTGCGCCAAAACGGGCGCATACCAGCCCCTAGGCAAGACCTTACGGTTGGCGCGCTAAAAGATGCGAGAGGGCGACTTGAGCCGAGCGAAGCAAGGCTCACCAGAGCCCCGAGCGCTTTTAGCGCACCAACCCGCTACCCTCGCGCTCAAACGCAAAACTCCTATCCCCCGCTTAACCTAATTGCGTTAATACAGGCTAGTTTTCGCGATGGGCGTGGTAGTAGTTGATCAGCGCTTTCGTAGAAGGATCCTGTTGCGCTAAGACCTCCTGGTCACCGGCAATTGCGGGAGTAAGCGCCTTGGCGAGCTGTTTGCCCAGTTCTACACCCCACTGGTCGAAACTGTTAATCCCCCACACTACCCCTTGGGTAAAGGTGATGTGTTCGTAGAGGGCGATCAGCTGCCCCAGTACCGAGGGGGTTAGCCGCGGCGCCATGATCGAGGTTGACGGTTTGTTTCCAGGGAAGACTCGCGCAGGGACGATAGGTTCCGCAGTACCCTCGGCACGTACCTGATCAGCGGTCTTGCCAAAGGCTAGCGCCTGGGTTTGGGCGAAGAAATTACCTAAGAACAACTCGTGCTGATCATTGTCACCGTCTTTGAGTGGCCAGGTGGGGTTGGCGAAAGCGATAAAGTCGGCGGGAATCATTTGGGTACCCTGGTGGATCAGCTGGTAAAAAGCGTGTTGCCCGTTAGTACCGGGCTCTCCCCAGAAGATTTCACCAGTATCGTAGCTTACCGCTTCCCCATCCCAGCGTACGGCCTTACCATTGGATTCCATAGTTAGTTGCTGCAGGTAGGCCGGGAAACGGTGTAGATATTGCGAATAGGGCAAGACCGCGTGGGTAGGAGCGTGTAGGAAGTTGCGGTACCACACGTTGATTAGTCCCATCAGCATAGGAACATTCTCACTGAGCGGAGTCGTTCGGAAATGCTCGTCCATAGCGTACATACCGGATAGAAAATCGGAGAATCCTTCTTTACCAATCGCGACCGCCAGGGCGGTGCCGACTGCGGAATCTACCGAGTAACGTCCTCCTACCCAATTCCAAAAACCAAAGGCATTATCTGGGTCAATACCAAATTCGGCTACTGCCTCAAGATTGGTAGACACCGCCACGAAATGCTTGGATACTGCCTGCCGGGAGTCTTCATCGCTAAGCTGCGATCCGCTATCTTTACCTTCCCAGATTCCCCGCGCAGCCAGTTGATCCAGGAGCCAGCCGCGGGCGGCGCGGGCATTGGTGAGGGTTTCCAAAGTGGTGAAAGTCTTGGAAGCCACAATAAACAAGGTGGCTTCGGGATCCAAGTCCTTCACTTTTTCGCATAGATCCGTAGGATCAATATTAGATACGAAGCGGCACTCCAGTCCGGGTTTAACATAGGGAAGCAATGCCTCGTAGGCCATGGCAGGACCTAAATCCGAACCTCCGATTCCGATATTCACCACGGTAGTGATGGGTTTTCCAGTAATTCCAAGCCAGGCTCCACTGCGCACTTTTTCTGCAAAGGCATAAACCCGCTCTAGAACAGCGGCTACATCGGCGCTAACATCCTGTCCATCAACCTCCAGCTTGTCGCTTCCAGGGCGCCGCAGCGCAGTATGGAGTACCGCGCGATCCTCGGTGGTATTAATATGTTCACCTGCGAACATGGCATCACGGTGAGCTTCGACTTTGGTTTGTGCTGCCAGGCGTGCCAGCGCGTCCAATATGGGAGCGGTTACCAAGTTCTTTGACAAGTCAACCCGCAAATTCGCGGCAGTAAAACTGAGCTGTTCGGCGCGGTCTGGTTGTTGTTCAAACCAACCGCTAAGATCCGGTTTGAACGATTCGGCAAGATTAGTTAACTCTTGCCAGGCTTGGGTGGTACTGGGGTCAATCGGAGCGCTCATGTTTTCTCCTGTTCGAATTGGTTTAGGTTATAGGTCGGTTACTGGCAATGGTCGGACTTCAATATCCCATTCATCACGGGAAACCACCGAAATAATATCAACCAGTGGCAACCACCATTGACTTAGGGGACGACGAACTTGCGGATCAACCTTTTGCTGCATTTGCAGCAATGGGAAAGACTCAATCCCTTCAGCCGACAGTCCCACTCCCAAGGGCTCGCTGCGATTTTGCGTAAATTGTTCGCTGAGCTCTTCAATCGCTGCCCGCACCAGGCGAGTCGCTAAGATGCGGTCAAAGGGCGAAGGCTCTCCCCCTTGCTGCAAGTGCCCCAGAGCCGAGTGGCGCACATCGAACATTCCTTGCGATTCTTGGGCAAACACGGAGGCTATGAATTCTCGATCATACCGGCCTCCGGCTTCTTCATTATGTAGTACCAGACACAGGCGGCGACCATCCCGGAAAGAATCCCGCATCATTTTCACGTCGCTCGCTAGATCTTGCAGGTCATAGGGGAATTCATCGAGGTAGACCAACTCGGCTCCCGCGGCGATACCTGACATTAACGATAGGTATCCACAGTGGCGACCCATCGCATCAGCCACGAAGCAACGCCGAGAAGCTGCCGCAGATTCACGGATACGATCTAACGCCCAGACCGCATTATTAAGGGCAGAATCAGCGCCGATAGAAAGCTCAGATCCCGGCAAGTTATTGTCGATTGATGCCGGAATACAAATCATCGGAATATTAAACGCCGGGTAGCGGGAGGTTTCCTGTCGCATCTGATTAATCGACAGGTAGGCGTTGTAGCCACCGATTACGATCAGGGCGTCGATGCGCTGTTCCTCCAGAGCTCGTCCTATTGCGTAGTACTCTTCTACCCGGGGAATAGGGCGCAAAGTTCCAAGTTCTGCTCCTCCATCAAAGCCCCAACCTTCAACGTCTTCCCAAGCTAGCTGCTTAACTTTTCCAGACATGAGTCCTTCAAAGGAACCGTAGATTCCCAGCATTTCAAACCCACGGTCTATTCCTTGACGCACTGCGGCTCTAGCAGCGGTATTCATTCCGGGAGCAAGTCCGCCTACATGCATAATGGCTACCCGCCGGGCATTATCGGGTAGTTCGTCTTGCTGGGGCGGAGTCGACATTACTTCATTTATGGCCAGCATCTCGCTGAATGAACATCCTCGCGCCTTAACTGCCTTTTCGTATTCTTGTGCTTTCGTAAACTTGGCAACCGCGCGAGTATCGGTGACTGCTTTCATCAAAGGCAAGCGCGCAACCCGGTTATTACGAGCCCCAATGATCACCGGCTCAGAGTTTTGGTCCTGGTGTAGTACTTCATACACTGCCGCATATCCCAGGGCGGTAGGCATCCACCGGTCATAGGCTGAGGGCGTACCCCCGCGCTGTACGTGTCCCAAGATAGTCAGATGCGGACGCTCCCCGGTCTCTTGCTCGAGGGCATCGCACACATCGTTGGCAGTAATGGGATTGCCCTGATGATCGATAGCACCTTCGGCCACCAACACGATGGATTCGCGCCTGCCTGCCTTACGCCCAGCTTCCAGTTTCTTCGTCAGAATTTTTTGCCACCCTTGTTCGGGAGGAGCTTCGGGGATGAACACATAATCGCAACCCCGGGCAACCGCACTCATCAGTGGCAGGTATCCGCAATGGCGTCCCATAACTTCTACGACGAAAGTGCGGCGATGGGAGGCAGCGGTAGAAGAAAGCTCATCTAGAGCCGCCAAGATTCGCTGCAAGGCTGAGTCAGTGCCGATGGTCATATCGAAACCAACTAAATCATTGTCGATAGAACCAACCAGACCGGCTACCCGCAACTTTTCGTGTCCAGCTACCTGTTCGGGGGTAAGTTCGCCTGCCTGAACCAGTTCTTCCAGGAGACTGGGCCACTCTTCTTGAAATTCATTAGTACCGGCTAGGGAGCCATCTCCCCCAATAGAAATCAGGCGATCTATACCTTTTAGAACCAGGTTTTTAGCGGCTTTACGCAGTCCAGAACGCTCGCGAAACTCTTTACAGCGGGCAGTCCCAATTACCGTGCCCCCCTTATTGAGCACACTAGATACATCCGACCATCCCATCGGTTTGATCATCTCACCGCCGGTAACAGCTCCCTGCCAACCTTCAAGGATCGCATAGGGCTGCGCACCCATTTTTAATGCGGTTCGCACTACCGCACGTACTGCAGCGTTCATCCCCTGGGCATCCCCGCCCGAGGTTAAGACTCCTAGACGCTTCGGTTCGGAACCTGTGGACTGACCCATTATTCCTCCTCTGGAAGGCTGGTACCTAGGCGCTTCCCCTGGCAACCAACGTCATCATTTTGTCAACTTCTTTCGGATCTGGGGCATCGATTTTTTCGCCAGACAAGAATTTGGCGAGCGCTTGGGCGTAAATCTGCCCGCTTACTTCAGGATTAAAATCGATAGAGGTAAGTGGCGGGTTGAAGAGTTGACCTTCGGGAGCATTACCTACGCCGATAACGGCACAATCGTTGGGAACCATGCGTCCACACATTCTCAGCGCCTGGATAACCTCCATTGCCAGGAAATCGTTATGGCAGATAAACCCGTCAACCCCCGGGTTCTTGGAAAACAGCTGCACTAACTCTCCGGAAAGATTGGGAGAATTGTATTCGGTAGTCAGCATGGTGGGCGTGGGGCAACCTCCGAAAATACACCCTTGCAACACTCCGGCATACCGTAACTGGTTAAGGTTTTCTAGCAAGGGATCGGAAGAACACAGGTACACCAAGTTGCGGTGACCTGAGGAAACCATTCGGGACGCCATCGCCCGCCCAGAAGCGCCATATAGCGCTGCCACCACTGGATAGGCGGGAGAATCGGTAGCAAAAATTGCCGGCTCGACCTGCACTCCCAGACTTTGCAACTGCTTATTCTGTTCTTCACTAAAGGGAACTAGCGGCAAAATCGGGCCGATTAGCTTTGCACTGTCTGCCAAAGCATCAACATCGAGTTTATCGGTCTCTATCTGGACAGGGATTAAGTCAAATCCCATCTTGGCGATTTCATAGGCGGTGCGTATTGCCATGCTAAGTAACGGAGAATCATACGGCATCGGAGGACTCACTAACAGAAAGCGCTTCGCTTGCGTCTTAGCGTTCTTCGCCACTGTGACTCCCTTCTGTTGACGCTGATTCCGCTAGGTTACTGAGCATCTAACTCACTACTCAATACTAACCTATTTCTTGATATCGACCAGACGAAAGAGATCGGGGCGGACGCTGCTTTTTCGCGTCCGCCCCGAATAGACCGGCAGGATCTGAGATTTCCCGGTTTAAGTCACCTGTCAAAACCCCAAGGTCAAATGGGTTTTAGCTTAGGCATCTTGCTTTAGACGCTTAGCCAGGTTCTCAATCAACACATTCATGAAGCCATCGGTATCCAACCAGGGATGATCCTCATCAATTAGGCGAGCTAGGTCTTTGGTCATTTGCCCGCCTTCAACAGTAGAGACAATTACCTCCTCTAAGGTCTGCGCGAAGTGAGAAACTTCGGGAGTATTGTCTAGGTTGCCGCGATGAGCCAGACCGCGCGTCCAGGCATAGATTGAGGCAATCGGGTTGGTGGAGGTTTTTTCTCCGCGCTGCCAGCGGCGATAGTGCCGAGTTACCGTACCATGCGCTGCTTCGGCCTCGACAGTGCGCCCATCGGGAGTCATTAGTACCGAAGTCATCAACCCTAGGGAACCGAAACCTTGAGCAACCGTATCGGACTGAACATCGCCATCATAGTTCTTACATGCCCAAATATATCCGCCTTCCCATTTAAGGGAAGAAGCCACCATGTCATCAATCAAGCGGTGCTCATAGTGCAGACCGGCTTCCTCGTATTGCTCTTTGAATTCGCTGTCATAGATGTCGGCGAAAATATCCTTAAACTGCCCGTCGTAGGCCTTCAAAATCGTATTCTTGGTGGATAGGTAAACCGGGTATCCCCGCAGCAGGCCATAGCGGAAACAAGCGCGAGCGAAATCTTTGATGGAGTCATTGAAGTTGTACATTCCCATGGCGACTCCCCCACCTTCGGGGTATTCAACCACGGTATGTTCTATAGGCTCAGATCCATCTTTCGGCTGGAAGGTAATGGTTAGGCTCCCGGCACCGGGGATTTTGAAATCAGTGGCCTTGTACTGGTCACCGAAGGCATGGCGAGCAACCACGATGGGCTTTGTCCATCCGCCCACCAGGCGCGGCACATTGCTCATGATAATGGGTTCGCGGAAAATCACCCCGCCGAGAATGTTGCGGATAGTGCCATTGGGCGATTTCCACATTTTCTTTAGCCCAAACTCTTCCACCCGCGCCTCATCAGGGGTGATAGTTGCACATTTTACCCCGACGCCGTGTTCTTTAATCGCGTTGGCGGCATCAATAGTGACCTGGTCACCGGTGGCATCCCGGTTCTCTACGCTGAGGTCGTAGTAACGAAGATCCACGTCCAGATAGGGAAGGATTAGTTCGTTGCGGATTTGTTGCCAAATGATGCGGGTCATTTCATCGCCGTCTAGTTCGACGACCGGGCCGACTACTTTGATCTTTGCCATGAATAACTCCAAAAGCTGTAGTTTTAAGTCCTCACTATCAACTTTACTCGACATCGAGATAAATTAGCAATGGCTAGCGTTGTGAACTGGCAGGCGATTTTGCCGATCGCACCGGACGCTCCTACTCCGTTACCATTGCGCAGCGATAAACGCTTCGCCCAGAGTAGCTTCCTACCTTAAATTGGTTACATGCGGGTGCAGATTGGAAAAACTTGTGCGGCCAAGCCGGAGCCACTTATCTGGCTAGAGGCCGGACTGGGCGGGTCTATGCGCAGCTGGAACTTGACGTTCCCGATTCTTTGTCGCGCTTTTTACTGCGCTCGCACAACCCGCTCCCCGATTTTGCACCCCGAAAAGGGCGCGGAAGTGACTTGGCAAAGCCTAGTGGCGGAGATGCGAGCGGGCGGGGAAGAAATTGCTCGCCACCTGGGTGCCACTTTTGACAAGCCGCTGCCCATGGTGCTGGTGGGACACTCCTATGGGGCAATGCTGGTGCGAGTTTGGGCAGCACAACTATTAAAGTCCCCCACTTCCTCCCGGGTGCAGCCTGTGGGAATCGTACAGATAGACCCCTCCTTCGAGGGAAACAACGAGGGCGCGAGTCCTCTCTATCAAAAGCTGGAGCAAAAGATCCTCGCCTGGATTTACCGCGGCGCTGCCCGCGAGCAACCCTCCTTCTACTTGGCGTGGCAAGATCTCCAAGAGATTGATTTACTGGATCGCCAACTTCCCCAATTGGTGATTTCCGCTGCCCACCGTCGCAGTAGTAAAACTTGGCAAGGTTTGACTTCCTACGCTCGAGCCATTGACGCCCGCCTAGTGCGCGCCGATTCTTCCCGCCATCACCTGCAACTATTTGATCCAGTCACCGTGGCGAGTCAGATCATAGAGTTTACGGCGCAAATCAACGTTCAAACCAATAACAAAAGGTAGTTAGCTACTACCTGTGGAAGTCACCAGCAACTATAGAGAAAAAACTTAAGGGCGGGGACGCCCGAAACCTGCGTCCCCGCCCAAAAAAACACTATCAGCTGCTCTTAGTCGGCGTTATTGACAGTCTCAGCATTTCCCTCGATCTGACGAGAGCCGCGCTGGACTGCAATCTTGCGAGGCTTAGCTTCCTCTGCCACCGGGATAACTAGCTTAAGCACCCCGTCCACATACTCGGCCTCTACCTGGTCAAGAGCCACCCCATTCCCTAAGGTGAGCTGACGAGCGAAAGTACCGAAGGGACGCTCATGAGTCAGCCACTGGGCACCTGCGATTTCGGGGGATTTGCGCTCGGCACGAATAGTGAGGGTGCGATCCTCGATATCGATGTCTACGCTTGCCGGATCCACCCCCGGCAAATCAAAGAGGGCGATGAACTTTTCTCCATCACGATACAAATCCAGAGGCATAGCTGCCCGGGAAGGCCCTTGGCGCATCGCGTCATCAAAAATCGCTTCCATCTGACGGAAGGGATCATACCTGCGAACCATGATTACTCCTTACCCCCGCGAAGTTGCGGGAAATCTTCTTACCGAGATTCTCTCGGTCTCACGTCCTCTATTTTGGCACTCTCTACATTCTAGTGCTAGCCAATTATTCTGGAGGCGAAAAGTTAAGTCTAATAGGCTCAACTTTAAATTTTCTGCTCCCTAATTCGTTCACTTGCCCCTGTTCTCCGCTTTGAACAGCCAATATCTATTGCTATCCCCAACCGCCAGTGACGGTAACCCAAAACGCCGCCCCAAAGACGCCCTAAAACTATTCAATACTGAGAAAATAGGAACATGAGCACGCGATACCTACCTGTATTTGTCTACGGCACCTTGAAACTCGGTTCTCGCGGCTTTGGCTCTAGTCTGAAAGCCGCGGTGACCGAATTCGCCCCGGCCTATTTGCGGGAAGCATCCCTATATATTGGGGCGTCCTATCCGATGGCGATCCGTTCTATCGGCGGCACCGGCATTGTGGGGCAAGTACTCTTGATCGAACAACGCCTATTTGAAGAAACCCTAGAAGAACTCGACGAATACGAAGGATATTTAGGGGAAGGCGACCCCAACAATATGTATACCCGGCAAATCGTGCGGGTAGAGGTATTCCCGGACAAAGACAGCACCTGGGAAGGACCTACCCAACAGGTACAGGCCTATGTCTATATGGCTAACGCGGACTCCTTCCGCGATCACCGCGATGAACTGGTGCTCTCCCCCAGCGGTGATTGGGAAAACCACGAGGAGGAATGGGAGGAGCTCTCCCCCGCCCTCGAAGACACGCAAGACCCTAACATCGATGAACGTTTCCCCGACGACGAGGACGAGCTAGACGGCTAAAGCCTAGCTGGCCGCTATTTACCACCTTCAGCGCCCGCAACCAGGGATTGCTGATACTTCATCATCACTTTCTGCTGCAAGTTTTGTCCCGCTAAGAACCAACGTCCGTCCGCTTCCTGCCAAGCCATAATTTGCAGCGGAGTACCCTGCTTATCCTTAATCAATACTGCTTTCGCCCCGTCGACATCTGCCTTAGTCTCCGGAGAGAACCTCAGGTCTGCTAACTTCACCGAGGGCGACTGCGCAGACTGCGCAAAGGTTTTCTCAACCGCCTGCGTGCACTGATCTAAGCTATTTTCATCGGTTTTTTGGCTAATCGCTTGTACCAATTGCCCCCGCGCCTCCTCGGAACTTAAAGCACAAATAGTTTGCGCATCCTTATCTAGCAGCGCCCCATAATAAGCTTTTGCTCCTTCCTGGGGAGAGGAGGCGCCCGTGGGAGTAAAAATCTTTTGCCAAACGCCACTGGCGTACAGCGCAATCCCGATGGCGGCCACTATTGCTACTATCCCCAATGTCCAGGAAATAGCGGTGCGGGAACGAGAATGAGTTTTCTTAGTTTGACCGGTCTTCTTCAGGGCAATCTGATCAACATTGAAAGCAGTACCAGATTCGGAGTCCGCAAGTTCATCGCGGTCAACGTGTCCGCCAACTTGATTACCCCAAACCCGCTTGTCCCCTTCGCTCTCGACTTCGGGATCTACCTCAGCGGCCGCTTCCTTTCCGCCAGCTAACGGCAAAATCTCAGGAACTTGAAACTCTTCGTCAGCGCTATCTTCACCTTCGGTAACTGGATCCTCGCTAGAAGAGTCCATCTCACCCTCGGCGCTGCCCTCTGCGCTGGTAGCGGTTTCCTCCGCCGGTTCCTGCTTGCCTGCTTGCTCGTCCTCGCCGGGGGGATCTACCTGCGAGCGATCGTCCTTATTAGCAGGGAGAGTGGTATTTTCCTGCCCGTTCTCTGAGGGTGAAAGGGTAGCCTTACTTAAGGTACTGATATCTGCGGCATCACTACTATGCTCAGCGGTTTCTTCTTCAATTCGTCGGTTAGCCATAGGGCGATCCTACCGGGAAAACCCGTTCAGATGCTCATTGAATTTACATAAACGCTCGCTTGGAGAACCAGACTCCGATATCCTTAGGCTAGGTCACTAAAGATCAGGAATACAAAAAAATTCTGGTTATAGACCATTGAAAGCATAACGTCACCCAACCAAGTAGGGATAGGAATAATGGCAAATAGCAAACAAGATAAGAAGACCCCGACCGTAGTACCCACCGCCGAAGAGGCTAAAGAACTTATCCCTGCAAATAACGTTGCCGAGGATCAAGGGCAGGGGCTAACCACCGTTGCCGACCAGGTAGTTGCCAAAGTTGCTGGTCTGGCCATAAAGGAGATCCCCGGAGTTTACGATCTGGGCAACTCCGCCGCCCGCGCCCTGGGGGCTTTGCGTTCCAAAGTCGGAGCCTCCGAAAGCATTACCCAGGGTATTTCGGTAGAAATTGGGCAGACGCAAACCGCATTGGACGTAGTGTTGATTGTGGAATACCCCTACCCGGTACACGAAGTAGCCGATAAAGTTCGGGAAGCTATTTTCTCGGCTATCGAAGGGCTAGTGGGACTAGAAGTTACCGAAGTAAACATCAAGGTTACGGATGTGCATGTACCGGACGATGACGACAATGAAGAAGACGAAGACCAGAAGGATAAAAAGGATCTGAAGTAACCTTCGCCGGAAAGGAAAAAACATGACCACCATAGCTGGTATTTTTTGTGGTGCTTTTCTGGCATATATGGCCGTAGCTCACGGATTCTTTGGATTCCTAGTCGCCATCCTGTTTATGGCCATCGGGGCGGTATTAGGCAGGGCTGCTTCGGGAAAGCTAGATCTGAAAGGCGTAGGTGAAGCCCTAATCGGCAAGCACACTACCACCTCCGATTAAGAAGGAGGATTAATGAATTCCGATAAGGAACCAACAGAACTTGCGGGAATCACCACTGTGTCTGCGCGCGCTATCCAAACCATTGCGAAGGCGGCTACCGCGCAGCGAATCAGTGTCCCCGGTGAGCAAATCAAAGTTTCTACCCGCGACGACCAGGGACTATTGGGCATAGATATTTCTTGTCCCCTCAGCTCCCAAGTTGTAGATACTATCGTTAACACCCCCGATACCTCCGTGTTTTCCTTGGCGGACGCGGCGCGGCGTGACATTGTTACCCGCGTTGGCAAAATCGCGGGAGTGAAAGTCGGGCGGGTAAATCTGCGATTAACTGGAATCTATAAGCATCAGGAACGGAGGCAGCTGCAATGAGTAAACAATCCAGCAAATCCGGACCTTTCGTGTCTTATCTGGTTAGACGGCAGACCCACTCCTCGCGCGCTTTCAGCAGCATTATTTTAGCGATCATCATAATTGCTGTTCTGGGCTTTTTAGCTACCGAGGGCGTGCTGGCGTTATCCGGAAAAGACCCCTTGTTGGTAAACCCGGCTGATATGTGGCAGCAAGGATTTGCGGCTTTAACTGATAGTCACCGTCCCCTAGCGATTATCGTAGGGGTGCTGCTAGCCCTCTGCGGATTATTATTGCTGGCTAAAGCGGTACTGCCGGGTACTTTAAGTAAACACGCCCTAAGTGACGAACGCGCTGCCTACGTTATTGATGATGGTGTGGTCGCCGCAGGAATTTCTCGTTTAGTACGCGAAGAAGCGGGTCTGCCACAAGGAACCGTCTCTACCGCAGTTAATAAACGACGTTCGGTAAGCACTATTACCCCTAGTACTGGACGCACCTTAGACCAAGCGCAAATCCAACAGGTGGCAAGCGAAGAGGTCGCTTCCTGGCAGCTGAGGCCACGGCTAAAAACCGCAGTTAAGATCGCTACCGAAGGGAGGCTCGAAAAGTGAAAAAACTACCTCGAGCTTTGAATCGGATCTTACTGTTTATTTTTGGTTTGCTGTTTCTTGCCGCCGGAGTTTCAATTACCTCCGCTGCAACCTCGGCCTCGATTCACCGCCGCCTTCTTGACTACCGCTCAAAAATAGAGTCCGGATTTAGCAACCTGGTTAGACAGTCAACCTTCCAGGTGCAAGGCAGAGAGATTTCCGCAGTTCAAGCGGGAGCCCTAGCCTTGGTGATCGTAGTGATCCTGTTGCTAATAGTCTGGGTGTTTTCCCAAGGCGGCGGCAAGATTCGCTCGCTGGCTTTAAATAAGGCCGGGAAAGATTCTGACAAACAGGGCGAGATTACTGCCGAATTGGGGTTAATCCAGGACATAATCGAGAGTGAAGTAGCAAGTAGTCGCGACCTTGCCTCTCTAAAAATCTCTTCTTGGGAGGTTAAAAAACGCCCTGGACTGGCGCTAACCGCCGCGGTTTACAAGGGAACGAACCCTCGCGAAGTTAAGATAGAAATTGATCAAGCGATTGCGAAGTTAGATCAAGTTTTAGGAATAAAAATGCCGATTCTGGTGCAAATAACCACGAACTGGCGAACCAATTTAGGATCTGCGGACCGCGTGGATTCATAGAGTATAAAAGGAGAACAATATGGGAATGGACGACAAGATTAAGAACTCTGCAGAGGACTTGGGCGGCAAAGCCAAAGAAGCTGCCGGCAAAGTTAGCGGAGACAAGAACGTAGAAGCCGAAGGTAAAGCGGATCAGGTTAGCGCAGAAATCAAAGATAAGGTTTCTGAATTCTCGGACAAAGCCAAGGATATGGCGGAAGAAGCCGGCGCTAACCTGAAAGCTGCTGCCGAAAAAATCAAAGAAGGCTTCTCTAGCGACAAGTAAATCCGGCAAAATCTAGCAGTAGCAAATAGCTAGTTTATGAATCGGGAGGCGATAGCCTCCCGATTCTTTTATTCTTATTCCCCTAGCGTCTGCGTCTTCAATCCCAGTTAAGATACCCGCACGCAAGGCGCCAGTTCCTAGATAACGCCTGGTTAATCCAATAAGGAGGGCGAAACTTTGGTTTCCTCACCAATGCGCATATCCGCGATTTTACCGGCTGCCCGCAGCTCTTTTAGCCGGGGAACTACCCGCCGGGAAATGCCCCACGGATCAATCGTGTTTAAGTAAATCCGGGTACCGCCCTCAAAACCCGCCAAAGTTGAAATTCGCCATTTCAGTAAGATCCGCCAGCGCATGGGAGTCGAAACCGATAGCGGACGGTGATACCACTCTTCATTGCAAGGGACATCAGCACCGGTAGCAGCATGGATAGCGTGCAAAATATCAGAAACTGCCCGCGTCTTCTTTTCTCCCGCATCCCAGGGATTACAGGGCTTACCGAGCGGCCAAACCGCGATCGTAGGATAACGGTGTCCTACCCCCGCCATTGCGATCGCGTCCTCGTTTTGTGCCAAGATCAGCCCGCGAGTAGCTCGAATCTTCAAAATGGTGTGGTAAATATCGGGGTCTTTGCGCAGTCGCTCGCGTTCTTGAGTGGTCTGAACGGGGAATTCGTCAATCGCTACCAGTTGCTTATGCAGATGATCGAAACTGGCGCCCGCCGGTTTTAACCAATTCTGGAACGTCGCCACATATTTGACGGCTGGATCCAGATCGTACAGATCCCGCAGCGCCCTCGCCGTGAAGGCAGTATAGGCATGATGTTCCTCCGGAGTCAGAGTACCCGCGGAAGCCAGCTGGGAGGAATCAGTGGCTCCCGGAACAAAATGTCGATTAGCCACAATCAGATCATGCCCACCCGAGAAGAACGAGTTTGCTTGCCCCAACATTTCCGGTTCGGAAAGGCTATTAATTTCCTCGTCATTCATCCCATATTGGTGGAGTTTAGCTCGCACTACCCGCAGCACATGGTCATAGCCGGTGGGGGTAGCTAAATATTCTGCCAAACGCTGGCGTTCCTTATCGGAAGGTTCATGACCATGATTAAGGTGCCAGTACTGGTAGGAAACGATTTCAAATAGATTCGGGATCCGGCGAAAATCTGCCGGATATTTACTAAGCTGATCGGCAGCTAATCCTTCTACAATCCGGAACTCTCCGCAGCTAGTAGTGTTATCTGCTGGCAGATCCGCATCCCCTAAGACAATTCGAGATTTTTCGGGCGGGGTTTCTAAATAGCGATCAGAGCAGAAGGCACAAGTAGAAGTATGATCCTGGGCGCTAATGGGACTGGGATTAACCTGGGGCTTGGAAAGCGGGCGGTGCCCCCGGCCAGGTACCGTCCACACCTCGGTTCCAGTTAACTGATTTCGTTGTTTAACGGTTCCATCTGCCAGTTTAACTAATGCCCGTGCGGCTGCTGCTTCCTCTTTTGCCATACTTCCACCCTAGTTGCCTATTGGTACTTTTTCGCCTACTCCCAGCGCGTGTAAGTCAGATGCTTTAAATGCTGAGGGTCTGGTTTATAGTGAGCGGAAGGGGAAGGAGGTAAGTTGATTAAATATCTGGGGTCAAAACGGAACCTGGTACCAGCTTTAGGAAGCATTGCTAGCGCTACTGGTGCGAACAGCGCTCTCGATCTGTTTTCCGGTACTACCCGGGTCGCCCAAGAGTTTAAACGTCGCGGGATCTTCACCACTGCCTGCGATCTTGCTTCCTATAGTTACCAATTGGCGCGCACCTATATCGAAACTGATGCCAACACTGTTGATATCGCGGCTTTACGCAACCATCTAGAGGCAATGAGCGCGCTTAAAGGTAAAGAGGGATACTTTACCGAGACTTTTTGCCGCCAAGCCCGGTTTTTTCAGCCCCATAACGGAAGACGTATCGATGCTTGCCGAGATTACCTGGTTGACCTGCAAGATGATCCCTTATTCCCGATTTTATTAACTTCCCTGATGGAGGCTGCCGACCGGGTAGATTCCACCACTGGAGTCCAAATGGCTTATCTGAAGAAGTGGGCACCGCGTTCCTATAACCAGTTAGAGCTACGTTTGCCGCAGCTGCTGCCGGGAAAGGGGCACGCCTTCCAAGGAGACGCCCTCAAACTGGTTGACCAGGTACCCAAAGCAGATCTTGCCTACCTCGATCCCCCCTATAACCAGCACCGTTACTTCACTAACTACCATATTTGGGAAACCTTGGTGCGCTGGGACTCTCCTAAGGCATACGGGGTGGCGCGCAAACGGATAGATGCGCGCGGTGATCAGCACCGTTCAGCATTTAACTCCAAACGCACTATGGCGCAAAGTTTCTTTTCCTTGCTTGGGCGGGTACGCGCCCAAACTATAGTGGTTTCCTATAACGACGAATCTTGGATTGGCGAGGACGAGATGGTGAGCGCCATTTTGGAGGCCGGCTTTGCCCAGGTAAAAAAGTTTGCATTTTCACAGCGCCGCTATGTGGGAGCAAAAATCGGAATCTATGACCCGCAAGGAAAGAAAGTGGGTAAGCCCGGGGCAGATCGCAATATTGAGAATGTGTTTGTAGGTGGCAACGCTACCACTCTGTCTCAAATCAGCGCGGCTTTATCCTCTTAAATCAGTCTACAGTTAGCGATTTTAGTATTGGAGCCAGCCCTGAGCCTGCTGGGAGAGCTGCTGCAGCAAAGATATGGCCTCTTGCGCCCGCGCTGCCGGTACCATCAGGTGGTCATGATGCAGTCCCGATAAAACATTACAGGGAATAGATTGGCTAGCCAGCTGGGAAGCAACCGTAAAAGTCAGCCCCGTTTCTTCTAGCGAGACATCGCAATCCAAAGTAATTCGGCGATAGATCTTTTTCCCCGCGGCCAGACCTGCTGCTTTTGCCTGTTCTAAGGGAACGATTAGGGTGAGTCCTTCTTCCTCTTTTATCTGTGCAAACGGCTCTAATCCCGCGGGCAGACCATCCCGCTCCGACAAGAATACATACTTGCCAAACATATGCGGACGAAGCTTAGACAACGCTAGATCAAAGTCAGAATACGAACTCATAGTTTTAAGTTAGGGGGCTAAGCCCTACCCGTGCTTTCTAGTCTCACTCTGCGGTCGATATTTCCCGGTTTCAGCAGGTAAATACCAAAATTCTCAGGCGGCGTTCAGCAACTTGTTTTAAACTACAGACCCATAAATCCGACCGCGGCAAAATTAGTTTCCGCCCGGCGCTCTAAGTTAAATCCCGGCGCAAAAGTCAGGACATCCTCCGATAAACACTCATCACTGCTCGCGCTACCGCTGAGGGCGCCTCTAAGGGCACCAGATGACCCGCACGCGGCACGGAAACCACCCGGGTGCCGAGCGCCTTGGCCATCGCTTCCGCCTGGGCTGGAGTGGAGTTTTGATCTTGTTCCCCCCGAACCACCATTGCCGGGATTTGCGCCCTCCCTAGCGTTTCGAGACGGCCAGGGCGCGCCGCCAAAGCACGCTGCGCCCAAGAAATCGCCTCCCCGGGTGCCTCGTTAATCCATTTTTCCATCAGCTGCGGAATCTTGGGAAAATCCGTGAGGGTCTCTTTAGCCAACATAGTGGGAATAGACTTCACCAATTGTTCTTGCGCCCTGCCAACCAGGGCGCCGACTGCCATTTCTGTACGGGCAGCCCGCGCGGCCGCAGTATCAATATCAGCCTTAGTGCCCACGAGCACCACTCCCCCCACTAAGCGGGGATGACGCTCAATCATCGCCTGCGCGGTATATCCCCCCATCGAGTTCCCGCACACCAGCACTTTTTCTGCCCCTTCTGCTCTTACCGCTTGGGCTACATAATCGGCATAGATTTCTAAAGAGGGCGGATCTAGCGGAACCGGGGAACGGCCAAACCCGGGAGGATCAATCGCTATTACCGGCACTCCCTCGAAACGACGGGCAACCCCTTCCCACATTCGATGGTCATAGGGAAAAGCTGCTAATAAAACCACTGCGGGGGTGCCCGCCATTCTATGCGCATCCCGCGTAAAAATAGCCACGTTCATAATCTCCATCTTCGCACAGCTCGGAGAAGATGACCTCGAAAACTAGGATGATAGTTGCGGAATTACATTTTAGAGTTTTGGCGAGCGTTGCAAACCCGCAAATACTAGAGACCGCGTTCCCAACACGAACGATGCCAATGCCGGCGTTGATCTAAACCAGCTTGAGTACCAAAAATAGAATCGGTTCGCCAAGCCACCACATGTGCCTGGCCGATCTGGATCTCTTGACTGCACCCGGGACACACATAAGTTTTACGCGCCTGGGACAGGTGCTGCACCTGGAAATCACCATCCGGGCGGGAAACTGCCCGTGGCATAGAAGCTAAAGAATCCATCCTTAAAGGCCGATGCTCCCCCCAGGGACGTTTCCGAGAACGCCTAGCCACTTTAAAATACCCGGGATCCGCGTTTGTAAACTTCCATAGGATTCAAATCGGCATCAGTAACTAAAAGATCGGCAAACTTGCCGGGAGCTACCTGCCCCAATTGGGGGTTTCCTAAGATTTTTGCCCCTTGCGTCGAAGCGCAATACACCGCATCTACCAGCGGTATTCCTGCCTTATGCGCTATCTTAACCTGGTTGATCAGATGGGAAGTTCCCCCCGCGAGCCCTCCGCCGCGCTGACTCAAAGTCGCTACGCCCTCTTTAACGGTTACCGCTTGTCCCCCGAGGACGTAGTCGCCGTCTCCCAGCCCGGTAGCGGCCATCGCATCGGTCACGAATACCATCTGTTCGCGCCCGATCAGTTCATATACATTGCGCACCAAGGAAGGATCCACATGGACACCGTCGGCAATGAGTTCGACAATCACTCCGCCCCCGGCCGCATCCGCCAGGATCTCCGGAACCGGTCCGGGATCGCGGTGATGCATCGGTGCCATCCCATTAAACAGATGAGTTACCGTGGCATGCGGGCAGCGGGCATGCGCCGAATGCTGCAGGGTTTGCCGCACTTCTACCAAGGCGTCCCGCATCTTCTGAGAACTGGTATCGGTATGGCCAAAGGAAGGCACTGCCCCACCTGCAATCAAGGTTTCTGCCACCCCGGAAGGTCCCATGGCATAAGGTTTTTCCGGCGCGAAAGTCATCGACACCGCATATCCGCGCGAGGCAATCAGCAGCTCACGCGCTAAGGGTTCATTCGGGGCTTGAATATGCGCGGGATCTTGAGCGCCACAATGCCCCTGAGCGATGAAGGGACCTTCAAAATGGATACCCGCGAGTTTACCTGCCGCGCACATCCCGGCCAATAGTTCTGCTTTCTCCCGCAGTACCATCGGTGATTGCGTAACTAGCGAGGCTACCAGCGAAGTAGTACCCCAGCGTAGATGTTCCGCCACCGCTGCCAGGGCTTGGTCTTCGGACTGGACATCCGGGAAAGATACACCCCCGCCTCCGTGGCAGTGGACGTCGATCAACCCCGGCAATACGTAACGGTCGTCGCTTGGAGCGGGGGCTGCCAGGATTTCGTCACCGAAACCAGCATCTTTAGCCGCAGTTGATTCGCCTATCCAAACAATGGCGTCTCCAGAAACTACCACTGCCCCATCGGTAATGATGCGACTCGCGGTGACTACTCGTCCGCGGATGGCAAATACTTCATTCATAGCTGCAATGCTCCTGCCCGATAAACTGTATTTTCATGGCTTAAAACAGGCGCGACTCGGCGTCGTCTACTCCTCGCATGGTATCGTAATCCAAGGTTAGACAGCGAATCCCCCTATCTTCAGCAAGGGTTCTGGCCTGCGGTTTGATTACTTGCGCCGCAAAAATTCCCCGCACTTCCGGCATTATCGGATCGCGGGAAAGCAGATCTAGGTAGCGGGTAAGCTGCTCTACCCCATCGATTTCTCCGCGCCGCTTCACTTCGATAGCAACATGGTTCAGCTCCGGATCAAAAACCAGCAAATCCACCGGGCCGACCGGAGTGGGATATTCCCGCCGGATTAGTTCCCAGCCGGCACCCAGGATATCGGGAACTTGCGCCGCCAGCAGCTCTTGTAAATGCGCCTCTACCCCGTCTTTTTGTAGTCCCGGATCTATTCCCAGATCGCAACTGGTTTCCGAGAAAATCTCTCCGACCCGCAGTTTTAGCTGATCTCCAGTTTTTGCTGATTCTACTAACCAAATCTGCTCTATGCCGGCGGCCTCGTCCTCGACGGGTACCGGTAATTCTTCGATAGTAGCCGGCCCTGCCATCCAGTTAAGGGGTTTATAGGAGCCGCCATCACAGTGAATAAGCACCGAAGAATCGGCTTTCACCATAATCATTCGCGGTGCCATAGGCAGGAACGAGGTGAGGCGACCACTGTATTCGACGGAACAGTTAGCGAAAATTACGCGCATGAGAATCTATTCTAGATCATCGGGAAATTTGGTTCACCCGGGTGTTTACTGCGTTATTTTGCAAGCATCTTAACCCCAGGATTGGGGAATTTCGCGAGGGGGCGCCGCCTCTGCCCAGGATACGAGGCCGGCGTGGTCGTCCTCGGAAAGAAACAACCAAAAACGATGGGTATCCACCGTAACCGGAACCGCAACGTTTCGTATCCCCTTTTTGGACAGGTAATTGTGGACTTTCCCTAGCTCTATTTTTCGGCGCGGCCAAGTCTTGTCGGGACGGAACGATAGAGCAGCCGCCTTGTACCAGTTTAAAGACTCGGCCTCATAGACTGCGCAGCCCTCGGTCCATCCGGAAGTTACATCCGGTCGGTAGGAGCATAGAAAAGCCCCCTGACGGTAAAGGCGATTCATACGCCACAAAAAATAGGCGGCAATTAAAGCCACTAGGGCGGCAATCACCAAAATGATTAGCAGAAGAACTTTTAGCGCCGTCATGGCCTAACTATACCGCCTCTAGCCAAATCTTTTCGATTTACAGCCCGTCAACTACGATGGTTACGTTATCTTCATCAACGGAAACAAATCCGGGAACTATTTCAAAAACCCGGGCATCCGGGTCGTTTTCTTTCATCCCGACTTTAACTTTTCCCGCGGTAATGGTACCCAAAAATGGCAGGTGTCCCGGCAGTATCCCCAGCGAGCCTTCGGTAGTGGGCAGGGAGACGAATCCCGCCTGCCCACTAAACAGCTCCCCCGAGCGGGTCACTACTTTAACCGAAAGCGAACTCATTACGCCGCTTCCTTCTGCAGCTTCGCCCAATTGCGTTCCAGATCCTCGATCCCGCCAATATTGAAGAATGCCTGCTCCGGAATATGGTCGTAAGTGCCTTCGCAGATGCGCTTAAAGGCCTCAATAGTTTCAGCCAGCGGAACCGTGGAGCCTTCTACCCCGGTGAATTTCTCGGCCATATAGGTGTTCTGCGACAGGAACTGCTGGATTCGGCGTGCCCGGTTCACGGTGAGTTTATCCTCTTCAGAAAGCTCATCCATGCCTAGGATCGCGATAATGTCTTGCAGTTCTTTGTTCTTTTGCAGAATCGACTTTACCTGGGTGGCAACCTGATAGTGTTCTTCACCCACATAGGTGGGATCCAAAATGCGCGAAGTCGAAGACAACGGGTCAACCGCCGGATACAAACCACGCGAAGCAATATCACGCGAAAGCTCGGTGGTGGCATCTAGGTGCGCGAAAGTAGTTGCCGGAGCCGGGTCAGTGTAGTCGTCAGCCGGCACGTAAATCGCCTGCAGCGACGTAATCGAGTGGCCTGCAACCGAAGTAATGCGTTCTTGGAGCAGCCCCATTTCATCGGCCAGGTTCGGCTGATAGCCTACCGCCGACGGCATGTGCCCCAGCAGAGTCGATACCTCCGATCCAGCCTGAGTGAAACGGAAAATGTTGTCGATAAACAGCAACACGTCCTGGTGCTGTACATCCCGGAAGTATTCCGCCATGGTTAGACCGGTTAGCGGAATGCGCAGACGCGTCCCCGGAGGCTCATCCATCTGTCCGAAGACTAGTGCGGTCTTATCAAAAACTCCCGCTTCATCCATTTCATGAATCAGGTCGTTGCCCTCGCGGGTACGCTCACCCACGCCAGCAAATACCGACACACCGCCGTGATCTTGGGCTACGCGCTGAATCATTTCCTGAATCAACACGGTCTTGCCTACGCCTGCCCCGCCGAACAGACCAATCTTCCCACCCAGCACATAGGGGGTGAGCAGGTCAATAACTTTAATCCCGGTTTCAAACATCTGGGTTTTAGATTCCAGCTGATCGAAAGAGGGCGGGTCGCGGTGAATAGGCCACCGTTCTTTAATCTCGAGGGTCTCCCCCTCTTCCAGGTTGAGGCAGTCGCCGGTGACGTTAAATACGTGTCCCTTGGTAACGTCACCTACCGGAACTGAAATGGGGGCTCCCGTATCAGTTACTTCCTGTCCGCGCACCAATCCGTCAGTGGGCTTTAGGGCTAGGCAACGCACCACATCGTCGCCTAGGAACTGCGCCACCTCCAAGGTGAGCTTATGGGGGGTAGCTTCGCCCTCAATCTGGATCATGGCTTCCAGGGCATTGTACATTTCCGGCAGATGATCTGGCGGGAACTCCACGTCCACGATCGAGCCGATCACCTGGGAAACCCGTCCCACGCCCGTAGTCCGTTCGGTATCACTCATTAGAGTCTCCTTAATCCTTTGTTTCCTCTAGCGACCAGCGGCCAAGGCTTCGGCCCCGCCGACGATCTCCGTTATTTCAGTAGTAATTTCTGCCTGACGTGCATTATTAGCCAGGCGGGTATAACGCTCAATCATGTCCTGAGCGTTATCGTTGGCAGTGTGCATCGCGGTTTGCCTGCTGGCTAACTCGCTGGCAGCTGCCTGCAGCAACGCCGAGCGAATCCGCGAACGCACATACATAGGTAAGATCTGGTCTAGAACTGCCTCGGGGCTGGGCTCAAACTCGTATAGCGGAGGTACTTTGCCCTGGGGCGTATCCAGGTTAATATCCATCTCTTCGGCTTCTTCTTCCGAGATGACCTCCAGTGGCAACATCTTGCGTACTATCGGAACCTGTTTGACCATATTCACGTAGCGGGTAAACACCAGGTAGACCTCACAGACCCCCTCATGAATCACGTCCGCCAAAAAAGTGTCGGTAAGAACGTCGGCGATCTCGTAAGATTGCTCGATGGTCGGAGAATCCGAGTTACCACTCCAGGATCGTTCCACCGGAACCCCGCGGAAGCGAAAGTAACTTTCTGCCTTGCGTCCATAGCTATAGAGCACCGGTTCTTTACCTTGCTCTTTGAGCTGATCCACCAGTTTCTCGGTTTCACGAAGAATAGAGGCTGAATAAGCACCGGCTAGACCGCGATCGGAAGTCACGCACATAACCGCTACCCGGTCAGTATCCGTACGCTCTCGTGTTACCGGGTGATCGAACGAAGAGTGAGCTGCTAAAGCCGCCAAAGCCTGCGTGATTGCCGTATCGAAGGGCGTGGACTGGGTGGCAGCTTCGCGAGCCTTTCCGATACGCGAGGCCGCGATCAGCTCCATAGCATGGAAGACCTTGCCCAGCGTCTGCGTGGCCTTGATCTTCTGCTTATATATCCGCTGCTTTCCGCTCAAGGTTAATCCTTTTTATCTTTCTTGTTGTGGCGATCTACCACCAGTTTTTCGTTATCACGCTCAGCTTCGGAAACTTCTTCGGGAATGTTAACTTCTGAGTCCAGCACTCCCTGGGAAGAAACGAAACCGCTGCGGAACTTCTCGACCGCTGCTTTTAGAGCCTCTTCCGTATCGGAATCGAACTGCCCGGTTTCTTTAATCTTGGCGGGTACATCCGAATTGGCATGCAAATAGGCAAGCATTTCCGACTCGAAGCGGTGAACATCAGATACCTCGATATCATCTAGATAGCCGCTGGTTCCTGCCCAAATCGAGCAAACCTGATCCTCGACCTCGTAGGGAGTAGCCTGGGGCTGCCGCAGCAACTCCATCAGCCTCGCACCCCGGGTGAGCTGCCTCTTTGTGGTGGCATCTAAATCCGACGCGAACATCGCGAAAGCCTGCATATCCCGGTACTGCGCCAAAGTAATCTTCAAAGTGCCGGAGACTTTCTTCATCGCCTTGACCTGCGCGTCGCCGCCTACACGAGAAACCGAAATACCTACATCCACTGCCGGACGTTGGTTGGAGTTAAACAGATCCGACTGTAAGAATATCTGCCCGTCCGTAATCGAAATGACGTTGGTAGGAATATATGCCGACACATCATTGTCTTTGGTTTCAATCAAAGGCAATCCGGTCATCGAGCCTCCACCCAGTTCATCAGAGAGCTTGGCACAGCGCTCCAGGAGACGGGAATGTAGGTAGAAAACGTCACCGGGGTAGGCTTCGCGCCCCGGCGGACGGCGTAGCAATAGGGAAACGCTACGATAGGCTTCTGCTTGTTTGGAAAGATCGTCAAAAATAATGAGGACGTGCTTACCCTGGTACATCCAGTGCTGGCCGATAGCGGAACCGGTGTAGGGTGCCAGATACTTAAACCCGGCTGAGTCAGAAGCAGGCGCCGCCACGATAGTGGTGTATTCCATGGCTCCAGCGGCCTCTAACTGGCCGCGTACACTGGCGATGGTGGAACCTTTTTGTCCCACAGCAACATAGATGCAACGTACCTGCTTATTGGGGTCGCCGCTTTCCCAGTTCTTTCGCTGGTTAAGCACGGCGTCAATCGCAATCGCAGTTTTACCGGTTTGGCGATCTCCAATAATCAACTGCCGCTGACCCCGCCCAATCGGAATCATGGAGTCGATGGCTTTCAGGCCGGTCTGCAGGGGCTCGTGCACGGATTTACGCATCATCACCCCGGGAGCCTGTAGCTCCAAGACCCGGCGTGCTTCAATATCCTGAATCTCGCCCAGACCGTCTAGGGGCTGTCCCATGGGATCAACAACGCGCCCTAGATACCCGTCACCCACTGGAACGGATAGTACCTCTCCGGTACGGCGCACCGGTTGTCCCTCTTCAATACCTGAAAAGTCGCCCAGCACAATCGCGCCAATCATGCGGTCTTCTAGGTTCATTGCCAATCCGGTAGTGCCATCGGCGAACTTGAGAAGCTCGTTCGCCATTGCCCCCGGCAAGCCCTCGATCTGCGCGATACCATCAGCCGCCATCACTACATGCCCGATTTCGTCCTCGGTAGAGCGAGTGGGCTCATAGGAGCTTACGAAGTCCGCGAGGGCGTCACGAATCTTCTCCGGTTGGATTTGAAGTTCAGCCATGAATTTGCCTTTTCCTAACGTTCCGGTACTACCCGGCCAGTTTCTGCTTTGTTTCTTGAATGATGGTGGCCAAGGAGCCATCGAAAATTTGGGAACCCACCCGAACTTTCATGCCCCCTATCACCGAGGGATCTATGCTCACCTGTAGGTGAATGTTTTTTTGATAACGCCGTGACAAGATATCCCGCAGGCGCTCAGCTTGGGCATCTGCAAGCGGGGTTGCCACCTGCACCGTTGCTACCAGAGTATCGCCGGCTGCTGCCAGATCACGACGCATATGACGCAAGTTTCCAGTTAAGGATACCGAGTCCTCCAGCTTGCTATCGCGGTTTACAGCACTCACCGCCCGGAGGGCCAGAGTTGTAGCCGGACGCGACAAACTGGAACCAAAAAGCTCTTTTAATAAGCGCACCCGATATTTTGGCTCGCGATTGCGATCAGAAAGCGCTGAGCGTACCTGCTGATTAGATCGCACGAATCGTTCCAAAGAAAATATTTCGTCCGCGATCTCGATAGCCTTACCCTCAGTCTGAGCACCGCGTTGTACTGCGTATTCACCGAGAGTTTCAATCACGGTGGGCAGTTCTTGGGCACTGGGAGCTGCGCTAAGAGCGCCCTCTACGGTTGTAAGTGCAACCTCTGACAGGTTTTCGGCCAAGGCTTGAAGCAACCTGACCCGATCCTCCAGGTTACGAGCCGGATCGGTAAGCGCCAATGCAATCCTAGATGAGCCTTGCACCAAGTCAGATAGCACAAAGAGGTCATCCGCCCAGTCGTAACAAGTCTGGGCAGTCATGCCCGTTTGCCGGGCTAAAACCGCTTTGCCCTGCTCTAGAGCTTGCCTACTGGATGCGCGCATTATTTCCTAACACTTTCCTTTTCGCAGGAGGTTTCCAGTTGATCCAAAAAACGGTCAATTACCCGTGCAGATAGATCCCGATCCGTCAACTGTTCGCCCACAATATTCTCTGCCAGTTCTGCAGCCAGCATCCCGACCTCAGTCTTAAGAGAAATTTCTGCAGCCTGCCGATTAGCTTCCACCTGCCGCTGTGCCTGGGCGTTAATACGCTCAGCTTCCTCGCTAGCTTGGGTTTTCGCTTCGGCCACAATCCGCTTGGCGCTCTCTTGTGCCTCCGAGCGGATCCGGGCTGCTTCTTCGTGAGCCTGCCGCAAAGCCTGTTCCGATTGCGTGTTGGCATCGGCGATTTCTTTCTTCGCCTGCGCCGCCTTTTCCAGACCATCTTTAATGGTGGTGGCCCGTTTTTCGGTGATCTCTTTGTACTTCGGATACATGAACTTCAATATCACGAAGAAGAAGATCGCGATAATGATCGCGGACCAGACTAACTCCGGAATCGCGGGCAGCAAGACATTGTGTTCTTCTGCCCCACCTGACGGTTTTGCCAGCTGAATCAGGTATAACATTAAGTTTCCTTTTTACTACTTGAACAGGAAGCCGGCTACCAAACCGATTAGCGCCAACGCCTCTACGAACGCGATACCGATGAACATATTGGTGGTCAGACGCCCACCAAGTTCAGGCTGGCGTGCGAGAGATTCCTGAGTCTTACCAATCAAGATACCCAGCCCAATACCGGGGCCAATACAAGCCAGGCCGTATCCGAGAGTAGCTAGGACAGCCATATTTATAGTCATTTTTTCTCTTTCTTTTCTTTATTTGTGGGTTTTCCCGCCGGAAGCGGAAGTCTTAGTGGGCGTGCACCGACTGGTCTACATAAACCGCGGTGAGGACCGCAAATACATAGGCCTGCAGGAAAGCAACGAAAATTTCGAAAGCGGTTACCGCAATCGCAGCAACGAAGGTAATCACCGAGAACACCTTCATGCCCCCTGCTGCCAGCAGCAGGAAATAGTTGGAGGCCAAGATGGTCAGCGCCAGCAACATGTGCCCGGCAATCATATTGGCCAAAAGACGGACGAACAAGGTGAAGGGACGCACGATGAAGGTCGAGAAAAACTCGATTGGGGTCAGCAATATGTAGAGCGCCTTAGGGACATTGGGGGGAAATAGCGAGGATTTAAAGAAGCCCCCCGCGCCCTGAGCCCGAATTCCGGCGATAATAAATAGGAACCAGACGAAGATAGCTAGTAGCAACGGGATCCCCGCCACCGCGCTGCCGGCGATATTTAGCCCCGGGATAATCCCGCCAATGTTCATAAAGAGGACGGTGAAGAAAATCGCGGTCACGAAACCGTTATATTTCTTCGCGTATTCTTTCCCCATCACCTGCTCAGAAATATTGGTGCGGCAAAAATCCAGCAGGTACTCCATCGTGGATTGGGCGGCACCGGGAACCATTTTTGCCCGCCGGGTGTAAAGCACCGCGCAAATCAGGAAAGCCACCAGTAAGATGATGCGCACCAGGGTAATGCGATTCATTTCGAAGGGGGTGCCACCCAAAGCAATCACCGAGGGGAAGAACTCATCAATGCCAGGTGGCTCGAATTCTTGCGGTACCAGGGTGGTTAACCCACTGAGCATCGGTGACACTATCTGTTCCCTTCATTTCTGCCGATATGGCCGAAAACTGTGATCCGGGTTCCATACTAGCGCTTTATTTCAGGCGGTGGACAGACTCCCGAATATCTCTAAACCAACTTAGCATAGGACTTGCGTCCCCGAGAACTAAGCGGACTTTTACCATAGAAATATCTGGTTTAGAGCTTCCCAATACTAATTTTATTGGTTTTCGTTACTACTCGCGCCTCTCCAATGGTGGTTAGTAAAATTGCGATTACCAACACCAGAAAAATCACTTTGCTATCAACCTGCGGCAAGGGGCGAAGCACCGCTACCGCCACGATAACTATGACCAGTTTCACTAAATAGGCTCCAAAAACATAGCCGCTAGTGTGCAGGGGATCTCGCAATACCAACCGGTTGGCGCCGATTCCAACGGCCGCCACCACCCACATGATTACCATGGCGGAGAGAGCCCCTAGTGCCCCTGGCCAAGAACGAATTATTCCTGCCGCCGGTACAGAAATCAGGGTTAGGATCGCCAAAATCAGGACAACAGCGCGATTTCCTTTGCGAATAGCCATCCGCGCTCCGTAGCGATCAGCAACTGTAGCGACTTCCGGTGTCCGCGGACTCTTTCCGTCAGTGTCTCGATGCGCAGAGGTCAAGCCCCTCCCCGACGTTCCTTCGGAGAAGCTTTCGATATCTTCGTTCATCAACCATCCTTTCCTCGTACATGCCGGGGATAGGGATCCGTGCCCAGCGAATAATAACTACGTAATCCCGGTAAGTAGGAAATGGTGACTATCAGGCAGGTTACCCCACCTAGCACTGCCAGAATTAACTCGGGAAGCCAATCAAGCTTTAGCAAACAAACTGCAAGTACCGAAAAATAGAATGCCCACAGGTACATCACCAAAACTGCGCGACGATGCGAATGCCCCATCTTCAACAGTCGATGATGCAAGTGAAGACGATCCGGTTTAAAGGGGCTTTGCCCATTGGCCAAACGGCGAATCACCGCCATTATCATGTCGACAAAGGGCAGAGCCATTACTGCCAGCGGCAAAAGCAGCGGAATCGCTGCCGGTAGGAACTGTGATGTGCCCAGAGAAACCGGGTCAATTTGTCCGGTAACTACAATGAACATGCAGGAAATGGTCAGCCCCAGCAGCATCGAGCCCGAGTCTCCCATGAAAATAGTTGCGGGATGAAAGTTAGAGGCTAGGAAACCTAGGCAAACCCCCACAATTACGATTCCGATCATGGCAGCGAAGGAGGCGTAACTTTGCGCGTTTGTCAGGCGAATCAAAAGATAAGAATAAACAAAGAACGCTCCTGCTCCGATCAAAGTGATTCCGGCTGCTAAACCATCAAGACCATCAACAAAGTTAACCGCATTGGTAGAAAACACTATTATCAGCACGGTTATCAGAATCGACATCCTGGTTGAGGGAATAGTCATTCCAAAGATAGGGAACGAAACCACTTGAATGCCTTGCCAAGCGACCGCAGCCGCAATCAAGACCTGTCCGGAGAGTTTAGTCCACCAGTTCAAATCATAGATGTCATCCACTACCCCAAGCACTGTTATGGCGATCGAACCAAAGATGAGCGCCCACACCTGGGGATCGGCGTAAAACTGGGAAAAATATGGCATCTGCCGCGAAAGCAAAAACGCTCCTAATAGTCCGCACAGCATAGCAACCCCACCCAGTCGCGGAGTGGGCACCTGGTGAACGTCGCGCTCCCTCACCGGGGTCAAAACGTGAAGTGCCAAGGAGATACGGCGCACTATCGGGGTCACCAAAAAAGTAATCGCACAGGCAATTACCCCCAGTAACAGATAGGCTTTCACAATCTCTCCCTACTGTTTTGCTGCTTTCCCGGCAACCATCTGAAGCTGACGAGGCGAAATTGCCCCGCTGCGGAGCACCGAGTATTCTGCTTCCTCTACCTTAACTATGGTGGATGGTTCTCCAATCTGACTAGGACCGGCGTCGATATATTCGGCGACCTTATCTGAGAAATAATCTTGCGCTTGCCTAACCGTTTGTGCAGGCGGTAACCCATGAAGATTCGCAGAGGTTACTGCCAAAGGTCCGTTTTCCTGCAGTAATTGCAAAAGATCACTTTGATCTGGTTGGCGCAGGGCGACAGTTCCACCCGTTACCCCCAGGTCGAGTGGCAAATCTTTTCGCGCCGGTAACACCACGGTCAGAGCTCCCGGCCAAAACCTCTCCATAAACACTCTGGCCAGAGGAGGAATCGCGGGCACCAATGCAGCAGCTTGCGAAATACTACTTACCAGTACCGGGGAGGGGAAATCCCGGCCTCTACCTTTTGCCGTTAGCAACCGATCTACTGCGGAAGCCACAAAAGGGTCGGCGGCTATTCCATAAACCGTATCGGTGGGTACTACCAACAGTTTTCCCGCCGCTATCAGACTTTTGAGACTAGTTATATCTTGCTTACTAAGCGGAGTTCGCATACTTGCATATTAGCCGTATCGACGTTGCTTGCGCCCATAGGTGATCACTGCGCTTCCCACCCAAATGCTAAGCAGTGAAAACCCGGTCAGCCAAATATTGCGCTGACCTCCGGTTTGGGCTAGCTGCCTGGGGGCAGCCGGGGTTCTACTTGACGCGGAAGGAGGATTCATCTGCCCGGTAGGAGTAGGCTCGCTAGTTTCCGGAATAGGCATCGCAGTCGTTGGCTCTGCCCCGGCAGTAATCGTGACTTCTTCGGGAGTGCTACTGATACTACTGGGAGGGGTGTCCAGAGGAGCTTCCACATAATGCAAAGTTGGTTGGGGAGACGGATCCTCTGCGAAAGCAGTAGCGGTGAAAAACATAGGTACTAACGCCACAGCGGTTACTGCCCCTACCGCGCGAAACCAAGCCGCCATTGCCGCACCCTTCCGCTATCTTCCAGCTACTTTACCTTAACGTTAGCATCATTTAAGAGAGACCTTAATCTGATCTTTACTTTCGTGCCAATAGATAGCGAGGACGCCCGGTAAGATCCTGCTCCGTCTTTACCTGACTAAATCCTATTTTACCAGCATATTCACACAGTTTTTCTCCCTGCGTAGGATCATGTTCCATCGAAAAAAATCCGCCTTTACCCAACAGCCGAAAAGCCTGATTCACGGTCTGTTTAGGAATATTAAGGCCATCCTCTCCCCCACCCCAGAGGGCGAGTGGGGGATCCTTTAAGGCTTCTGGTTGAGTAATAGTACCGGGCGGGACATAGGGAGGGTTGCTAACCACTAGATCAAATTGCCCCGCTTGCTCTTCCCATAAACGAGGGTCAGCCACATCTGCGCAACTCACGCTAATGCGCCGCGCGAGCTGTGGGTAACGTTCCAGGTTTTTCCGCGCTACTGTCAAGGCTTTTTCACTAATCTCCACCATAAAGACCGCAGCCGAAGGCAATTCTCGGGCAAGGGTAAGGGCGATGGCGCCCGATCCCGCACATAAATCCGCAGCCAAGCCCGCTTCCCGTGCGCCCCGAGGGCGCAACGCCAGTTCTACTAGGTACTCGGTTTCCGGCCGCACGATAAAGGCATCGGGGCTAGAAAACAAGCGAAAGGATCCGAAAAACATCTCTTTTAGCAGATGCTGCAATGGTTCGTGACTGCAGCGCCGCTTCACCAGTTCTCGGAAATCTTGCGTCTGAGCGGGAGTTAACTCCTGAGGGGCAAACAAAAACTCGTCGGCTCCACAAGCAGCACAATAAAGCGCCATGATTTCTCGCGCCGGCTCAATTCCAGCTTTCATATAGAGGTGGCGTGCCCAACTAAACGCCTCCGGGCGGGAGAAACCGGCTTCACTCATCAGAATCCGCGCAGAATCTATTTAGCTGACTGTCCCGAAAGTTGCTCTAGACGATGCTCCTCGTCAAGTTTTATCGCAGAGTCAATCACTGGCTGCAACTGTCCGTTAAGTACCTGGTCAAGGTTATATGCCTTGTATCCAGTGCGGTGGTCAGCAATCCGGTTCTCCGGGAAGTTATAGGTACGGATGCGTTCGGAGCGATCTACGGTGCGCACCTGAGAATGGCGTTGCTCAGCTGCCTCGGCCTCCCGTTTCGCCTCTTCCTCTGCCTTTAAGCGAGCCCGCAACACCCGGAACGCGGCCTCACGGTTTTGGATCTGCGACTTCTCGTTTTGCATACTAACCACGATTCCAGTGGGAATATGGGTCAGCCGGACTGCGGAATCAGTAGTATTAACCGACTGTCCACCCGGCCCGGAGGAACGGAACACATCTACCCGCACCTCATTGGGGTCGATCTCAACCTCTCCCGCGTCTTCTACCTCCGGCATCACTAATACCCCGGCAGCAGAGGTGTGAATCCGTCCCTGCGACTCGGTGACCGGCACTCGCTGCACCCGGTGCACTCCGCCCTCATACTTTAGGTTCGCCCAGACTCCCTCTTCGGGGGCTACGTTCCCCTTAGCTTTTATCGCGATCTGGGCGTCTTTGATTCCGCCCAGGTCATTCACAGTGGAGTCCATTACCTGCACGCTCCAGCCTTTGGTTTCTGCAAAACGTTCGTACATCCGCAGCAAATCCCCAGCGAAGAGGGCGGACTCATCCCCACCTGCACCCGCTTTAATCTCCATAATGACGTCACGAGCATCATCGGGATCGCGCGGTGCCAACACTTTACGCAGCTTATCTAACGCTTTACTTTCAGCCTGTTCCATCTGGGGAATCTCGGAAGCAAAATCCGGATCTTCCTTAGCCAACTCTTGGCCGGCCTGTAAATCTTCCTGCGCACTCTTCCAGGTCTCATAGGCTTTCGCTATCTGTGCCAACTGGGTGTGACGGCGACCGATTTTACGAGCCTGCTGCTGATCCTTTTGCACTTGCGGATCGCCCATCTTCATTTCCAGTTCAGTTTTTTCTGCGATGAGGGCCTCTACGGCTTCCTCGTCAATCGGCGATCCCACAGTTGCTCCTTATTACTCTTCGCGAACTGCCTTCTACTCTACGTTGCCGGCGGGGTGAACCAAAAAACAGCTGTCCGGGATCTGTGGGAAAACACAACTTTTTACGAGAGTAAGGGAATACGGTGAAAGGGTCTATTGGATCTATTTACCTCAATAACGGGGGTGCAGTTACCCTTACTTAACCGCACCCCCGTTTGATGCCGTACTCTAGCTTTAGGAAATATGGTGCGCTATCTTGCTACTTACCGGAGCCAGGGCTTCGTATATTTCTAAATATCTCTGGTGGTAGAACTGATACTCGCTAGTTGCATCGGAGTTTGGTTCAATCGCATCCGCCATCTCAACCATCTCTTTTGCTGCACTCCCAATATCTTTATGCAAACCAGCCCCAATTGACGCCAATATCGCGCCACCGATCAGCGGCCCTTCTGTATTCTTCGGGAATAACATCGGTACCCCAGTGACATCTGCATGCATCTGCATCCAGAATCTCGATTTCGTCGGCCCGCCAGAAACCACCACTTTTACCGGGTCGAATCCTTTATCCCGGAAGGTGTCAAAAATAGTTTTTGTTCCATAACAAACCGACTCCAGAACAGCTCGGTACAGGTGAGCTTCAGTATGCGAAAGAGTCAGCCCAGTGAACGCTCCCCGGGAATAGGGATTGGAAAAAGGAGAACGATTTCCTTGGAAATGATCCAACGCGACAACCCCGTCACAGCCTATTGGAATCTGTTGAGCCTGTGCATCCAAATACTTGTAAAGATCTGCGGATACGTTGCTGGAATTATGGGCGTCAACCGTAAACCTATTGGTGAACCAATTATTCACTGAACCTGATGAAATCTGTCCTGCTTCAACTGTGTAAAGACCAGGAATAATAGCATCGTAATACGCTCCCCAGATCCCTTTGGCATAGATAGCTTGATCTGTTTGCCCTAGCATTACGTGAGAAGAACCGGTAATTAGAGCCAAGGATCCTTCATCAACAACTCCCAGTCCGATTGCACCGACATGAGCATCGATACCTCCCATCGTGACAGGAATTCCCGCAGGTAAACCAAGCTCTTGCGCGGCGTCACGACTTAGTTCACCCACTAGTTCGCCCATATTCAACACGTTGCTAGGTAATTTTCCTAGGGCATCGGGAATACCTGCCTCTTCGTAGAGGCTAGTGGGCCAGCCGGACCAGTTTGAGTCGTAGAAGTATTTACAGGTAGCTGTGCAAATCGACATTGCCCACTCGCCTGTTAACTTGAAATTCATCCAGTCGACACAATCAACGAATACCTCTGCCTTCTTATATATATCGGGCTCTTTTTCGGCCAGCCACATCAGCTTGGGCACACCCCACTCGGCAGATACCGTTTGCATTCCCGCGTATTTAAGAGCAGGATCCCCGGTACTGGTAAGTTTTTCGGCTTGTTTAGCAGCTCTAACATCCATCCACAGCAGGCAGGGACGGAGAGGATTCCCACTGCGATCGCAAGGAATTACCGTAGCAGAAGTCCCATCAACCGCAATTCCCGCGAAGGCGTCAGCCGGCAGGCTAAGCAGCAACTTCCCAATAGCAGTTTTTAATCCATCCCACCAGTCTTGGGGATTCTGCTCAGCATGAGCAGGTTTTGGAGTGTAAGTATCCACTGAAACGGATGCTGAATCAAGCATCTTGCCATCCGGAGTAACAGCCGCAACCCTTACTCCTCCAGTTCCAACATCGATACTTAGCAATAATTTATCATCCATTTTTAACCCCATTGTTAATAGATATTTCTTACTTACTTAGAACTGCTCTTGAACCCGACAAGCCCAGGCGATTGGCTCCCGCATCAACCATTGCTGAAGCCGTTTCGGGATCGCGAATGCCTCCAGAGGCTTTAACTCCTATTTCGTCACTCACGGTCTTGCGCATTAACTTCACAGCTTCTACGGACGCTCCCCCAGATTTATGAAATCCAGTAGAAGTTTTCACAAAATTAGCTCCAGCTTTTTCTGCGCATTGACATGCTTGAACAATTTCGTCCTTGGTTAAACAGGCAGATTCGATGATTACCTTGAGTACCACGTTTTCGGAAATAGCATCGCGCACTGCTTTGATATCGGAAACAAGATAGTCCCAGTCATGTTCTTTGGCTTTTCCAACGTTAATAACCATATCTATCTCGTCAGCACCATTTTCTACCGCTAGCCTTGCCTCGAGAGCTTTCACCTCACTTGCATGAGCACCACTCGGAAAACCGCACACGGCAGCAACCTTTAAAGACTTAGGAGTAGAAATAGGTAACATGCTCGGTGAGACACATACCGAGTAAGTACCGAGTTCCACCGCTTCCTCAATTAGCTCTTTAACATCCTCGGAGGTGGCTTCGGGAGCCAGCAGGGTGTGATCGATAATATTTGCAGATACTTTTGTCATGATTACCTTTCTGCTAATACTTCCTTAGCTGTTTTTTCATCGGTAATTAAAGTGGTCATAAAGCCACCTTTTAGAGCAGCTCTGGTGATTGATGCTTTGTTTTCACCAACTGCTACCCCAATGGAATTTTTAATCCCTTTCAGTGTTTTTAAATCAACACCAATAGTTCTAGATTCCAACTCTGGACTCACTATGTCTCCGGCGCCGTTAATAAAACGGCCGAGAATATCTCCCACGCCACCATTGGCTCTTAAATAGCTAACATCCTGGCGGGTAATGCATCCGGATTCGACGAGTACCGAGTCGAACCTCAAAGCTCCCAGTGAAAAAATCGCTACATCGACCTGACGCCCAATATCGAGCACACTTGCTACTCCAGGATCTTCGCGAAGATCCTTTGCCAATGAAACTTTTGAAACAATTGCTGGACAAGGCAGGCCCTTGGCTTTACCATCTGCCTTTTGCGCGAAGCTCAAAATAGTTTCTTGGACAGATTGAGCTGAAGATAATGCTGCGACTCCTCCGTTGAGTTGGACAATCATAGGATCTACTGCCCATCCTGATTCCAATGCTTTCGCTACCTTAGCGAGTGTGCGTCCCCAAGAGACTCCCACAAGCTGCGGCATAGGCTTAAGCTCAGCTAAGTACTTGGCGCTTTCATTGGCTACTGCGGTAACAGTATCTTCTAGATTCAAACGATTCCGCACTACGATGGTTCGGGACAGCGAAAAACGATTGGTTATTTCTTCCTCAAGAGAACTGACCCGAACATAGGGATCAACGATTTCGATCGAAACATACCCCTCGTCATAGGCTTCTTGCAGTAGTCGCCGTACCGTCCACCGGGAACAGTTCAGCTCTTGTGCAACTTGGGAGGTGGTTTTCCGTTCTAAAAAATATAACCGGGACGCCCCCAAGACCTGTTCTCTGCGGTATTCACTGGGAAGCTTCATATGAACTATTGACGAGTCTTTTCCGGCATGAAAATAACCTTAGAGCTATGAATCTCCCGGTTGTACATACGTCTTATCGTCTCTGCTACAGAATCCAAGCCAAGCTCGTGGGTAATCATGAACTCCCATTTCAGGTCTCCGGAATTTAGTTTTTCTACCGCGGTCCTCCATTCATGGCCGGGGAACGGTGCAGAGAAAGAGTTCCATGACCCCATAATTGCCGCTTCTAAACGCATCAAACGTGCCCAACTTGAATCCGAAATCGTGATATCAGCATTGGGAATACCAATCAAAACTAACTCTCCGTGCCGAGCCAGTACAGATACTGCAAGATCAGGAACAACTCTGGCTCCGGATGTCTCAATAATGACGTCAAATCCACCGCCGATGTCTTCCAGATCCTTCCAGTCGCTGACTGCCTCATCAGCCCCGGCTTCTTTTGCCAACGGTATTTTCTCTTTTGTCACATCAATAGATACCACCTGGGAAGCACCCATGATTCGTGCCCACTGAATTGCGAAAAGTCCAATGGGTCCGCCCCCGCCCGTTACCGCAACTCGTGACCCTACAGTTAGCTTAGTGCGGAGAATAGCATGTAGGGCGATAGCAGCTGGATCCACCATAGCTGCAGCTCTCAAGTCCAGACTATCGGGAACTTTCAATAACAAATCGGCCGGGCCGCATACGTATTCTGCGTAGGCTCCATGTCGGCGCGATCCGTAGTAATCATAGTTTTCACACAGCGAGAAGTGCCCCTGCTGACAAGGTCCGCATTTAAAGCACGGCAACATGGGTGGCACCGTTACATGATCGCCCGCCTTCACAGAAGTTACACCCTCGCCCACTTCTTCTACTACCGCCGAGAATTCATGCCCGGTAATAAGAGGCAGTTTATGCGGTCCCTTTTTGTACATTCTGTCTAAATCAGATCCACATACTCCACAGGCAGCGATCTTTAGTAGCGCTTCCCCGGATCCAGGTTTGGGAACATCTACCTGTTCCAGCCGAATATCGTCAACCCCATACATAACTACTGCAGTCATTTTTTCTGCCATATCTGCCTCCTATCAGTCTAAACAAGCTTCTTTGCTTGCTAACTAAACGCTAGTTGTTTAGGTAGCTCATACGGCAAATAAAGAAAAAACTGCACCATTGGTGCAGTGAAAAATAAAAAGGGGTGGCCGACGCGCTCGCCGGCCACCCCTAAAACAAAGCTTACTTTTCGCGCTTGCGCTTGCCATAACGGGCTTCGAAGCGGGCAACCCGTCCTCCGGTATCCATAATCTTCTGCTTGCCGGTATAGAAGGGATGGCAAGCGGAGCACACATCTACCCGCATAGTGCCGGAGGTAATAGTAGAACGGGTTTCAAAGGTGTTCCCACAGGTACAAGTAACCGTGGTGGGAACATATTCGGGATGAATTCCCTGTTTCATGGTTTCTCCTTGAGGTTCTCAGGGCGCCGGGTCCAAATGCAGGTTACATAAGGTGAACCGGAACCGGATTTGATTATGCCACTTTGCATATTGATAACGCCAGTTCTCAGCCAAAATGTGGTGGGGGTGACCTTTTGATTTTTCTGCATTCCGCCAGTGTTCACTATCCGAAAAACAATTCTGATAACAATCTCATAACAGCAGGAGTCTTGTAAGACTATTACTGCTGGTCAAGGAAGATAAAAACCGGCTCTACCTGCACTGTGAGCAGACTTACCCAACCTGGCCATGTTGGAAGTCATTAAAGGCCGTTAGGATGAAGGTGTTATTTGACCGAGCCGTTTTGGAAGCACAGATACCAATGTCGAAGAAAGCAAAAATTACCATTGCCGTGTTAGTTACCGCGCTGGTGGCGCTGGTGGCGGCATTCGCTATTTATGTGACCTATTACGCGATAGGGAAAAAGGCACTGCCGGGAACCACGGTAGGGGAAGTCAAAGTATCGGGAATGACCAGTTCCCAGATCCAAAAGCAACTGGAAGCCGCCCAAACCGACTACAAGGCAACTTTCTCAGGCCAGGGAATCGCAGAGAAATCATTTACCCCGCAAGAAATCGGCTACCGGTTAGATGCGAAAGCTACTGCAAAGAACGCCACGGAACGAGACAGTGCTTTCAGCTACGTCAGCAGGCTATTTACTTCCCGTCAGGTAGATATCGTTCACGAAATCGATCCGGCAGTAACCAATAAACTTTCGCAGGATCTATCCAAAGATATTCCAGAAGCTAAACCTGCTACCGAGCCGGTTGTGAAACCTAATGCAGAAGGAACCGGGTTTGAAGTGATTCCTGGCAAGGACGGGTTCGGCGCGGATACCCATACGCTGGTCGCAGCCGCTAACAAGGTTATGGATACTCAAAAGGATCAACTCTCCTCCCTGGAGGTGAGCCCAGTTAAACCACTAGCCAGCCAAGAAATGGCACAACAAATGGCGGATGCCGCCGCTAAGCTAACGGAAAACAAAGTTACGATTGCTGCGGGAGAAAAGACCTTCACCGCTGATCAAAAAGCAAAAGTTAGTTTTGTAAAAATCCCTGCAATCAGTAAAACCGCTAAACCTGAAGCAAATCAGCAGACTGTCGGAGACTGGGTCAATAAGAATAAAGGGGAAGTTGAAGTTAAGAAGGTTGACGGAAAACGATTCGTCAATAGCGCTGGCAAAGTTCTGAAAACCGAAACCGAGCCTAAAGATGGCGTGACGGTCAGTAATGTTGAAAAACTTACCCAAGAAATAACTAAGAATTTTGCCGCTGGAAAAGACAGTTCCCTCAGCTACGAAACCCAGGTTGAAAAAGCTAGCGTCAAAGACAAAACCATTGCTGACGGCGCCGAAAAATTAGCCTACATGGCGGCGCCGGGAGAAAAATGGATTGATATTAACCTGTCGAACTACACCGTAACTGGATATGAAGGCGCTTCAGTAGTGAAAGGCCCGACCTCTATGGTTCCCGGAGCTCCTGCTACCCCCACCATTAAAGGTAACTTCGCTATCGAACGTAAATATCGCTCCAAAACCATGCGGGGATTCAATACTGACGGCAGTCGCTATGTTTCTCCGAACGTCCCCTACGCCATGTTCTTCTCCGGAGGCTACGCGCTGCACGGAGCTCCTTGGCGCGGATCCTTCGGCTGGGGAGGCCCGGGAGGATCTCACGGTTGCGTGAATATGCCGGTTGGCGGGGCTCGTGATTTCTACGATTGGGCACCGATCGGAACCCCGGTGATATCCCACTCTTAGCGGGATATCAGCCAGGAAATAATCTGGTTTCCGCTGGCGCGCAGGCCGTCGTGATGCAAATCCTCTTTCTCCAAGATATTGGCTCCCATAATCCTGCCGGTATTTAGCGACAGGTCGCGAGGAACGAAAATGTCGTCCCGGTAAACCACCGCATGTACCGGAACTTGGTTTTCCGCCAATCTCTGCGGGTCATAGAGTACCGGCCACTCGGTTTCTGCCGCCAAATCATCTGCCAGTTCCGCTAGGGACTTGAGCGCGGGATCGCTGGCGAACACCCAGCGACCAAAATGCTCCCCGGTCAGGTAATAGGGTTGGCTCTTATCAAGGGGATCTGCGTTTTGGGCGAACCCAGGAGCTTTTTCGCGAATCCTATCTGCCGCCCAGGCGGTGGGCTCCACTTCGCTTTGCGGGACGGCGTTCCCGTAAATAGTTTCATGCAAGAGGGCGTAGAGCGGATCTAAGGAAAAGCTGACTCGTCCTCCTACCTGTCCTAAAAATTCTTGGGTGAGGTGACGCTTCCCCCCGATGTGAACAAACGGCGCCTCGAAAAGGTAGCGCAGGTTCTCAAGCCCGTAAGTGCGCCCGAGCTCCAGGCCTACCTGCCTAATCCGATTGGGGGTTAGTTTTTCTCCATTAGGCAGGTATTCATCGTGTTCTAGCACGTGGGCGCAGGTTTGCCGGACTGCTTCTTCCATGCCGGGCAGAGCGTAGAACTCTTGGCAGCGCCGGGCGGTGGCCGCGAAAGTTCGCTCGTAAATCCGGTTTACCTTGGTCAGTCCCGGCAATCCCCCGGTGATATAGGCTTTTTCGATAGCCTCGGGAAAGCGAGACAGATAGGCGGTAATAATAAAGCCGCCGAAACTTTGCCCCATTACTGTCCACTTTTTTATGCCTAGGGCGCGGCGTAGCGCTTCGGCGTCCCCTACAATCTGGTCGGCGCGCATCAGCCGCAACCAAGCTCCGGCGCGGTTTCCTAGCGCAGGAATAGTGACATTATCGAGCGGGGTGGAACGCCCAGTTCCCCGCTGGTCAAGCATGATTATCCGGTATTTTTCCAGGGCGGCGCCAAACCAGGGAGCAGACCAGTCTGCCGGACGAGAGCCTTTACACCCCGGGCCGCCCTGGAAATAAATCAGATAGGGACGGTTTTCTTCGTCATCAAGGGCGATTTCGCGGGCATAAATCTGGATATTGGTTTTCTTGATTTCCGCATCTACCCAGGGGGGAAGGAACTGGTTGTCTGGCGGCGTAGAGGTGATCGGGTTTCCCTGCGATTTTGGCCGGGATTGTTCGCCGGGATTAACCGCAAAAAGCTCGCTCTGCACCCCGCTTTCCTGGTTATCTGCCTCTCGTTCCAGATTTACTACCGGATTTTTTGCCGAGTCCGGGAACAGGTTTAACGCTACTTCCGGATGGTAGAGGGGGACCGTGAGGAGGTGCTCGCGAATCAGGTAACGCCCTTGGCGATACTCTTTAGGGTTAGGCTCTTGTTCTAATCTCGGGTAAAGAGGACGCGCGAGAACAGATGTCGGGGCGGCCGGTTTTTGCTGGCCGTAAGTTTCGCGGGGTTCTTTTCGCCTCCGTTCTTGTACGGAACTAGCAGCACTACCACCCGCTGTATCGGAAGCTAGCTCACCGGCAATCTGTCTACCGGTATTCCAGCCTGGCCCGAAATCCGCCTGTCGAGGAGTCCCCGCCTGGTATGCCTTCGCAATTGCCTGCGCATGGGAGTCTGCCTGTTCATTGAGGGGATGCCCGGCGTGTCCCTTTACCCATTCGAAGCTAACTTTCCCCCTCCTGGCAGGGTCAGATAATAGCTGATCTAGACGTTTGACCAGTTCCAGGTTGGCTACCGGTTTGCCACCGCCAGTTTTCCATCCCTTTTTCTTCCAGCCGAACCGCCATTTCGTCAAAATATTAATCACGTATTGGGAGTCCGCCTGGATCAATAAATCATCGTCCATTCCGGCAGTTTCGGTGAGTAAATCGGCTACTGCCATTAGTTCTGCCTGATTATTTGTTCCCAGCGTAAAACCACCAGATCGCCAACAATCAGGAGACAGATACCAACACCAGCCGCCGGCACCGGGATTTCCGAGGGAGGAACCATCTGTTGCTGCGATAATCATCTTCGTTCTCCTAACTGCACACCTGGAAAATCAAAATAACCTGGGGACGCCTCCCGGCGTCCCCAGGTTATCAGTACACAATCAGATTAACCGCTATAGCCAAGCAATTATTTACTTAGCCCGATACTGCAAACACAGCATTTAAAACTAACGATTATCTAGTCTCTAGCTAGACTATCCAGCCTAATGCCAGAAATGGCGAGTACCGGTCAAGTAGAGAGTTATGCCTGCTTCTTGACAGGCTTTGATGGTGTCTTCGTCGCGAATAGACCCACCGGGCTGCACAATGGCTTTCACGCCTGCCTCAATCAGGGATTGCGGACCGTCAGCGAAGGGGAAGAAAGCATCGGAGGCAGCCACCGAGCCGCGCGCCCGCTCGGGAGCAACCTCGCCTTCCGCTACCTGCCCCAAGGTATTTGCCCGTTGAATCGCCAGGGCGCACGAATCTACGCGGTTCACTTGCCCCATACCGATACCTACAGTGGCCTGATCCTTTGCCAGCAAAATAGCATTAGACTTCACTGCCCGCACGCTCTTCCAGGCAAAAACCAGATCTGCCAGCGTGGCTTCATCAGCTGCTGCGCCCGCCGCCAAAGTCCAGTTTGTGGGATTGTCGCCCTCGGCCTGCAAACGGTCACGAGTTTGTGCCAGCACTCCCCCGCTAATCTGCCGGAACTCCCATTCCACCGGGGCATCCGCGTCAATCCGCAAAATCCGCAGATTCTTCTTAGTCTGCAGCAGCTCCAGCGCCTCTGCTTCATAGTCAGGAGCAATGATAACCTCAGTGAAAATCGGTTTCACCTGCTGCGCCATCTTTAGTGTCACTTCACGGTTACAGGCAATCACCCCACCATAGGCTGATAGCGGATCACAGCCGTGCGCAAGCAGGTGCGCCTTCGCTACGTCCTCGGCAACTGCAATCCCGCAGGGGTTGGCGTGTTTGATTACCGCCACGCAAGGCTCGCTATGGTCGGTAGCGGCGCGCCAAGCCGCATCGGCATCGGTGTAGTTGTTGTAGCTCATAGGTTTGCCGCCCAGCTGTTCTGCCTGCGCCAGGCCCCCCTCTTCATCGGTGAAACGATAGACCGCGGCCTCTTGATGGGGATTTTCCCCATAACGCAAGCTGTGTAGTTCCTTTAGCTGCGGTTTCCACTGCTCCAAGTTGGGCAGGGCACTGCTAGTATCCGCTTCCTCACCCTTTAGTTGCTTCGCAAACCAGGAAGAAATCTGAGTGTCATAAATCGCGGTGTGGTTAAAGGCGCGCGCTGCGAGTTCCCGGCGCTCCTCGGCAGTGAAGCCCCCGCGCTGCAGAGCAGCAGCTAAATCGTCGTAGGAACTGGGATCGACAATCACCGCTACATCGGCGTGATTCTTGGCGGCCGCCCGAATCATCGATGGCCCCCCAATATCAATTTTTTCGATGCAATCAGCAAACCCCGCGCCGGAAGCTACCGTGTCCGCGAAGGGGTAAAGATTGCAAACCACCAGGTCAATCGGGGTTACTTCGAGTTCTTCTAGCTGGGCAACATGAGCAGGTAGCTCTCGGTTAGCAAGAATCCCGGCATGAATCAGGGGGTGCAGGGTTTTTACCCGTCCGTCGAGACATTCGGGGAACCCGGTTACCTGGGATACTTCGGTTACCTCTACCCCAGCATCAGCAATTACTTGCGCAGTAGAACCGGTGGAAACAATCTCTACCCCAGCTGCCTGTAGATTTTTCGCCAGTTTATCGAGGCCGGTTTTATCGTAGACGCTGACCAGGGCACGTTTAATGGGTTTTATTTCGCTCATGACGCGGGATCCTTTTGTTGCATTCTTTGTCCAGCCCAGGCGAGCGACTGTCCTTTTACGTTCCCCAGTGGTAATCCACTTTTTTCGCCAGTCACGTTAAATCCAGTCTATCTTGCTAACTCCAGCTGCGAAAGTTAATCCTCGGTGGGGATTTCGATGGCTTGGGTGGAAGTGTCGTCAGCGCCGCGCCGCGGTTTGCCCGCACGCAAGCGACCTCGTTTAAAAATTGAACGTTTTATTGCTGGCCGCGTCATTTCTGCTTCCGGCAGGCGCTGGGCAGAAAATTTGATTTTTTCCAATTCCTGCTGTTCTTTCGCAATAACTTCATCGGTTTTGCGCTCTGCCCAATCGGTGGCCAGATCTTTTATTTCCTCGGTGTCTACCGGGAGGGCTCCCCGCGAACGCGCAAACTTTTCTTCCGGAGTCTGCGGAGGAGCAGCTGGCTTACTCGCCCGGTCAGCCTGCGATTTTTCGATGGTTTCGCGGCCGTCTTCGGTATCTTCGTCAGTATTTTCAGGATTTGTTTCCGCCGCGTCCTCGCTGTCGCTTTCTTCATCAGCGGGGGCTGGTTGCGAGTCTGTTACCGGAAGTTCTGGCGATTGCGATCCTTGTTCAGTTCCCGGCGATTCTTTCGCAGTTGGGGACACCTCCGGTGTTTTCTCCCCTGCTGCTTCTGTCCCTTTTTCGTCCGCTCCAGCTGCTTCCGGGACGCCAACTGCCACGTTCTCATCCGTCACTCCAGCCTCGGCGTTAACGGAATTTCGGGACTGGAATTCTTTGGCTTTTTCTTTCGCGGCTGCCAAGCCTTGACGCCCAGCTCGCTCGCTCGCCCTCTTGAGTTTAAAGAAATTATCTGCCAGGTAAGCGCGAGCATGAGGGTGGGTAACCGTTGCTACCAGTAGGATCGGTATCCATACCAAGATGAACCCCATCGCCGCGGTGGTCAATGGCTCTGGCCCCCACATAGACATGCGTCCCGCGCCGATGGAACCGGAAGCTAAGAAGCAGAACCAAGTAGTTAAAACCGTAAACGAAAGCGTAGCGACTAGGAAAGAAGCCACGTGGGAAAAGAAATCTACCCGCGCCATGGAAGTGTAGAACAGGTATCCGCACAGCAAACTGAGCGCTACGATTAGCGCCAATACCCAATTTCCGGGAGTTTGTGCAGGTAATGCCCCCAAGATGGGGACTGCAGGAATCGGACCGGTTTTTACCTCCGTTAGCGAACGGATAGTGCCGGTACCTTGTTGAAATCCCGGCCCTAGAATCCAGGCCAGCGCCCAGGTTTGCACAGTAGGCAGATAAAGCAGTTGTGCCAGCCAGATTAGAAGCCCTGCCCCTAGGGAAAGACCATACAGGTCTAAGATATTCTTTACTGCCGGGAAATGGGTGAACACTTGGGCAACTACCAGTATCAAGGTTACGATCCCAAATAGTTTGAATACTTTCCAACCAGCCCTTAGCCCCGAAATAACCCAGCCGGGTACGGTCCAAGTGCTATTGGCGCCGTCCCAACTGCGTTCATCACGGTCAATACCGAGGCGTCGGTTTTCCAGATCCTGATTGTAGGCATGATCTGGTTTACTCACGCGGAGAATAAACTGTCGGCTCCAGCTGGTAAACCGTTCATATTCAACCTTTAAACGCGCTTGTGGATGTCGGAGGGACGGTTTTTCCCTATCGGGACGCTGATCGCGATCGAAGAGATAAAAAGCGTAGATCACCGTAGCGAAACCGTGGAGTAGCGCCCAAAAGAATAGTGCCCCTAGGCTGTAGGTTCCGCGTACGACTAGCCCCACCAGCACGGCAACTATCGCTTGTGCAAAAGGGTAAAACCACAGTACTGCCCGGCTTTCAAGGACAAAGGTGCGCGCTAGATGCCCTCCTAGCCAAAGATAGGCTATCCACAATCCCAGGGGGATCACTGATAACGTGGCGGCTTGTCCTAGACCAGCAGGGAGAGGAACTGCGAATCCATGAGCCCAGATACTGGCTCCTACCGCCAAGGAATCCGTCCAAACCGTGTCGGTCATCCAGGGGTTGGACGAGGTGGAAAAATAAACTCCGGCACTGACACTCAAGAAAATGAGCCAGGGAATTAGGCAGGTGAGAAGGGCAGCGGCCACCATCCGAGTGATTCCGCGGGGAATTCTCACCGTGAGGGTGCGCCGAGTTTTTTGGGAGCTACCTTTCGGCTTTAAGTCAGCGGTATCACCGGTTGCTTTCCCCCCAGTTGGGGTTTCCTTACGAATTAACCGGAGCTTGTCCCCCAATCCGCGACTCCCGACTGTATTCGCGCTGCTGCCTGGACGTTTCTTGTCTTTAAAGGCCGATTGTTTGGCTTGCCCCTGGCTTCGCGCTGTAACTTGCTGCTGAGAGTTTTTAGTGGCCTGGGCAGTTGTCCCCTTTTGGGTAGGCGCAACTTGTTTCCTGGCTCCTGCAGATTGGAGAGGATTTTTTGGAACATTAGGCCGGCGCATCCCTACTATTGTCCACTTTTTCACTCTCTTGCCACTTAGGCGCACCGCGGTCAGCTATGCCTGACGGTAAATAGTCTACAGGGGGGGGGGGGGGGGGGGGGGGCCCACCCCCCCGCCCCCC
>NZ_JAKNHJ010000030.1 GCF_022133705.1 Varibaculum cambriense
TTCCGCTTCTTATGTGGGTGCTAGTTGTTTAGAGTGGGTTTGATTGTATCGGGTTATCACCTCCTCGGGTGTGGAATAGTCCAGGGATTCGTGAAGGCGGATATTGTTCCACCAGTAAACCCAGTTCATGGTGGCAAACTCGACCTCGGACAGAGTTTCCCAGGTTTGCGAATAGATCAGTTCGCTCTTATATAAACCATTTACGGTCTCTGCCAGGGCGTTATCGTAGGAGTCTCCCACGGTCCCAGTAGAAGGTTTTATCCCGTAATCAGTAAGTTTGTCGTTATAGGTAATGGAGGTGTACTGACTACCGTGATCGCAATGATGCACCAGACCTGCAAGATTGTCTTTTGCTAGGGCTATGGCCTGCTCAAGAGCTTGCAGGGGCAGTACCTCGGTTTTCATTGATGACCGGGTAGCCCAGCCCACAATTTTTCGAGAATACACATCGGTTACGAACGCGGTATAAACAAAACCAGACAGAGTACGAACATAGGTAATATCTGCTACCCACAACCTGTTAGGCCTATCTGCGCTAAACTGGCGATTAACGAGATCCGGGCGCGTATCAGGGACTTTAGAAGGACGGGTAGTAACTGGTCTGCGTCCCCTACGCACCCCACAAATCCCGGCCAGACGCATCAGTCTGCCAGTTTGTTCCCGCCCGATATCCCAACCAGCTCGGCGCATAGCACGCCAGATTTTACGAATCCCGTAGACCCGGAAGTTATCATCGAAAATCTTCACGATTTCCTCTACTAGCACGGCATCTCTCAATCGCCTGGCACACACTTTTCTTGACTTTGCCGCCCGGTAACCACGCGAAGTAATAAAGCCCCCAACGGTGTGTTCGTTCATAACCCGGCAAATGAACTCGACCGAGAAACAATCACGATACTGATCGATAAACGCAATCATTTCATCCCGGGGTGGTCGAGTTCTTTCGCGAAAAAAGCCGATGCGAGCTTCAAAATCTCGTTAGTGCGTTTAAGCTCCGCGTTTTCCTTGCGCAAACGCCTTATTTCGGCACACTCTTCCCGGCTAAGTCCAGCTCTTTGTCCCTGGTCTATCTCGGCTTGAACCACCCAGCGACGCAATGATTCACGACTTACACCAAGCTTTAACCCGGTATCACTAATAATCGCTGCTCTCGAAACACCAGGATCATCCCGAAGCCGGTCAAAGACCAGCCCGACAGCACGATTCCGAAACTCCTGCGAATACTTCCTAGGCATAAAACAATCCTCTCAAAAAATCAAAAAAACCTAGGAACAAAACCTGGGACGCTTCA
>NZ_JAKNHJ010000031.1 GCF_022133705.1 Varibaculum cambriense
GGGGTTAATACCTGAATTGTGTGTATAAATTCGTTGTTTTTTGGGGTTTGATCAGGGGTTATGATGGTTTGAATATGCTTTGAGAGCATATTGTGTGAAGAGTGCTTGTAATCGACCGGTTTGTGGTGTATGCGGAGAAAAACTTGTCAAGAATGGTCGCACGAGTGCTGGCAGGACTCGTTGGCGTTGCCTGGCCTGCGGGGCCTCAACAGTTAAATCACGTCCTGATATTAGTGCTAGAGCCCAAGCGGACTTGTTTATAAAATGGCTGCTAGAAGGCTATTCGATTAAGCAACTCGGGATAGCTAAAACCTCTTTTGCTACTAAAACCGCTTGGTGTTGGAAGGTTAGAGTACCTAAGCCACAAGTTACCGGCGAGATATATGACCAGATCCTTCTTGACGGTATCTACCTTCCCTATAACTGGTGTCTTATCACCGCTACTAACGGCAAACGAATCATTGACTGGCAGTGGTGCCAAAGAGAAAACGCGCCCGCCTACCAAGCATTAATGAACAGACTGCCACCACCACAAGTAGTGGTAACTGATGGCGGGGCAGGCATTAGAAAAGCTCTGCGAAACACTTGGCCTAAAACCCGCGTGCAACGTTGCCTTTTCCATGTTAAAACCAATACCATCACCGACTTGACCCGTAGACCAAAAACTGCCGCTGGAAAGGCACTCCTAGCTCTTACCAACCAGTTATTAACCATCAATACCCCTCAAGAAGCCGCTAACTGGATTAGATTGCTACACCAGTGGCACCAGCTCTACCAAGAGTTCATCAACGAGAAAACCTACAGCACCAACCCCAACGGTAAAACCCACTGGTGGTGGACACACGAACGCTTAAGGAGAGGCTACAAACGCTTAGAAAGACTTTCTAGATCCGAGAACCTATTTACCTATCTAGAGCCCGAATTCGCTAACAACAACATACACCGCACTACCAACCAGCTAGAAGGAGGCATCAACGCCCCCATCCGCCGCCTACTCAACACCCACCGCGGTCTATCCGAGCCCCACATGAAAAAAGCCATCCAATGGCTAATCAACCAAAAATCTATAGACCCCACCGACCCCGTAAAATATCTCACCACCCAGCACAAACACCTAGACCAAGAAAAACTGTC
>NZ_JAKNHJ010000032.1 GCF_022133705.1 Varibaculum cambriense
ATTATCTCGTTGGGAGTTCTGTATCCGAGTGCCTCGTGTAGGCGCTCGTGATTCCACCAGTGGACCCAGTTCATGGTTGCGAACTCGACCTCGGTCAAAGAAGCCCATGATTGTGAATAGATCAGCTCGCTCTTATATAGGCCGTTGACCGTTTCGGCTAGCGCGTTATCGTAGCTATCTCCCACACTGCCAGTGGAAGGTTTGATTCCCCAGTGAGCTAGTTTGTCGTTATAGGTAATACTCGTGTACTGAGATCCGTGATCTGAGTGGTGGATCAAGCCAGACAGGTGCTCTTTAGCGTTCATGATTGCTTGTTCTAGCGCTTCCAGCGGCAATGCTTCTGTTTTCATGGTCGATCTGGTTGCCCAGCCCACAATCTTCCTGGAGAACGCGTCAGTGACGAATGCTGTATAAACAAAGCCTGAAATGGTGCGAACATAGGTGATATCAGCGACCCATAATTCATTGGGTTTGCCAGCTTTAAAACAACGCTTAA
>NZ_JAKNHJ010000033.1 GCF_022133705.1 Varibaculum cambriense
ATATCAGCGACCCATAATTCATTGGGTTTGCCAGCTTTAAAACAACGCTTAACCAGATCCGGGCGCAAATCCACACCCTGTAATTGCCTGGTCGTAACCGGTGCGCGACCCCGGCGAGCACCGGTAATCCCAGCGATCCTCATGATCCTGGCGACCTGGTCACGGCCAACCTTCCAACCAGATCGTCTAGCTGCGTGCCACATCTTACGTATCCCGTAAACCCCGAAATTATGGGCGTGAATAGTCGCTAACTCCCTAACAAGTATTCGATCACGCACACTTCTAGCACTTGCCGGCCTGCTCTTAGCCGCACGATAACCACGAGAAGTAATAAACCCTCCTTCCAAGCTAGCCCTCAGTGTCCGGCAAATCGGCTCGACCCCGAAACGA
>NZ_JAKNHJ010000034.1 GCF_022133705.1 Varibaculum cambriense
CGGTGTTTTTGTTGATGATTATGGTGTGTGGTCCGTGTATTAGGGCGATTACGGGGTTGTTTTTGTGGGCGCGTCCGATGCCTAGGTGGGTGAGTTTTCCGTGGTATCTGAGGGTGATGGTGCCGCTTTGGTCTACGGTGTCTAGTCGTACGCGCCAGTCGTTTTTGTTGATGGTGATTGTGGGGTGTGCTTTTGGTTTGTTGTGGTAGGCCTGGTGGGGTGTTTTTCTGTTGAGTGCTCTGTGGGGGCGTTTGGTGTTGTAGATGTGTTGGAAGTTGAACCGTACTGGGTTTTGTTCCGCTTCTTATACGGGGGTCAGTTCGTTGACCCG
>NZ_JAKNHJ010000035.1 GCF_022133705.1 Varibaculum cambriense
GAAATTCTGTCCCACATACTAAATCTCTTCCCGTCATTATCGCCCGCATCCGGTGCCGTAAATGCAAAACAAATACCATCTATGTCTTCCACACCATCATTTTACTATGCCTGCCACCATCCATTTGTCTTTTGCACCATATCTTCATAACCTGTCACCTTGAAACTACCTCTGCATGCCACCTACCGACCAACTTTCATGTTCTGTTTCGACCTACCTCTTGTAAATGACAAATCACCTTTTTCATCGTATGCACCTTATTCTCCACATCACAATGCACTAATGCTTTTGCTTTT
>NZ_JAKNHJ010000036.1 GCF_022133705.1 Varibaculum cambriense
GCGTGGCGATCCGCACGGCACAGGTCAGGAACACGATCGGCACGACGGTGACGATGAACGCGTCGCCGCTGCGGCCGAAGCCGACCGCCCACAGCACGATCCAGGCGGCGAGTGCGAATGTCGTAGCGACGATCAGAGACATGCCTATCAACGTACAGCGTATGTCTAAGCTGGCACTCACATGGGCATGCTGGCCGTGACCATGGCACCGCGCCACTTACATTGTCAGTCATGAAGCTCCATCTCGGCCTTCGAGGCCGGTCGCCTGATTGGGC
>NZ_JAKNHJ010000037.1 GCF_022133705.1 Varibaculum cambriense
GGTAACTATTCTATGTTTTCTTACTCCTATGTCTATTCATCTTTCATCTAACTACCTAATACTATGCAAAAATGTAAAATTATCACACAAAACATAAACAATCAAAATCAGCCATTTCCGCACCTTTTCCTCTGTCCACTTTCAACCGTCCCTCCAAATGTAAAATGGCCTATCGGAATACATTTCCTACATCCTAACTACTATAAAACAACCTTTAGACTTACGTTTGCTACTCTCATGGTCTCAATACTGCCGCCGAAATTCTGTCCCACAT
>NZ_JAKNHJ010000038.1 GCF_022133705.1 Varibaculum cambriense
TTCGGCGTTAATTCATCCTCCTGTTTGACAACGATTGGATTTTCTTTAAATATCTCTTTCGCAAAAGTGATATCGATACGCTCCGGATTGTATAATATTGCTTTGAAGAACAGCTCATTGAGTGTTCCCTCCAGTTTTCTGACATCACTCGCAAAGCGGGTTGCCAGATAATCGAGAACCTCGTCATCAATCATGATTTCATCGCTGCGGCCTTCCATCTTCTTCTGCAGTATAGCTTTCGCAGTTTCGAATTCCGGAGAGCCTACCGATAC
>NZ_JAKNHJ010000039.1 GCF_022133705.1 Varibaculum cambriense
GGGACGCTACGCGTGTTTTGCCGATTTTTGCGTGGCGTCCCACGGCCCCTCGGGTAATGGCTGTGACGGGTGTGGCAGGAATGGCGTCTTTCCGGGGTTTCCAGTTTGAGTGTGTGGGATGGGGAAAATGTAAAACGATTGACTTAGCTGATGTCCCACGCTTTTGTGGGATGGCAACTCTGGAATGGGCAAATTCGTCGTGGCGTCCCACAACGATGTTAAAACTCGACCATGATGCAAGCCGACCGAACGCTTCGGTGGTCATCTGGCC
>NZ_JAKNHJ010000004.1 GCF_022133705.1 Varibaculum cambriense
ATACCTCTTAGACATATCCCTAATCCTCTCAAAAACGAGTAGGAACAAAACCCAGGACAGTTCAGTGGTGGGGTTTTCTTGATTTGGGTTCTAGGCCTTTTAGTCCGTGTTGTCGGTATTGGGTTAAAAGGCGGCGGATGTGGCGTGGTGAGGTGTTGAAGTGTGTGGCGGCTTGGCTGGTGGTCATTGCTCCTTCCGTCACTGCAAGGACAATGGCACGATTCTTTGAATATGACATGCTTGAGATTACAGGTTTTCGGACAAATGACCTGGGACATCAAAAGAGTTTTTCCCTATTACAAGCGGACACAAGTCCTGAAAGATCTTAAAACCCCAACCCCAAGAAAAAACGGACACATCTCCTGAAACCACACACTGTCGCCCCGACCATGTGATGTCCCGTGACATGTGTCCGCATAGGTCGCGGGATTTCCTCTATCCACACCCCGTTCACCTCCCCCCCTCCAAAACAATAATCTGTATTAACCGTTTGACACAGCACCCCAACAGAGTTACTGTATTACTACATTGATACAGTAACAGAAAGGAGGGGACATGGAACTGAACTCAGCAATTCCTATTTGGAGTCAACTGCGCGACGAGTTTTCTCGTCGCATAACTTCTGGAAGCTGGCCGCCGGGGAGCAAGATTCCCAGCGTGCGCGACCTCGCCCAAACGGTAGGAGCCAACCCTAATACGGTGCAACGCGCCCTATCGGAACTAGAACGCGAAGGACTGGCGGTATCAGAGCGCACCGCCGGACGGTTCGTAACCCAAGACCAGGACAAGATCTGGCTGACTCGCCAAAAAGTATTCCTGGAGCACACCGACCAGTACGCCGCCACCATGAAAAAAGCTGGCGCTACCCTACCCCAAACACTCGACTTAGTAGAAAAACAATGGAAGAAGGGAAAATCTCATGACTGAAAATCAGTTAAACCAGTTCCCAACCCCTCCGGCTTCAACGCCAGGCACCAACCCCGAACATTTTATGGCGCCCCGCCCAGCAAACGAACACCCCGGGGCACAGACAACTGCTCCCGCCATTGAAATCAAAGGAGTTTCAAAGTTCTACGGCTCTCAGATCGGACTAGCCAACGCCAACCTAACTTTGCCCAGTGGCGGCATAGTCGGCCTCATGGGGCCGAACGGGTGTGGAAAAACTACCTTAATGAAAATCTTGGCCGGGGTAATGCAGGATTACGAGGGCGAGGTTCGGCTTTTCGGGAAAACTCCCGGAGCAGAAACCAAAGCTTTTACCTCCTATCTACCCGACAGCTCATTGTTGGCAGATAACCTCACCCCACGCTCCGCAATCCGCCAATACCAGGACTTCTTTACTGACTTCGATTCCGCGAAAGCCTACGAAATGGTAGATTTTTTCCGCCTCCCAGCAGATCGAAAACTGTCCGCCATGTCCAAGGGGATGCGCGAAAAACTCCAAGTAGCGCTGATCATGTCGCGAAATGCGCGCGTCTATCTGCTTGATGAGCCCATTAGCGGGGTGGATCCGGCAGCGCGGGACGTAATCTTGCGAGCCGTTATTTCCCGTTTCAATCCCCAGGCAGTAATGCTGCTATCGACCCACTTGATTAACGATGTGGAACCCGTGGTTTCTACCGCCGTATTCATGTCGGCGGGACAAGTATTTTTAACCGGAGATGCTGACCAGCTCCGCAGCACCTATCAAACCAGTCTGGACGGACTCTTTAGGGGGATGTACCGATGATTACTAAAATAATGAAACACGATTTCCTGGCGCTACGTAAACCACTAGGAATCACCATTGGTTTGACCTTGCTGACCGCAATCTTGAGCGCGATAGCCGTCTCAATTTTACGTAACTCCGTAGCCGTAGGGTCTACCATATTCTTATTGGCATTCTTAGGAATGCTAGCCGCTTACCTGGTTTATTCGATAATCCTTTTAGTTCACTATTACCGTTCCATGTACGGAAAAACTGGGTATTTCACCATGTCGATCCCGGCAAGACCTACCGAGCTATTTTGGGCAAAAAGCCTTTTTAACCTCTTAGCTCTCGGTCTTTTCACGCTAGTGGTTTTTTGCGGAGGGTTTTTATTGGTCACAGCCTTGTTTTTTGAAGATGCCTCTGGCAATGCTCTGACATACTTCTTTACAACCCTTCAGACCTGGCAAGTAGCTTTTCTGATTATTATGGCCATGCTACTATCCTCTATTTCCAGTGTTTTCTTCTGCCAGTTCATAGTTACCGCCGGCAACCGGCGACCTTTCCTGGATCGTTTCGGAAAAATTGGCGGCCCGATATTAGTAGCAGTGCTGGTGTATGTAGGAATGCAAATTATTGGTTTCCTGCTGATGCTTCTCCCTGGGCAGCTGGTATTTTTCGCCCCCGATGCCCCCTTTATTTCTCTGGATTGGGATGGAATTCTCTTCACTATATTTGGACCGATTGACCCCAGTGAGTCTAATCCTGTGAAACCCCCGTCGATTTCAATCTGGTGGCTGCTCGGCACCGGCGTGCTCACAGTGGTCGCAGGTTATCTCACCGCACTATTTTTAAAGAAAGGTACTTCCCTGCGCTAAGGAAAGTGAATGACAGAAGATCTCTCGGCCACCTCCAGGGATCCTTCATTCGGGAAGCAAAAAAAGAAAAACCATAAACAAAAGCCCCTAGCAGGAAACTGCTAGGGGCTTTTTCTTAACTTCGAGTTTTACTCGAAATCGTCTGCCGGGCTGTACAGCCCCAGCTTTACGGCTTTGGTCAGGTGACGAGGTGCCACATAGGAACGTCCATCATTGCCCTTGACCGAAGTAAGCTGGGGTGCCTTGGCTTTCCAAGCAGACCGCCGAGTGCGGGTATTCGCACGAGACATTTTGCGCTTTGGTACTGCCATCACGGACTCCTCTAACTAATACAAATAGAAAAATAACCTCTATAACTGTGCCATTTATAGCGCTAAGTTTCCAGTTTCAACCATGTGATTTGCACCGCGAGCACGCTTTATCTCGCGCGGAAAGAACAGAAACCCACCCTTTCATATTGCCGAGGACGCCCTCGTCCTAAACCTAAATACTCCCCCTCCCCCAGCCAACTAATAGATAGGATCAAGCTATGCGCACTATCTATGCCCCTGCCCGCAGCGAAATCGAGATTAAACGCTCCCGCTTTATCGCCTCCCTAGAGCGCACCGATTCTGAGGAGGCCGCCCGCGAGTTTATCGCCCAGATTCGCCGCGAGTTTCCCGACGCCCGCCACCACTGCACCGCTTTTATCATTCACCAAGATACTGGGCCTGATACTGCCCGCAGTAGCGACGATGGAGAACCGGCGGGAACTGCCGGAGGCCCGATGCTCAAAGTCTTGACCGAATCCGGGTTAACCAATGTTACCTGCGTAGTTACCCGGTATTTCGGGGGAACTAAACTGGGTACCGGAGGGTTGGTACGCGCCTATTCCGAGGCGGTGCAACAAGTACTGAAAAACGCCCAGACCGTGCGCTTGATTACCCAGCCTTCCTACCAGCTGCATTTACCGATCGGGGAAGCCGGAAAGATCGAAGCAAAACTTACTCAAAGCGGTTACCAGATCCTCGATCGGGACTTTAGCCAAGAAGCTAGCTTGCAATTCGCTGCCCCGCTAGAAAGTAGCCAATCGCAGATCGAAAGCTACTTATCGAGCATCAGCGGGAGGGAAATCAACATAGAGACCTCGCCCGATATTACTCGCGAAGTGCGAGAATAATCCTCGCCCTGCCGAGCGGGTTTATTAGATCTTGACGCCACCTCGGTTAGACCGGATAGTAACGCCAGTAGCGGGCAGATGCCTGCCACTGTTTGTGCCCTGGATAGGAGCGCCCTGAAGGACCGCCCGGACATCCAGCAGTTATTCCCAAATTTTACTGAGCGCATAAAAGTTGCGACTGTAAAACCGAAGATGTTACAACTTGAAGCAACCAAGTTTTCACGACAGATCGGAGAGGCAAATGCGTTTTCCCGCCACCTCTCGCTGTCGTCTATGTATCTAGGGGCATCTCGCCGACCGCTAAGGCGCGGGCTGTCCCTCGGGGCAACAAAGTTTTATTCTGCCCCGATTTCCAACTTTTATAACTGGATACCTCCAGTTTGTCACCGCGAATAATTTAAGGAAAAGCATGAATATCGCAAAAGACGTAACTGAACTTATTGGCCACACTCCCCTACTAAAAATCAATCATCTAGTGCCAGCCAATATTGACGGCGAAGTGGTAGCCAAAGTTGAATCCTTCAACCCTGCATCTTCGGTTAAAGACCGGGTAGCTCTGGCGATGATAAACGCCGCGGAAGCCTCCGGAAAACTAAAGCCTGGCGGCACTATTGTGGAATCTACCTCTGGAAATACCGGGGTGGCGCTAGCAATGGTAGGAGCTGCCCGCGGCTACAAAGTGGTAATCACTATGCCCGAATCAATGTCCAAAGAACGCCGCGCCCTCATGCGTGCTTTTGGAGCCGAGTTAGTACTAACCCCGGCGGCGAAGGGAATGCAAGGCACCGTAGATGCCGCACAAAAAGTGGTAGCTGAACGCGAAGGCGCCATTTTGGCTTCCCAATTCACTAACCCTGCAAACCCCCAGACTCACTATGAAAACACCGCCGAAGAAATCTGGGCAGATACCGACGGTCAGGTTGACGTTTTCGTTGCCGGGATCGGAACTGGCGGCACCGTCACCGGAGTAGGCAGGCGCCTGAAGGAGCTAAATCCTGATATCAAAGTCTTCGGGATTGAACCGGAAGAGTCCGCCCTGCTAACTACCGGTAAGGCTGGGGCACACGGGATTCAAGGTATCGGGGCAAACTTTGTACCTGAGATTCTAGATTCTGCGGTGATAACCAAGGTGCTCACGGTTAAGACTGAGGACGCTATCGCCATGGCGCGCGCCGCCGCCACTAAAGAAGGGCTGCTGGTAGGAATTTCTGCTGGTTCCGCTTTGGCAGGAGCATTGCGTTTAGCGCAAAGCCCTGATATGAAAGGTAAACGTATCGTAGCTTTGCTGCCCGATACTGGCGAGCGTTACCTAACTACCCCGCTGTTTAAAGATTTCATGGACTAGGAGCGAAAATGGCGAAGCCGGAACCGACTTTAATACAACTGTGCAAAGAAGACTTAGCAGCAGCTATTAATTCGGATCCGGCTGCTCGCAACGCCCTGGAAGTCGCCCTAACCTATCCCGGAGTACATGCGGTTTGGGCGTACCGCCTGGCGCATATGTTGTTCAAGAAAAAATTTAAACTTCTTGCCAGAATAGTTTCGTCAATTTCCCGCAGCTATACCGGGGTGGATATTCACCCGGGCGCCCGCCTAGGTAGGCGTCTTTTTATCGACCATGCCAACGGAGTAGTAATCGGGGAAACCACCAAGATCGGTACCGATTGCGTACTGTTCCACCAGGTAACCTTGGGTGGGGTATCAATGTCGAAAGGCAAACGGCACCCCACCCTCGGGGATCGGGTGATGGTGGGTGCCGGCGCCAAAGTGCTCGGCCCCATCCACGTGGGCTCGGATGCGCGTATCGCTGCCAATGCGGTAGTGGTACGCGATGTGCCTGCCGGATGCTCCGCTATTGGGGTTCCCGCGCGGGTATCTCCCGGCTGCAGCCAGCAGAAGACCTCTGAACTGATTATTGACCCTACCTTGTTTATCTAAGGGCTAGCGGCGGCTCAAACCGCCGAAGCTGACCGCCGCTAGCAGCAGCGTCCTCGAAAAGTACTCTTGCGAAGACACCGCAGCTAAGTGACTAACTAGCACGCGCTCAGATTTCCCCCAGAGCGTAAGGACAGACAAACCGGGCGGAACCAGTTTAACAGTGGATTAGAAAGTTCTTCTTGGTGAACGTATTGCCCCGCCTCCCTAAGTCTTCGACTACAATTTAGGAAACAAGCTACTTGCGGAGGGAACATGATTAACAAGGTTCCGGAAATAGTCGCCGGAATAACTCGTGGAGACGCCGATACCTGGGAGCGGGCACGCGTTTTACTGACTGACTACTACTGTCAAAGAGATAATCCCCGGATTACTTTGTTTTCCTTAACCTCAAAGTTTCCTCCCAGTTTTCCCTTGCAACCACAATTGGAGTCCAACTCTTGGGAGGGAGCCTGCAACCTGCGAGATTGCGATCTGCTAGCGCTTGCAAATCTAGATCTTCAGGTGGACAGTAAGGGCTTAGACCAACTTTTTGCTTCCGAGCCTTTGCCGGAACTAATGTCTCAGATCCCGGCCGACACCGAATTAGTAGATATTGCCGATCAAGTTTTAGAAACTGAGACCGGACCGTTAGCGCAGATTTGGACGGCACTAACTAAAGATCCGCTGGTGTTAAAACCCAAGGCGGCAGCGGCGCTACTTGCGCGGCTACGTCCGGTGGCGCTCCCGCTTTTCACTAAGGATGACCGCCGTCCCTGGGGAGAGATTTCGGATTATGTGCAGTTTTGCCAAGATCTTCATGGTTTGTTGCTAGCTGAACGCGGGCGGTTGGCTCACCAGCTCTACTATCTGCGAGAATCTTTGGAACTGCCCGAATGGGTTTCCCAAATACAGCTGTTACAGGCGTTAGTATTCGCGGAATATCAAGAACAGCGGGCAGCCGAAAAAGAGCGGCTCCGCCAAGAAAAAGCAGCTCGCCGCCAAGAGAAAGCGGAAGAAAAACTGCGTAAAAAACTGGCTAAGCGCACCAAGAAGCAGCGCAAGAAAATCGCGAAGCAACAGGATGCCCGCAGTAAAGCCCAAAAGCTGGCCGAGGAAAAAGCCGAGCAAGCTCAACGCGAAGAAGATGAATCCAGCGGCCAGGAACGCCAGGGAGTAAAAGCGGGCTCAGATCCCCGGCACTTGGGTTCCGAAGAACCTGCAGATCTGGGGAACTCGCGCGCGGCTCGCAATCGACGCGGACGCCACGTGCGGGGCGAGGACGACGATGACGGTTTCATTTCCACTGACCCGGTCTCCTTACCGCGTTAAGCAATCCAGTTCATTTTCCTGCCCCTTAGCTAGCAGCTGCATCTAAGGGGCAGGAACTTTTTAACCCTCCCCCTTAAAATGAAACTATGACGAGTTTTAATCTGGAAACCTACTCCCAAAGTTTAATTGACTTTATTACTGCTTCTCCTTGCGCCAGTTTCGCTGCCCGCACCTTAGCCGATATCTACCGCTCCCAGGGCTTTAAACCAGTAGATGCCACTAAACCTTGGCCGCGCGGTGCCGGACGTTACTTTCTATGCCGCAAAGGCGCCCTCATCGCCTGGATCGTACCTACTGGATCCCCCAAGGGATTCCGCATCATCGGCAGCCATACTGATTCTCCGGCCTTCAAACTAAAACCTACCCCTGATAGTTTTAGTCCCGATGGTTGGGGGCAGCTCAACGTAGAGATCTATGGGGGAATGCTCCCTAACTCTTGGTTAAACCGGGAACTGGGCATCGCCGGGATCGTCTATGACCGAACTGGAAAATCCCACCTGGTGCGTACCGGTCCGATCGCTACTATTCCCCAGCTTGCTCCCCACCTGGATCGGGAATCCGCCAACCACCTGAAATTAGACCTCCAGCAACATTTGCGTCCCCTCTGGCAGGTAGGGGGATCCTCTCGCAAAATTTTGGAGGTAATCGCTGGGCAAGCTGGCCTTGCCGGAGCCGATGAGATCTCTAGTCACGAGCTCTACACTTTCGATACTCATGCCCCGCAGCGGCTGGGAACTACCGGAGAATTCTTGGCATCGGCTCGTCAAGATAATCTGCTCTCGGTCTATAGCGCCACGAGGGCACTACTAAGCCTGGTTGACCTGGATTTTCAAGGAGACAATATTCTAATTAGCGCCGCCTTTGACCATGAGGAAGTAGGTTCTCACACCGAAACTGGGGCTGCCGGACCTTTACTGGAACAGGTGCTGCGTCGCTGCGCCCGCACCACCGGTCAAGAGGAAGCATTTGAACGGATGCTGGCCGCGTCCTCGTGCCTATCCGCCGATGTTGCGCACTCGGTAAACCCCAACTATCCCGAAAAACACGACCCTGATACCCGTCCGGTGATGGGATCTGGCCCGGTACTAAAGCTCAATGCCTCCCAGCGTTATGCCACCGACGCTGCCGGCTGGCACATTTGGGAGGACGCAGCGCAGCGCAGCGGGGTTAAGACTCAACGCTTTGTGTCAAACAATACAGTCACCTGTGGGTCAACTATCGCGCCGATGACCGCTACTCGATTAGGAATCACCACTATTGATGTGGGAGTTCCGATTTTATCGATGCATGCCGCCCGGGAAATGTGCGCGCTAAGCGATCAGGTGGAAATGACGAAAATAATGCGGGCTTATCTGCAGAAATAACTGCTAATGGTGGGCCATACTGGTTTCGAACCAGTGACCTCTTCCGTGTGAAGGAAGCGCGCTACCCCTGCGCCAATGGCCCTTGAACTCAAACCACGTTACCGGATTTTGAGGGCGCAATCCAAATTCGCCGCCCTTCTGGTACCCTACTTGTAGCACGGGAGCTTTCGAGCTGAGAGGAAGCAAAAACGCTTCGACCGTTACACCTGATCCAGATAATGCTGGCGCAGGAAGCTGGTTCACCTGTGCACGAATCTAGGAGGCACAGATGGATCGAGAACAGCAGCTGGAAGTGGTCAATAATTCCTGGCCACCTTTTTCCACCAGTCAAGCTGCCAAAGCCTTAAGAGAAATCCCGGATTTTCGTGAGCAGCAAATCGCAAGCCTCTCCCCTTCTTCCCGTCCTATGGCAGCGGCTTGCCTAGTGACTACCGCTAGCGGCAAGCAAGTATTTTTAAAACGCTACCACCAGAACTTGGTGAGCGCGTCCGAGCTGGAAGCTAAGCACTCCTTTGTCAATCAACTGGCAGATGGGGGCTTTTCCACCCCGCGTTTTTTCTGTTTCAATCAGGGAGGCAGCACCCTCACTACCGGAGAGTGGATTATCGAGGCCTCCGCAGGCGCGGCTGGGCAAGACCGCTATCGCGATCTGCGCTCCTGGTTACCTCCAAAAACCAGGGAAGAAGCTGTGGAACTGGGTAGAGTTGCCGCCCGACTCCGTATCGCTAGCCAAAAAATTCAGCCGCAGTCCCTGGATCCTGGCCCCTATCAAAACCGAATAGAGCTCCTGTTGGGAGATCCGCTACCAAAGCTAGGAAGTTATTTAAATGAGCATCCGGTGCTTGCTAACTATCTGCAAGACAATGGCAACGATCTAGCGGCCGCACTAGAGCCTTTGCGTCCTTTTGCGCGCGCTCTTATCCCCTTAGCGCAGGTTCCTCGCTACTTTACCCACGGTGACCTGCATGTTTCTAATACTTTTTGGGAAGGAAACAGCATTTCGTCTCTGATTGATTTCGGGCTCGCTTGTCCCAATCCCCCACTTTTTGACCTGGCAGTACTACTGGAACGCCACAGTATCGACTGGATCAGTATTACCGAGGGGAAAACCGATAGTTACTGGCCACAGGTCGCTGGCGACTTGCTAACCGGATACGGGCAGGTGTTCTCCCTCTCCCCGGAGGAAATCGAGATGCTCGGCGCTATGATCGCCCTTTGTAACGTGGAGTTTTCCCTTTCTGCCATCGAATACGATCTGCTGGCACCGATTGATCCACAGATCAAAGACTGGGCCTGGAATATCGGATTCCAAGGTCATAGCCAATGGTTCCTGACCGGGCCTGGCCAAAAGTATTTGTCCCTTATCAACCAACTAGCGAAAGAAAAAGCATGCGAAAAATAGCTACCGCTTTAGCCTGTGCCCTGGCTCTAACTCTGGCAGGGTGCGCCACGGGATCTAGTTCCGCAACTAGAGATCCCGAACTAAAGAACACTTCGGTTATTTTGGACTGGACTCCCAACACTAACCACACCGGGATCTATGTTGCCCAAGAAAAAGGATTTTACCGCGAAGCCGGACTAAACGTAAAAGTAATGGGCTTTTCTAAGAGCGGCGTGGAATCAGTCATGGCCGCCAAAGGCGCCGATTTTGGCTTCTCCGGCACCGACTCGATTGCCTCCGCGAAAGCCTCCAACTTGGGGATCAAGATGGTGTTCAACCTGCAACCAAAGTCTTCCTATATGGTGGGATTCTTAGATAAGGCGGATATTCAGCGTCCCCGAGATTTAGATGGCAAGACCCTCGCTGACTTCGGCGGCGGATTCCAACATATTGCCACCAAAATGCTGATCCAAAAGGACGGTGGCAAAGGTGATTTCAAAAAAGTGGTCGCCGGTGCTGGGACGCTGCAGGCAGTGGAACAAGAACGCGCTGACTTTGCGGAACTTCTGTCTACTTGGGAAGGCATTGAGGCCGAGCAGAGCGGGTATAAGTTACGCTATTTTGATTACGACAAGTACGGAGTGCCCACTACCCCGGCGTTGCTGGGAATTTCTACCCGTGCAGATCTAATAAAAGAAGATCCGCAGCTGGTGCGCTCCTTCGTGCAAGCCACCCAGAAAGGCTACCAGTGGGCAATAGACCATTCCCAGGAGGCTGCGAAAATTCTGATGGATGCTAATCCCCAGGCAAAGCTAGATGCAAAACTAGTTAACGCCTCCCAGGAGAAGCTTTCCAAAGAGTATTGGCCAGATGCGGCCGGCACTGTGGGGCATGCCGATATGGATAAGTGGCAAAGCTACTTAGACTTCATTATTGAGCAGAAGCTAGTTACTGACGGTGATGGAAAACCCTACACCCAAAAAATTTCCGCGCCCGAAGTAGTCACCAACGAGTTCCTAGCCAAAGCCGCCAGTAAATGAAAGCAAGCTCGCGACTAGTCGCCGCCGGTCTCGTCCTTTTATCCCTGCTTTTGTGGGAGGGAGTTTGCCGCCTGGGGACAGTTAACCCCAAGCTGCTACCTGCCCCCACTGTGATCATCAAAGCCGGGGTCGCGGACTGGCCGGCGGCCTGGCTAGCCACGCAAGTAACCCTCATAGAGGTAGCGGCAGGCACCTTGCTGGCAATTGTTTGCGGGGTAGCGATTTCTTTTGCGCTATGGAGAGCCAAAACTTTCGGCAAAGCCGTGATGCCCCTCATAGTGATTTCCCAGACCATTCCGGTAGTAGCTATCGCTCCCCTGCTGATAATTTGGTTCGGATTTGGCATGACCTCAAAAATCCTCCTAGTGGCGTTATTTGGAGTTTTCCCAATCATCGTCGCTTTTACTAAAGGCTTGGCGACTCCCTCACGGGACCAGATTGATGTAGCGCGCTCTTTAGGAGCCTCCCCTGCCTGGATTTTCTCCCACTTGCGAATGCCGGCAGCCCTGGGGGATTTTATTACTGGACTGCGCATCGCGGTCACCTACGGGCCGGCCACTGCCGCTACCGCCGAGTTCGTGGGGGCGGAGAATGGTTTAGGAATTTACTTGCTTACTGCCCAAGGATCTTTTCGGACGGAACTAGTGTTTTTCGGTGCCGGGATCCTAACGCTAATGACTTTGGCAGCTTACTTACTAGTGGGACTAGCAGAACGCATCTTGATTCCCTGGAAGAAGGCAAAATGAGCCTATTGGAACTATCAGCGGTAACGAAGAGTTTTACTAATCCACCTCTGACCGCTTTAGACAACGTGGAGATGGCTATAGCTAAGGGGAAGATAACCGCCCTGGTGGGACCTTCAGGTTGCGGAAAATCTACCCTGCTACGAATAATTGCGGGTCTTAGTTCTCCCTCTCAAGGCAGCCTGGCTTGGTCAGTGGATAGTCCCCTAGTCGCCCTGATGCCCCAGCGCGATGGACTGTTCTCCTGGAACACTATCGAAGACAATGTGGCACTGCCCTTACGGATCCGGGGAGTCCCCCGCAAAAAAGCCCGCGAGCGCGCCCGCGCCCTCCTCGCCCAGTTCGATCTGCAACAGTTTTCTGGAGCCTATCCGGCGCAGCTTTCAGGAGGAATGCGTTCGCGAGTAGCCTTTTTGCGCACCATGCTAGCCAAACCCACTTTAATCGCCCTAGATGAACCTTTTGGAGCGCTTGACCAAATAACTCGGAGCCACATGCAACGTTGGCTCTGGCAAGCCGCGCGCAGCCGTGATTTAACCCTTTTGCTGGTCACCCACGATATTGCGGAGGCAGTCACCCTAGCTGACCGGGTGCTGATGATGTCGGGCCGGCCTGGCCGTATTATCAGTGAAATTCCGATTACGATTCCGGAACGGGAGGAATATTTATCAGCAAATTCGCCGGCGACTGCCGGTAGTTTTAGTCACGGAACCGGACTGCGCACTACCCCAAATTTTGTGAAAGCCTATCAAAAAATCGAAAACGCCCTCTGGGGCATTGAGAATAGGGAGGAAAAATGGATTTAACCCGAATCCGCTTGGAATATGTCGTTACTTGGCCTAATCACGCAGGCTTATTCGTGGCTCGCAAGAAAGGCTGGTATCAACAGGCAGACCTAGATGTTGATATTTCTTGGGATGGTTTCGACCGCGGCACCCCCGCACAACTTGCAGCCAAGGGAGAGTTTCAATTTGCCTCCATTAGGCTGGGAGAGCTGCTGGAAACCCGCCATAGCGACCACCCCTTCGTAGCCGTCGCTACCTTTAATCAAAACCAGCTAGGTGGGGTCATTACCCTCAAAGAGAAAGGGATCAGCCGTTTTCGAGATTTAGAAGGAAAAACCGTATCGATTCCGCCGGTTAAACGGCTCATCCAGATGGTAATTGAAGCCGTCGAGAAAGATGGCGGTGATTTCTCTAAGGTCAAGGTTATGGATCCGGGAGTATTCGAACCCGATATCCGCGCAGTTGAAAAAGGCAAATATGACGCGATTTTCAATGTCTTAGGCTGGGAAGCCTACCAGGGCAGTAAACCGTTCTCCGAGGTAGTGCAACTATCCTTCGACGAAGTGGAGGTCACTCCCCACCATGCCTATTTCCTGTGCGTGGAGGAAAGCTATCTGCGCAGCCACGAGGATCAAGTGCGAGCATTCCTGGCGGCTACCAGCCGCGGCTATGATTTTGCCCGGGATAACCAGGCAGAAACCGTAGATATTTTAGCTTCCACTATGTGCGCCAGCGAGGAGGACGTATTAGAGGCCTCCCTTAAGTTCATGGCGCCCTCTTGGCATGCTCCCTCCCGGCGCTGGGGTGAGATGGATGCCGAAATAGTGCGTTCCTACACCACCTGGATGAGCGAACACGGCTTTACCACCGCGAGCCTAGCGGACGTGGAGGGTGCCTACACTAACGATTACCTACCCGAAAAATAGCATCCGCACCTATAGATTTCGGCTCGGATACCTAAGGTTTTTGGAACACTAGCAGGTATCCGAGCCGATTTCTTTGGTATTAATCCTTTTGCGGGTTAGCTTTCTGGTGCCGCTTAGAGTACCAGATCGATAGCAACGCGGTTCCTACTAGGACAACTAAGATATATCCCATTGAAAAACCGATAGAGGGCTCCGGAATACCCGCTGCCCATTTGTCTATCCCCCAGAAAGGCGCCTCGTGGGCGGCGTGGATAATCAGTTTTACCCCGATGAATCCCAAGATCAAAGCCAGCCCGTAATGCAGGAACGCCAGGCGCTCTAAAAGCCCATCTATTAGGAAGAACAACTGGCGCAATCCCATCAATGAGAACGCGGTAGCGGCAAACACAATAAAGGGGTGTTTTGTCAGACCGAAGATCGCGGGAATGGAATCAAAAGCGAACATTAGATCCGCCGATCCAATAGCTACGATAACTAAGAACATGGGGGTTACGTAGGTTTTCCCGCGGTGACGGTACAGCAGTTTCGCTTCCCGGAACCCTTCAGAGACGGGGAGCACCCGGCGCACCAGGGTGGTGAACTTGTTCTCCTGGTAACCTTCGCCAGAATCCCCCTCGTCCTCTTTGGTTATCCCTTCCCGCGCCTGACTGATCGCGGTGTAGATCAAGAACAGTCCGAATAGGTAAAAGATCCAGGCGAATTGATTAATTAGTGCTGCGCCGATCAGGATAAACGCCAGACGCAACACCATTGAGATTATGATTCCCAGCATGATCACTTTTTGCTGGTAGACCCGCGGAACCTTAAATCCATTCAAGATGATGATGAAAACAAAGAGGTTATCCAAGGACAGCGACCATTCGGTGATCCAACCAGCCCAGTATTCTACTGCCAGATTCAGATCCCATTGCAGCCACACCACCAACCCAAAGGCGGCCGCAATCGCCATATAGATACCTGACCAGATGGCGGCCTCTTTAATTGAGGGTTCGTGGGCTTTACGGACATGTCCGCGAAAATCAAGCACCAGTAGAGCAAGAATAATGATAGCTAGCAGTAGCCAGTTCCACCAGTGAATTACTTCATGGCCGGGGACGGCATTAAGCGTAGGCATCAGACCCATGCAGCGTTCTCCATTTCGTTGGCGTTGTCTATGCTCAGGTCTTCTTCCGCCTTTTCAGGCCGAACCAGCCGGGCATAATTGCCGTGATGACGACTGGCCTGTTAATGGAAGTACTCCCCTTCCGGATTTACTTTCTTAGTCTAACGTGTTTTAGCCGCAACCCCGAACCGTGATCCGGCCAGTGACGTCGTTCCCAAAAGGTGCCGATAAGCGCCAACCCCGCGAGGGAGATGATGCTACAAAACCCTACTACCAGCCATTGCGTAAAGCTTAAGACCTGCAGAGCAAAGAAGTCGCGAACCACGGGCACGGTGATTGCCGCCAGCACCAAAGCAATCATGGCTGTGAGCAATCCCCCACGCCAGCTAGACAGTGGCTGTGACAGGATCGCCAGCAGTCCCAGCGCCCCAATCGCCAGGACAATAGTCGCCGCCGAAGTGGCCACCTCCGTCCTATCTAACCAAAGGTAGGCTCCAATCGAGGTGGATCCGCACAATAATCCCGCCGGCAAGGCTAGCTGACCTACCCGACGCAAAAAACCGGGGCGATAACGCCGGTTCGAGGGTGCCAGTGCCAAGAAAAACGCGGGGATTCCGATCGTGCTGGAAGAGATAAGAGTTAGATGGCGAGGTAGATAGGGATAACGTATCCCTAATGCCCCCACTATCAGCGCCAAAAGGGCAGCATAGGTAGTTTTAGACAGGAACAAGGTAGATACCCGCTCCATATTTCCCAGCACGCGTCGCCCTTCTCCCAGCACCTGTGGCAGAGCCGAAAATTTAGAATCTAGTAATACTGCTTTCGCCGCGGACTTGGTGGCTTGCGCGGCATTACCCATCGCAATCCCCAAATCTGCATCTTTCAACGCCAGGGCATCATTTACCCCATCCCCGGTCATCGCCACGCATTTCCCGCTAGCTTGTAAGACGTGTACCAGCGCCCGTTTCTGTTCCGGAGTTACCCGGCCGAACACCTGGTGTTTTTTAAGGATCCGAGCGATTCCCTCCTCGTCCTCGGGAAGCTTCCGCGCATCAAAACCGGTGGTTTCTATCCCGACTCTGCCAGCTAAAGCCGCTACTGTCTGCGGGTTATCTCCGGAAATAATCAGGACTTTCACCCCTTCTTGACGGAAAAAGTCCAGGGTTTGCGCCGCGTCTGCGCGTAAACGTTCAGTGAGCACGATTAGGGCACTCAGTTGTAGGTTTGCCGGGAGAGCCGGATTCTGCGGGGAAATCTGCTCATTTTCGCTGCGTGCCAGAGCCAGCACCCGCGCCCCTTGCTGCGCCCAAGTTGCGGTTTGTTCTTGGGTGGGAAGGTCTGCACCCAACACGATTTCGGGAGCGCCCAGCACCCAGGTATCACCCGCGCTCACCACCGCTGACCATTTACGAGCCGAATCAAACGGCACTAGCTGCGGATTGTCAATATTTGGTGTCAGCTGTTCTAGGTCGCTATCGAGGCGGTCATAGATGGCAGCGGAGGTGTCGTTTTCCCGATCTTTAGTCAAAACTGCCAAGGCAGCCTGCGCGGTTAAATCCAGCTTACCAGCAGGAACTAGTTCATCCTGCCCGGGTAGGACAAAACCACGCGCCGCAATCTCTCCGGTAGTGAGAGTACCGGTTTTATCTAAGCAAAGAGTGTCTACCCTGGCCAAAACTTCTACCGCGGGCAGCTCTTGAATGAGCACTCCTTGCCTAGCCAGTTTTAGGGAAGCTGCCGCAAAGTTAACCGAGGTGAGCAGCACCAGGCCTTGCGGAATCATCCCCACAATGCCGGCAACTACCGCCACCACCACCGGGCCAATATTGTCCCAGGTGACTTCGCTTAGTCCTCCCAGATTACGCAGCTGCGCCACCGCCAGCAGCACAATCACCAGGGGAAGACAATAGGTGATTACCGTCAGAATCTTGTTGATGCCCTCTTCCAGCTCCGAATGCGCCATTTTAAACTTCTTGACCTGGATAGCCATCGCATTAGCCCAAGAGCGGCTGCCCACCGCACTGACCTGTACGTAGCCATCCCCGGCGACTACTGCAGCACCGGAATAGACCTTCTCTCCTACTGCGCGCGGACGGGGAACTGATTCCCCAGTTAAGTTGGATTCATCTAGGTAAAACCCACCAGTACTAACAACTTCTCCATCGGCAGGTACCTGGTCACCGCGCCGCAACAATAAGAGGTCTCCCTGCACAATTTGGCGGGGTGAAATTGCTTGGCGCTTCCCCTCCCTGATCACTTGAATCGGGTTTTCCTGGAGGATACTGATCTTTTCTAGCACTCTCTTGGCGCGAAGTTCTGAAACGATACCGGTGAGCGCATTAACCACCATCACTATCCCAAAAACCGCATCCGCCCAATGCCCAAAAATCAAAGTAACCACAATGCAGACGCCAAGAATGGCATTAAATAAAGTAAACACATTGGCGCGCAGAATCTGGCGGACGGTGCGGGTGGCGCGAGGAGTGAACTGGTTAGAAAGCCCCTGTTTGGTTAGAGTCGCAACTTCTTTCTGGCTAAGCCCACGCAGCCCCTGAACATCATTTAAGTCCTGGCTCCCGGCTCTCGAGCGATCCGAGGCGTTGAGGGGGTCAGTATCGGCAGATTCAGGTATGGTCTGGCTGCTGCTTGCCCGGGGATCACCTTTCGTAACAGCGTTTTTCGCAGCGGTTATTTTCGAGGAGGCGGTTACCCCGTCCTCGTCTGCCGGTACTGCTGGCTTGTCCGGTACGCTCAATTCGCCTCCCTCATTTGTCGTAGTTCTTTCTTTAAATCTTGCACTTCGTCGCGCAGTCGCGCTGCCACCTCGAACTGTAACTGCCGGGCTGCCTCTTGCATTTGCGCGGTGAGCTCCGCGATTAACTCCGCTAGGCTGGATTCATTTTGATTCGCCAGCCGCTCGCGCACGTCCTGTCCGGTCTGCCTACGGGTCTGCGCATCTGGCCCACTACCCGCGCCCCGATATCCAGTGCCTAGTAAGGATTCGGTATCGATTTCTTCGCGCGCCAGCATATCGGTAACATCCGCGATCTTCTTGCGTAGCGGTTGGGGGTCAATCCCGTGCTCCCGGTTATAGGCCAGCTGTTTTTCTCGCCGCCGCTCGGTTTCCTCAATCGCCGCCCGCATAGAATCAGTCACCTGATCGGCATACATATGGACTTCCCCGGATACGTTACGGGCAGCGCGCCCTACGGTTTGAATCAGGGAAGTAGTCGAACGCAAAAACCCTTCCTTATCGGCATCCAGGATCGAAACTAGTGACACTTCCGGCAGGTCCAGGCCTTCTCGCAGCAGATTAATCCCGACTAGCACGTTAAATTTGCCCATCCGCAGTTCTCGCAATAGTTCCACCCGTCGCAGCGTATCCACGTCGGAATGTAGATATTCGACTAGCACTCCCCGCTCGGCGAGGTATTCGGTGAGGTCTTCGGCCATTTTCTTAGTCAAGGTAGTGACCAGCACCCGCTCGTTCTTTTCGCTGCGAACCAGGATTTCTTCCATCAAGTCATCGATTTGCCCATCGGTAGGTTTAACCACAATCTTGGGGTCAACGAGACCGGTGGGGCGAATGATTTGTTCGACCACTCCATCGGAGCGCTCCAATTCATAGGTTCCGGGGGTGGCAGAAAGATAAACTGTTTGCCCAATGCGTTCTTGGAATTCTTCCCATTTCAAAGGACGGTTATCCATAGCCGAGGGCAGGCGGAAACCGTAATCCACCAGGGTGCGTTTGCGGGACATATCCCCATGGAACATGGCTCCAATCTGGGGAACCGTCACATGCGATTCATCGATTACCAGTAGAAAGTCTTCGGGGAAATAGTCGAGGAGGGTGTTGGGAGGGCTACCGGGCCCGCGCCCATCAATATGGCGGGAATAGTTTTCAATACCGGCGCAGGTACCGATCTCCCTCATCATTTCCAGATCGTAGGTGGTGCGCATCTGCAAGCGCTGTTCTTCTAAGAGCTTGCCTTGCTCACGGAAGTATTTCAGCCGCTCGCCTAGTTCGTCCTCGATTCCCTCCAAAGCGCGCTGCATCCGTTCTGGCCCGGCCACATAGTGGGAGGCGGGGAAAATAAACACTGAGTCTTCTTCTTCGATTACTTCCCCGGTGATGGGATGCAAGGTTGCCAAGGAATCAATCTCGTCACCGAACATTTCGATACGGATTGCCATTTCCTCGTACATGGGAATGATGTCGACAGTGTCTCCGCGCACCCGGAAAGTTCCCCGCGTAAACGCCATATCGTTGCGGGTGTATTGCATGGTGATAAAGCGTTTAAGCAGTTCGTTACGCTCTATTTGCATCCCCACCTCTAAGGGCACCATCCGCGCCACATATTCTTGGGGAGTACCCAGGCCGTAGATGCAGGACACAGAAGACACCACGATTACGTCCCGGCGGGTAAGCAAAGAGTTAGTGGCAGAGTGCCGCAGCCGCTCGACCTCGTCATTTATAGAAGAATCTTTTTCAATATAGGTATCCGACTGGGGCACATAGGCTTCTGGCTGATAGTAGTCATAGTAGGAAACGAAGTATTCCACCGCGTTATCGGGGAAAAGTTCACGCAGTTCTGCCGCCATTTGGGCAGCCAGAGTCTTATTGGGCTCCATTATTAAGGTGGGACGCTGCACCTGTTCTACCAGCCAGGCAGAGGTTGCGGATTTGCCAGTCCCGGTAGCCCCCAGGAGAACAATATCCTTTTCACCGTCATTAATCCGCTGGGTGAGCTGCGCGATTGCCTGGGGTTGATCCCCGGAAGGCTCATAGGGCGCTTTCACTTTGAAAGGTTTTTTAGCGCGGCGCAGGTCTAGTTGCTCACTCACCTTTACAGTCTACTAGGGACGGAATCCGAGGGCGTTTTTCGGCTAGTTTTTAACAGCTTGGTATTTTAAGCGTTAAGAATCACGTCTGGGTGATTTGCTGGGATAGCGGCGGGAAAGATAAGATTTTGGAGGTAACGGGCTGTGGCGCAGTTTGGTAGCGCACTTGACTGGGGGTCAAGGGGTCGCAGGTTCAAATCCTGTCAGCCCGACCATTTATTTTTACTGCTAGTACCGTTTTCAGGGTGGCTGGCTATGATAGAAACATGACTGAAATATCTAAAATCATTAGCGGACGTTGGAGTCCGCGCGAATATGACCCTGACTTTTCGATCAGCAGCGAGGAAATGAACCAGCTTTTAGAGGCGGCGCGTTGGGCTCCTAGCGCTATGAATACTCAGGAATGGTGGTTTGTGCCCGGGATCCGCGGCGATAAAAACTATGAAGTGTTGCGCCGGGCAGTAGCCGGTTTTTCCGATTGGGCGCTTGATGCGTCCGGGCTGATTCTTAACATTCATCAGGAATACCCGTCCCGCCACGGCCTAGATTTTGGCCCCTACGATTTGGGCAGCGCAGTACAAAATATGTTGCTCCAAGCTGAGGTCATGGGGCTACATATGCGCCCCTTTGCCACTTTTGATCGGGAGCTAGTTAGCCGGGAGTTCCAGATCGCCGCCCCCTATGTGCCCTTCACTATGTGTACCGTAGGTAAAGCTCCCGCCGGCCTCACTAAAGACCGGGAACGCAAACCGCTGCAGCAGCTATTGTGGGAAAACCACCAGGCTTAATCCGGGAATGCCGTATCGTTGTTACCCGGTTTCATCTACCTTTCTTAAGGCCGCTAGCTGGTCACGTTTACCGTAAATAACATTGAGAACGTAAACGCAGTTCGAATCGGTATCTATGCGGTAGTAAATCAAGAAATTCTTAGCCGCAATGCAACGGATTCCTCTACTGCGCCAAGGCTCATCCGGGATAGGCGCGAAAACTGTTGCCAGGTATGAGAGTTTTCCGATTTCGGCGCGCAACAACCTCAGATAATCCCGCGCTACATGTGGAGATAGCAGTTCCTGGGCAATATATTTACTTAGTTCTATCAGATCATTCTCAGCATCGGGAGTAATGAGAACCTGGAAGGAATTCAACTAAAGTTCCTTTTCCAACTCATCAAATACAGAGTTGTAGTCCCGCCCTTGACCAGATAAAGACTGCGAATAGCTGCGTGCAAGTTTTGCGTTCAAGTCATCCGTGGTCATTTCATCAGCAGTTATAAAATTTTCGGGAAGAGCCAGACTAAAAGGAACTGCGCGCTGCAATATAATCTGGCGATACAGCGAATTAATTACCGCTGAGGTGGAAATTCCCAGCTGATCAAGGATATTTTCAGCAGCAGTTTTAACATCTTGCTCAACACGCGCACTCACAGTCGCATTTTTCATACCTATCACCCTCCAGAATTATTGTAATACATAGTTCTGCAGTCTGCGATACATCGGCAGAAAATCCACGAAAGGACGACCAGGAAAGCAGCTACATTGAGCAGGATAAAAGCGGACTGTGCCGCAAAGACAGACTCAATCTCTAACCCGATTTCCTTCTGCCTCAACCGCTAGAACAGTTGCTGTAGGAAAACCACCAGGCTTAGGGCGTAGAACAATACCCGCTTTAACCGGCGAAACTGGGGTCGGCGTAGCCGAAACCAGGGGCTAGTAGCTCACCAGCAAGATCTTAAAAGAAAATCAGATTCCCCCGCGATAGTCTCGCGGGGGAATCTGATTGCTTAGGGCGATACCTTAGAAACTCGGTTTCTAAGATCGCTTCCGGCACCCTCTTAAGCTGCCGGAAGCAGCTGCAGACCTAGATACTGGGCGGCACGAGCCCGCAGAGTCTCATCTGCCAGAGCCGCGATTGCTTCCCGTACCCGGCGGTCTTGGCTAACGTCCGCAAACCAAGGGCTGATCGCATCCGAAATCGTGTTAATCAGCAGATTGTTTGCTTGACGGCCAGTGCCTGCTTCAACAATATTGAATTTTTCCATTTTGATACTCCATTCACTTCTTCATCTCACGGGGTTGGCACATGGTTCGTACCGGTAACCCCGGGGTTCCAAAAGAACCCTGCCTGTTGTGGCCAACTTCAGCACACCATAAAGGTGGCAGGCAGTCAACCAAATTTCCGAGAAAACTCGAAAACTTCAACAAGCGTTCGACTTTAGTTCACCATCCAGATATTGTCAATCTTGGATCGTCAACTCCCTGCGCGCCCCGAGGCCGAATACCTGGAGGCAGCGCAAAAACACTTTTCCCGCCCTCGAGAATGAGCAGTAAAGCACTAGCGATAGTCGGTTTCTAACCCTACCGTATGAATCCGCATCGAGTTAGTAGAACCCGTCACCCCCGGAGGCATACCGGCGAGGATAATTACTTGATCCCCTCGCTTAGCTAATCCCTGCGCTTGCAGAACCTGATCAACTTGCCAAATCATATCGTCAGTGTGAGTTACATAGGGAACCCGGTAAGTGCGAATTCCCCACGAAACTGCCAGCTGATTCCGGGTGGATTCCAGCGGCGTAAACGCCACCATTGGGATTGGGGAACGCAGTCGGGACATGGTGCGCGCGGTCGCACCTCCCTGCGTGAACGCGATCATAAATTTCAGATCCAGCATTTCCGCTGCTCTGGCAGCCGCGATTGAAAGCACCCCAGCTCGATCATGATCATAGGTGGTAAGAGGAGCGATCCGGTCTCCCCCGTTTTCCTCCACATTAGTAATAACCGAAGCCATCAGACGCACCGCATCAATCGGGTATGCCCCCACCGAGGTTTCCCCAGACAGCATTACCGCATCGGCTCCATCCAAAATCGCGTTAGCACAGTCAGATGCTTCAGCGCGGGTAGGACGCGGGTTATGAATCATAGAGTCAAAGACCTGAGTAGCCACGATGACCGGCTTCGCGTACCTTCTGGCCAGCTCGATCGCTCGCTTTTGCACCAAGGGCACCGCTTCTAGCGGCATCTCTACCCCCAGGTCACCGCGCGCCACCATGATGCCGTCAAAAGCCTGCACAATCTCCACTATGCGTTCGACTGCTTGCGGTTTTTCAATCTTGGCGATAACAGGGACATGGACTTCCTCTTCATCCATAATCCGCTTCACATCAGCAAAATCATCGGCGCTGCGCACAAACGAAAGCGCAATAATATCGGCACCTTGCTGCAGTGCCCAACGCAGATCGTCTTCATCCTTTTCTGAAAGTGCCGGCACAGAAACTGCTACCCCCGGCAAGTTAAGTCCCTTATGGTCGGAAACCACCCCGGGTACTTCTACCTCGGTAACTACATCCGTAGCCGTAACTTCTTTTACCCGCACCTGCACGTTTCCGTCATCAATCAAGAGGGCATCTCCGGGAGTACAATCCCCCGGTAAACCTTTGAAGGTAGTCCCCACGATTTCTTTATCCCCGGGAACATCGCGAGTGGTAATCGTGAAAATATCACCCTTTTCTAGGGTCTGCGGGCCAGCAGCAAAAGTCTCTAAACGAATCTTGGGGCCTTGCAAATCTACTAACACCGCAATTGCTTTACCGGTTTTCAGTGCCACCCGCCGAATATTACCAATCGTAACCTCAGCTTCTTCTTGGCTGCCGTGTGAGCGGTTAATCCGCGCCACGTTCATCCCAGCTTCGGCAAGTTTTTCAATTTGGGACGGGGAATTTGTTACCGGTCCTAACGTACATACAATTTTCGCTCTGCGCATACCTCTATCCTAACGAGTTCCTCAGTTCTTTCCACTTAGTCGGAAGCTAGTTGGGTCACGCTTGATCCAACATACCTAGACAGAGGTTGATTTATCGCCGCCCGCAGGAGATATTTTCCTATCCTTTTGCGGATTAGCTTCCTGCTGTCGGGGGAAGTTCTGGCGATAACACCAAATTGCCAAGGCTACCCCCAAGATGAACATCAGCACCGAAGTCCAAGCATTTATTCGCAAACCGAGGAACTGATTTGCCTGATCCATCCGCAGGTTCTCTACCCAGAAACGCCCCAGACTATAGGCGCACAGATAGAATCCCATCATCATGCCGCCACGCAACCGAAAACGTCGTTCTATCCACAGCAGCGCCCCGATCGCTGCTAGATTCCACAACATTTCATAGAGAAAAGTCGGGTGGAAAGTAGCATACTGCTCAAAGCCTAGCGGACGATGTTGCAGATCAATTTGCAGCCCCCAAGGCAAAGTAGTCGGCCTACCAAAAAGCTCCTGGTTAAAGTAGTTTCCTAAACGACCAAAAATTTGCCCTACCAAGATAGTAGGCGCAATAGCATCGGCTACCGGAGCAATTTTTAACTGCCGATGCCGCAATACCAGACAGGCAGTGATGGTGCCGGCAATTACCCCTCCCCAGATGGCCAATCCCCCATGCCAAATCAACGGGATTTCTTTAGGATCCCCCGTGGGCCCGAAATAGTCTTGCCACTTACTCAACACATGGTAGATCCGGGCTCCAATAATGCCAATGGGAACTACCCAGATCGCCAAATCCACGATTAACTCTGGGTCACCTCCCCGGGCTTTATAACGCCGCGAAGCCCATAGGCAGGCCAAAAAAATACCGGTAAGAATCGCTAAAGCATAGGCACGCAGGGGAATCGGCCCTAAATACCAGACACCTTGCGCGGGAGAAGGAATAAAAAACGGGTTCATCCCTAAACTTTCTAGTCGTGGTGCTTCTCGTGGCTGATCCGAGACTTGCGGGAAGTTGCCAAAGCTGGATGTGCTCCCGCCGCCACCATTTCAGCCACTAAAGATTGCGGATTATTTGACTGTACCAAAGCCGAACCGATCAATACCGCATCAGCGCCTTGTTGGGCATAGTTGAATACATCATGCGGACCGGCCACCCCGGATTCCGCCACCGCCACCACTTGCTCGGGAATAACGTCAACGATTTGGGCAAACGTATCCATATTAAAATCGAGGGTGCGCAAATCCTGAGCATTTACCCCGATTACCCGGGCTCCTGCTTCCAGTGCTCGAAAGGCTTCTAGCCGCGAATGCACTTCCACAATCGCAGTCAAACCAAGCGAGTGAGCCCGCTCTACCAAAGCGGTGACTACCATTGGTTCTGCCGAGGTTTGCAGAATCAAAATTAGGTCAGCCCCTAGCGCTCGGGCTTCATGAACCTGATAAGGGGTGATCACGAAATCTTTATAGAGTACCGGCACCTCTACTGCTGCCCGCACCTGTCGCAGATCCTCGATGGAGCCACAAAAAAAGTTTTTTTCGGTAGAAACCGAAATTACGGAAGCTCCCCCCGCCTCATACGATTTAGCCAGTGCCGCCACATCGGATACTTCTCGCAAAAAACCTTTGCCGGGAGTGGCGCGTTTTATCTCCGCGATTACCGAAACCGCGCCCTCGCTACGTAAGGCACGGACTCCATCTTGAGGACGAGGACGCTGGGCAGCGATCCGTTTGATTTCTTCCAGGCTTACCTCAGACTCCCGCCGCGCCACTTCTTGCCGCACGCCCGCCAGTAACCGTTCTAGAGCATTCATCTGAGTATCACCTCCAAGGCTATGTTATGTTTTTGTCACCTTCAGTGATAATTCTAGTTGCTGGCCGGGCGCTGCCCGACGCGGGCTGGCAGTTCACCGCCGCTTTCAAAACAGCTGCGCTCGCCGGTGTGACAGGCAGCCCCTACCTGATCTACCTGAACCAACAGGGCATCCCCGTCACAATCAATCTGAACTTGCTTCACATATTGTGCGTGCCCAGAGGTATCACCTTTGCGCCAATATTCGCGGCGCGAACGCGACCAGAAAGTGACCCTCCCCGTAGTTAGCGTGCGTCGCAACGCCTCGTCATCCATATATCCGACCATTAAAACTTGTCCGTTTTGCCAGTCCTGGATAACCGCACATACCAGTCCCGCCGCATCAAATTTCAAACGAGAGGCTATATGCGGATCTAAAGGTTGTACACTCACCGAACCTCAAACCCCGCTTCCTTGAGTCCTGTTTTCACCGCCGAGATCGCGACCTCGCCAAAATGGAAAACGCTGGCCGCTAGCACTGCATCTGCCCCGGTGCGGACCGCCTGCACGAAATGCTCAACCTTGCCCGCACCCCCAGAAGCAATTAAAGGAACGGTTACCTGCGAGCGTACCTGCGCTAACATTTCCAGGTCAAAGCCAGTTTTCACCCCATCAGCATCCATCGAATTGAGCAAAATCTCTCCGGCACCGCGGGCGGTGACTTCGCGACACCACTCTAAGGCATCAATACCGGTAGAACGGGTTCCCCCATGGGTAGTAAGTTCAAATCCGCTGGGAGTTTCCACTCCGTCAGGGCAACGCCGGGCATCAACCGAGATCACCAATACTTGATTACCGAACCGCTGAGCAATCTGGTCTATCAGCTCTGGGTTAGCGATAGCCGCAGTATTTACTCCCACTTTATCTGCGCCTGCCCCCAGCAGTTGTTCTACGTCCCCTACCGAACGCACTCCCCCACCTACGGTGAGTGGTACAAATACTTGCTCGGCGCAGCGCTGCACGGTTTGCACCATGGTGGCGCGTCCTTCTTTAGAGGCTGACACATCCAGGAAAGTTATTTCATCTGCACCTTCATCGCTGTAGCGTTCCGCCAGTTCCACGGGATCTCCTGCATCTCGCAGATTCTGGAAGTTAACCCCTTTAACCACGCGCCCTTGGTCAACATCTAGGCAAGGAATCACCCTAATCGCTACTGCCATTTTGCCCTCCTCAATAGATTCGCTACCCTCACTCAATAGGTTCTCTACCCTCAGTGTAAAAAACTAGGGTGATTGGTGATCCCTGGTGCCGTTAGGTGGACTGGATTCGGCAGAGCTACCGCTAGCTTCGAAAAAACTGCTACCTTATTTTGCGCAGGCCAAAACATCCATAACTACCACCAACGCACTATCACCGGTAGCTTGATCAGCCGGAATAATCGCCAAGATACGCGAGTTGGCACGTAGGGCAGTCAGTTGTTGGGATAAGGATTGGAAAGTACTTTCACCCACAATGTTTTGCGGGCCAAGATTCCCCCAGGTGTAAACGCGTTTCTTACCCGAGTCCAGTTCCCAGACTCCATATTGCGCCAGGATCTTCTTACGGGGGTCTAGTTGTTCGCCTTTGCCAGGCACCAAGACGAAAGTTGCGGCCTCTTGCGGTTTGGTTTCCGTTGCCGACTCGAATTGCGGCAATCCCTGCGGGAAAGTGAAACTTACTCCTGCCGCTTCCGGAATCTGCAACTGCGACTGATAAACCGCAGTAGGTAGCACATCGATAACGTCTACTTCCATAGCGGTTTTCCCGTCACTGGCAGTAGCTGGGCGGTGCACGATCAGGCGCGACCCCTCGTTCCTGCCAACAATTTCGGTAAGCAACCCCCTGGGCAAATTAGAGGCGTTAGCTTTGCCCACAAATAGCTGTGGCTTTCCTCCCTTGGAAACCAGTTTCCCGGTATCGCCCTCGTAAACACTTACCATCACCCGTACGTCTTGATTTTCCCGTATCTGCGGCCCGAAGCCACGAATAGCTACCCGCGAGTTAGGCAAAGTAATAGGCATTCGCCCTTGAAATTCGACCACTGGCTGTTCTCCCAGTTGACCACTGACTTTCACCTGGGTAGAAACCCCGCTGATTTCTTGGCCGCTACCAGCCTGCCAGAGATAAAACCCTAAAACTACCGTAGCGGCCACCGCGAGTACAGCAGCTAAAGCCAGCCACCACCGCAAAATACGCCAGAGGTAAGGCTTTTTCTTCGCCGGAACTGCTGCCTTTCGCGGAGGAAAGCGTGGCTTCATATCGCTAGTTGTGCCTTCCTGGTTTTCTCCGGAAGCGGTTTGCGGCTCCGGAGACGAAACGGGGACAGCATTCTTCGTATCATCGCCGTGACTGCGGGCGTTAGTATCCATTAAGCTCACGCCCTCTCCTGCAATTCGGCCAGTAGTTTATCTAGGATTTCACCTTCAGAGGCAAAAGGATCCCCTAGCATTACCGTCGGCATTTTCGATTCATCAATGCGCACGTGTATCCAATCAACAGAGACGTCTCGCCGCAGCTGCTCGGCTTCTCGCAAAATCCTGCCCCGCATATTTGCCCGGGTAGTGCGGGGCGGATAGGTTTTAGCGGCCTCTATTTGTTTTGAGGTTAACAGCTGACGCATCAGCCCTGCCTGACACAGTGCCGGAGCTAAACCAGCGGAAGTAATGTCGTGATAAGCCAAATCTAGGCGCGCTATTAGCGGAGAATTCATTGGAACTTGATGCCGCCGCGCGCTTTGTTCGAGAAGTTTCTGCTTAATCACCCAATCGATCTCGGTTTGCACCGCCTGGAAGTTTTCGTCCTCGAAACACTTAAGCGCCCTCCCCCAAAGCTCTAGGGGATCAAAATCACCGACGCTTACCCGCTCCCGAGTAGCCTCCAGCTCTCCCGCATCGTTTAAAGTATTCATCACCCGTTGGTAGATGCGTTTTTGGATTTCTACCGCATCTAGGTAACCACCCGTTTTTAGTTTTAGTGGCGCCCTGCCGGTTAGAGCGGCGTTGATTTCGCGAATGGCGCTCATGGGGTCAGCTATCGCCAAGTCGCTCACGCTTAGAGAGCAGTCAATCGCATCTAGCAAAGCGATGGTCATCCCCACTTTTAAGGCGGTGGTGGCTTCGCAAATATTGGAATCCCCTACGATCACGTGCATCCGGCGATACTGGCTAGAGTCTGCCAGCGGCTCATCCCGAGTATTAATAATGGGACGCGCCCGGGTAGTAGCCGCCGAAATCGGGTCATACATTTTGTCGGCACGTTGGGAAAAATGGTAGCCGCCCTCTTCATCTACCATCCCCGCTCCCACCAGGATTTGCCGGGTAATAAAGAAGGTAATCAGGGCGTCAGCCATTCCCATAAAATCCGCGGAGCGATGCAAAAGATAGTTTTCGTGGCACCCGCAAGAGTTCCCCTGAAAGTCCCGGTTGTTCTTAAAAAGATGAATCTGCCCGTTGATACCGTCAGCAGCTAGTTGCTGATTAGTGACGGTTACCAGATCTGAAAAGATCTCTTGCCCAGCAACGTCTTGAGCCAATAGATCCGTCAAATAGTCGCATTCGGCAGTCGCATATTCGGGATGTGAGCCTACATCCAGGTATAGCCGTCCCCCATTGGCGAGGAACACATTAGAAGAGCGATGTCGGTTAACTACCGGCATAAACAGCCGGCGGGCAGCCTGTTCCGCATCTAGAGGCGGCCGGCCTGCGGGCGCGGCGCAGGTGATCCCGTACTCGGTTTCGATCCCGAAAATCCTACGCAAGGACTATTCCCCACCTTTTTGCACAAAACCTTCGACAAAAGCTTGCGCATCAGTCTCCATTACCGTATCTATCTGCTCTAAGAGGGCATCAATTGCAGGCGCATTGATCTGTGCCTGCGCGGCTTCTATCCCTTCGTCAATGCTGTTATTTTTCCCGCCGGGCGCGTTTATTTGTTCTTGTACCACTTTTGTTTCCTCCTAATAAAGCTAAGCCTAAAATTTTTCTATCGGTTTTTCCTTTTTAGCGCTAAGAGCGCGGGCAAACGCGGCCGCATCACCATTTTCGAGGGCGCGCATTTCAGCTGGCGAGGCAGCGCAATCTGGATCCCCCAAACTGAAGCGTAATAGCTGTTCCCCGCCTAAATCTAAGAGCAGTGACTGCCAGGATCCTTTCTTCACTTGTGGCAGTTTCGCTACTGCCGTGCCCCGCACCCAGGATCTGCCCCCACAAGGAGGCTGCTGCACCGCTCGCAATACTTCCTCCGGGGAAAACAGTTGCTCTACCATTCCGGCGTCACAAATATTTTCGAATATTCCCGGCCGCAGCGCCGCCCATTGTAAATCTAACGCCTGAATTTTGGGGTGGTTCCAATCGCAGCCTAAACGCTGACGCATTCGTTCTAAAAGCCGATACTTCCCCACCCATTCGACCCGGCGGGCAGCGAGCTCGCGGTCAGTGGCTAAAGAATCTAAAACTTGCTGCCAGTCACCCAGCAACGCCGCACTAGCCTCATCTGCCCCACCTCGCTCTTCCAACGCCTCGACAATAGCAGCTCGAATAGCGTTTTGAATCTGAAGGGCGCTGAGCGGGCCTGACACCGTTTCTACGCGGTGGGTCAGCGAAATATCATGCGATACCGCCCAGGTTTCCTCTACCGGATCAGAAGTAATCCGCAGCTCTTTCAGCTGTTTTACCTGGGGACAATCCGGGTTTTCCAATAGCCACAGTAAAGCGGCAGTAGCGCCTAAACGTAGATAGGTTGAGTATTGAAAACGGTTCGCGTCCCCGCCAATAACATGGAGACGCCGCCATCTACTGGGGTTGGCATGGGGCTCGTCACGAGTATTAATTATCGGCCGGTTAAAGGTAGTTTCTAGCCCAATATCGTTTTCTACATAGTCGGCGCGTTGCGAAATCTGGAAACCAGGTTTTTCAGATCGCTGCCCGATACCTACCCGTCCGGCTCCGCAAATCAATGGGCGGGTAACCAGAAAGGGAATCAGGTTTTGGGCAAGACCATAAAAATCTAGGTCGCGCCGCAGTAAATAGTTCTCATGGCTGCCGTAGGCCGCGCCTTTACCGTCGACATTGTTCTTGTAAAGCTCAATCTGGTTGCCATTTTCTGCTGCCAGCTCCATGGCGCGGCGGGCAATCAGATCTCCCGCCGCATCATAGAGTGACCCTTGCATGGGACCGAGAGTTTCCGGAGAGGAATACTCCGGGTGGGCATGATCAACGTACAGGCGGGCGCCATTAGTCAGTACACAGGCACTTGGCTTCGGCATTGCGGCTTCTTGGGCGCTGGGGCGGGCAACTGCCTGTACTCCCGGGCCGGAAGGCGCCAGCTGCTCGGGATTATTGGTTAGCTGCGAGGGATCCGCCTGGCGGGGATTATGCGAAAACCCTCGCATATCTTGCAGGGGATTTTCCCCCTCATAATCCCAGGTAACAGCTTCTGCCTCGCGGGAGCGATCCCGATAGGCCGTCACTACTTGGGTAGAAAGTGCAACCGGGTTTGCGTAGACGTTTCCTACCTGGATAATCCCGAACTCGGTTTCGGTTCCCAGCGGTCGGTTAATAGCGCTTTGGGTCACGGTTCCTCCTATTGCAGGCTACGCACATCGACAATTCGCGCGCCCCTAACTCCCAGGGTACGCGCCCACTCTCCCGGATCGGTAGAAGCCCCCAGAGCTGCAGTTTCGCGAATTTCTTCTACCGCGGCTACTTCTACGTGCCTCCAATTAAGTCCCGTTATATTCGCCGGATCCTGCAGCGAGTCTTTAATCGCCGCTTTTTTCGCCCGCTCGACAATCGAGGCAATCATTGCTCCTGAAAGCAACGAATGTGCATAGATGATTTCTTTTTCCCCGCTCTCATAGGCGACTTCATAAATCTGAGTGCGATCGGATTCTTCCGCCAGTAGCGACACCAGTTTTTCGCGCAGCCTCGCCTTCCTATCTGCCGGGGAAGTTCCCCCCTCTGATTCTACCGGCACATTTTGTCCCAGGTGGATATCAAAGATTTGTCCGGCCTGTTCTAAGTTAGGCCGCTCAATACGTACCCGTACATCCAGGCGTCCTGGCCGCAGCACCGCGGGATCTATCATGTCCTCGCGGTTAGAAGCCCCAATCACAATCACATTTGAAAGCGCCTCTACCCCATCGATCTCAGCCAGCAACTGGGGGACGATCATGGTTTCCACATCGGAAGAAATCCCTGATCCTCGGGTACGGAAAAGTGCTTCCATTTCGTCAAAGAAAATCACTACCGGGTGCTCATTACTGGCTAGTTGTCGCGCCCTAGAAAAAATAGCCCGAATTTGCCGCTCGGTTTCGCCTACGAATTTCGAAAGCAATTCCGGGCCTTTGATCGACAAGAAATAGGAGGATTTCCCGTGGGCGTTAGCCCCTAAAGAAGTAGCAACTGCCTTGGCTATCAGGGTTTTCCCACATCCAGGCGGGCCGTATAGCAGTATTCCTTTCGGTGCCGAAAGACCGTAGCGCCGATAAAGATCGGGATGAATAAACGGTAGTTCTACCGCGTCCCGGATAGTTTCAATCTGTTTTTTGAGTCCCCCGATCTGTTTATAGGAAACATTGGGAACTTGGGGAGCCAGTAGTTGCTCTACCTCTCCTCTTTGCACCTTTCGTACCGCAATCCCGCTGCGTCCTTCCAGTAGCAGCGAGTCCCCCACCTCGATTTTTCCAATTAGGGGGGCAGCTAGAGAAACGATTTCACTGTCGGTATTCGATAGCCGCACCAGGGCGCGCCCCCGAGGCATAACTTCCCCTACCTGCACTAAAGTTCCGGTGCGCGGATAGGAAAGGATTTTGGAGACCACCATTTCTGCGTTTACTAAAACTTCGATCCCGACCTGTAAATGTTCAGGTTTGATATCCGGATGTACCCGAAGCACCATAGGTTTTCCATTTAAGAACAGCCGTACTTTACCGGGGCTTTGGGGGGTTTCCGCAATCACAGCCACGGTTGCCGGTGGTTTAGCTAGATCCGTTAATTGCTGATGAATCGCTACCACTTGTTCGCGAGCTGCTCCCAAAGCTGCAGAAAGACGCTGGTTCTTCCCTTTCAAGGAGGTCACTTCCCTCTGGAGGGCTTGCAACTGCTCTTCGTTAGGATCTGGCATCAGTTTCCTTTCCGTACACCTCTTTCAGCCTATTAGTTTTGCCCGCCACCTGCTCTAAATGTTCATGATTATTAACATTTACGAGGGCGTACCCGGGCTAGTTTCTGGCTCTGGTGGCGGCGTGCTTTCTGCAGCAGCGTTTCCTCGCGCCCAATATTCGGCGCGCCTAACTACGTCTCGGCGTACCCGGCGCGTCTTTCTCTGCGCGGGATTGCGCTGCCCTAGGCGTACTTGCTCCCAATCATCTTCCGGACTCCACTGCCCGCCGTTTATCTTGGCGGCCTTAGGGGCATTCCCCAATTTTTGCGGTCGCCTCGCCCCCCTTGCCAGCACTCGGCAGGTAACCAAAAACCCGGTATGTCCCACCATCTGATGTTCGGGACGCAGCGCTAACCCCTCGGTATGCCACTGTCTTTGAATAGTTTCTTCGCTGCAGGTAAACCCGAAACGCCCATCACTCCTTAAAGCTTCTACCAGCGTAGACATTTGCGTTACGGTCGTTACGTAACAGCACAATACTCCGCCGGGAACCAACAACTGGTGCAGGATATCCAGGTAGCTCCAGGGATCGAGCAGGTCAATAACCGCGCGATCGAAATAGTGGGAACCGTATATGCTTTCCAAGTCTATTTCCCCCAGGCATGCGCGTTTCAGCTGCCAGGCCGGATGAGGGCGGCCAAACCATAAATCTACATTCGCCTGGGCGATATCGGCGAAGTCTTCACGTTCTTCCACCGAAACCAAGTGTCCGGCTTCTCCCATCATCTCCAGGAGTGAAACCGTCAGTGCCCCAGAACCTGCCCCACATTCAAAAACCCGGGCACCGGTAAAAATGTCGGCAGATTGCAGGATTTGCGCCGCGTCCTTGGGATAGATAATCGCCGCTCCCCGCGGCATAGACAGGGTGTAGTCCAGGCGGCGAGGACGAAAAGCTAAGAATTCTCTCCCCTCGCGAGAACGAACCAGGCTACCCTCTTGCCTGCCCAATAACTCAGCGAGGGGGAAAGCAGCTTTCGCAGTATTGAACCAGCCGTTTTCGGTGATAGTTACAGTATGTAGATCCCCGGAAGCCCCCTGGAGCTGCACCCGGTCGCCGAGTCTAAACGCCCCGCGTGCCCGCGTCGGCAATCGCGGGACATCAGGGGGGATACATCCGCTTCTGTTTTCTGGTTCTATCTGATTCATCTCCCTAATCCTAGCTTTTCTTGCTGACTTCCCGGTATCAGGCAGCGCCTTACAATACTCTTATGAGTATTTCTAAGCGCGCCTCTGCCCTCTCCCCTTCCCGGATAGGCACTTTCCGGAATTGCCCCTTGCAGTTCCGTTTCCAAGTGATAGATAAGATCCCCACCAAAGAATCTCAGGCACGCCAGCGGGGAACTTTGGTACACGCAGCGCTAGAAAACTTATTTGACCTTCCAGCTCAGCAGCGAACTTTTGCCGCCGCCAGTCGGACAATGGAGGAAGCCTGGGACAAGACGCTTAGCGAAAAATCGGATTTGCTCGCCGAGCTTTTCGGGGAAGATAAAAGCGGTGAAAACCAGTTCTTAGAAACCGCCCGCCAGTTGCTCGCTAACTATTTCCAAATGGAGAACCCCGATCGCCTCGCCCCCGCTCATCGGGAAAAATATCTGCGAGTAACCGATAAAAATCACCTGCACCTGCATGGCTATATTGATCGGGTAGATATTTCTCCCACCGGATTAGTACGGATTGTGGATTACAAGACCGGCAAAGCGCCCGCCGAACGCTATATCGGCCCCTACCAGTTCCAAATTCGCTTTTATGCGCTGCTGTGGTACTTGACTCAAGGCCAGTTGCCCGCCCGCTTGCAGCTGCTGTTCCTAAAAGACCGGCAGGTTTACACCTATACCCCCACCGCTGCCGATATTGACGCCACCACCGAAGAAATATTCGCGGTTTGGGAACAAATCTTAACCCAAGCCCGTTCGGGTTATTTTCCCCCGCGTCGCTCGCCCCTGTGCAACTGGTGCGACTATCGCGCCTATTGCCCCTTGATGGAGGGAATCGCCCCCGAAATTTCTGACGAGGGCGTGCAGCGGTTACTTTCCACCCAAGAAGACGGCGCGCAAGAAGCTGCGGATTTAAGCTAAAAGTTCCTGGATATCGCGCAGTCGCAGGTGCCCCACCGAATCAAAACGGGCTGCCGGGATATCGGTTACCTCGCGCGGCCCCACTAGCGCCAGTCGTGCCCCCGCGTCTTGTCCAGCCGCTAGCCCGGGAGCAGAATCCTCCACTACCAGGCAATTTTCGATCGGTACGTGGAGGCGCTGCGCCGCCAGACGATAGGGATCCCCCGAGGGTTTTTGCCGCATATTCGGTTCCGAACCGGTCACCATCACCTCTAAGGATCCCTGTGGAGCGCTAGCACAAACATCGCGCACCAAGATGTCATAGGAGGCGGAGACCAAAGCAGTGGGGATCCCGGCGCTGGCCAATTCGCTGAGCAGTTCGCGCGCTCCCGGTATCCAGGGAACTCCTTCCAGGGTGTAAAGCTCATGCATATTCGAGACCATCATCTCCACTGCTGTCCCTGGCTCCAGCGGCAAATTCTTGAGCTGGATCATCAGGGAGGCACTATCAAAAAGCGAGTTTCCAGTTAGAGTCTCCCCGTCCTCCTCAGTCCATACTTTTCCGAAGCTGGCAACTATTTTTGCTTCTGTGCGTTGCCAGAGCGGTTCGGAATCAATTAAGGTGCCGTCCATATCGAAAAGAACCGCTCCCATATTTGTCTCCTTTTTAAGCGAAGGCCGATAGGGCCCCTGCGGCTAGCGCGATTCCTACCGCTGAGCCCAAGAGCAGTCGGTAGATCACGAATGGCGTGAAAGTCTTGGTTTCTAGCAGGCGCATAAACCACACGATTACCGCATAGCCTACGGCGAAAGCCACAAGGGTTGCCAGGATTGTCGGCCCCCAGCCGGCAGGATTATTACCTACCGATTTAGCGGCTTCGTAAAACCCGGAAGCAAAAACTGCCGGCATTGCCAACAGGAAGGAGTAGCGAGCGGCAGCTACCCGGGTGAACCCCATAAGCCGACCGGCGGTAATGGTTCCTCCCGAACGAGAAACCCCGGGAACCAGCGCTAGAGCCTGCGCGAATCCAAAGATGATTGCTTGCACCCAAGAAAGGTGATCAAGGGTTTTGTCTTTCTTGCCGAAGCGGTCTGCCGCCCCTAAGAACAGGGCAAAGACGATTAGCATCACCACGGTGATCCACATATTACGGAATTCTTTTTCAATCCAATCCTGGCCGAGCAGCCCCAAGATTCCGATCGGCAAAGAACCTACAATAATCATCCAGCCCATCCGCACATCCGGGTCGCTTTGGGAAACGCCACTGCGAGCGGGAGCAAAGGCTTGGAACCATTTGCACACAATCCGCGAGATATCTTTCCAAAAGTAGATGAGGACGGCGCTTTCGGTTCCTATCTGGGTGATCGCAGTAAAGGCGGCACCGGGGTCATCTCCAAAGATTGCTCCTAAAATTCGTAGATGGGCAGAGGAGGAAATCGGTAAAAACTCGGTCAATCCTTGCACAAGACCCATAATGATGGCTTCAATGGTGTTCACGACCTCCAAGCCTATCGTTTTAACGCTCCCTACTCGCCTTTCGGCTAGGTGTTTTCTCTCACCTCACGCAGCAAATCCGTCCAGCCCTTGGTAGCTAAGTAGCACCGGCAACGCATTTCCGCCGCTTATAGAAGTCAGATTCTTTTTAAAGTATTCCATTTTAGATTTAGTTTTCGGCTCTCTATTTGCTGTTGCTGCGCCGTGCCTGAAAAGTTCTCGCTCCCCTCCCCCTTAACCTGGGAGTATGGAGAAAAGAAGATTAGGCCGCACCGGGCTTATGGTTTCCAGCTTGGGGCTAGGAACCCTCACCTGGGGGCGAGATACCGACCTGGAACAAGCGAGCCAGCAACTGCGAATGTTCCTAGATGCCGGCGGAAATCTACTTGACACTGCCGCTACCTATGGCGAGGGCGAGTCTGAAAAACTTATCGGCACCCTGTTGGACGAGGAGTTTTCTCGCGAGGACCTAGTGATTTGTTCAAAAGCCGGGGTAAGAGCAGGCGATCCCCCCTCGGTTGATGCTTCCCGGGCAAATCTATTACGCGGTCTGGATCAAACTTTACAGCGGCTGGGAACCGCCTATATTGATGTGTGGTTTGTTCACCACTACGATCCCTTTGTGCGGGTGGAAGAGACTTTAACGGCCTTAGAAATGGCGCTGCGTTCCGGTCGCGCCCGCTATGTGGGGGTATCGAACTATCCAGCTTGGGCTATGGCAGAACTAGCGGTATTGCTGGGACAGGATCGCTACGAAGTTGCCGCCGTACAAGGGGAATATTCTTTAGTAAACCGCCAGGTTGAAGACGAAGTGTTAGCAGCTGCTGAGCATTTTGACTCTAGCTTTATCGCTTGGTCTCCGTTGGGGCGCGGGGTTTTAACCGGAAAATATCAAACGAGCATTCCGCCAGATTCACGGGCTGCTTCCCAACATTTACAGGGATTTGTTTCCCCCTATCTTTCTGCCGAGTATCAGCCGATTATCGAGGCAGTATTGGCAGGAGCCGAAGGCTTAGAGTGGGAGCCGCTGAAACTGGCTTTAGCGTGGGTTAAAGATGCCCCCGGAGTAACCAGTGCATTAACGGGGGCGCGCAGCGCTGGGCAGTTTGCGGCGGTATTAAAAGCAGCAGATGCTCATGTGCCCCACCAAATTCGGGTAGCTTTAAATGAGGCTAGCGAGTAAGAAAACCGGGAAAGACCTATTCGTCTTCGTCTTCTTCGTCCTCGTCGAAGTCGTACTCTTCGTCCAGAATTTCTTCCGGTTCGTCTAGGAGATCGTCGCCGTCTTCGTCTGCTTCGTCCTCATCGAAATCGTATTCTTCGTCCTCGTCCTGGTAGGCAGATTCATCTGCTTCGAGTACTTGATCCACATGGTCGAAAAGACTTTCCGAATCGATATCTTCATCCTCAAAAATATCTAGAGGCAGGTCGCACCCTAATTCAGAGTAAAGAGCCTCATCATAGGCCGAAAAAGCGGCTTCTAGTTTTTCTCCTGCCCGCGCTACCTGCGGATCACAGTCCGGATCTTCAGCACCCCGCGCAGCCTCTAAATGTGCTTGCAGCGCACCTACAAAGTTATCGAAAGTTATTTGCAAACGGTCAGCCACGATACACCACCCCCTGGGCTCCGAATCAACCAGGATGCTTAGGGTAGGTGAAGCTGTCCGCGAATCATAGTCACCATCAAGTCGGTTCCTTTGATTTCTGCGGTTTCTTCCGATCCGACGATCCGCGTCGTACCGTCAGGGTCAACCAGCTGCGAGGCACCACCATCAGGGCCTAACGGCAAAATGACCCACTCCTTACCCGGAGCATAGGTTGTCGAAGGAGGACGACCGGAAAGCTGATCACGAATATTCGCGATCACTACCCGGGCGTGAGCGCGAGCAGCATCTGCCCGTTTTGATTCCGGCACGTCGGTAATGTCGCCCACTGCGTAAACATTTTCCATGTCCTTTACACGCAAGTGTTCGTCAACCATAACTGTGCCATTAGCATGCATAACCTGGGAATATGACCCGTGGAGGTAGCCGGAAGAGGTTTGAGCCCCGTAACACAGGAACCACATATCGGCTTCGACCGGTACCCCGGCTAGAGTTTCAACCTGGAAAGTGGAGAGCATTCCCACGTCGGTAGGTGGCATATAGGCTAGAGGTGCTCCCAATACCAACTCGATACCGCGTTCTTCCATCTGGGTGGTAATGGTTTCACGCAAAGAATCCAGGTAACCCGGAGTGCCCAGGATATAGGGTTCCTTGTCAACCATGATGATCTTCATATCCGGGTAAGTGGAGGTGAGCTCGCCCGCAAATTCCACGCCGACAGTGCCAGCACCAACCAGCATTACCCGCTTAGCACGAGCCAAGTTTTCGCGAGTTTGATCCAAACGCGCCTTCGCGACCGAGGCTTGAGAAACCATGTGTTTTGCTGGGAATGGGTAGGTAGTTCCCGTTGCTAACACTAGAAAATCTGCTTCAATGGGGTCATGTCCGGCAACATAAACTGTGCGACCGTCAACCCGCATACAAGTCCCATGGACGACCTTGCCGCGGTCAAGCAGCCGACTGTAAGGCATAAATACGGTATGTCCCCACACGGAATCCACCGCTGCCCTCAGCGCTGCCGCGTGATGCACGAACTGGTCTTTTTGTTCGACCAGCGTGACATCAGCCACGTCATCTAGGCCACCCGCCACGGTTATGCCACCGTAACCGCCGCCAATGACAACTACTTTAGCCACGCTACCTCCCCTTTTATCTATCCTGGGTTATACCAAAACAGATGCGAGCTAAATCAGACCGGCAGCTGCCATCGGTCACCCCTTTGGGCGACGAGATGAAGACTTACCAACCCAACGATCATTTTTCAGTTCTACTGTATCTTACGCTATCAAAAAGAATACGTCTTTAGTAACTATCCTACTCAGGAATGCGGATTTTTAACGCGGATTTGACATTGGGAGGGAAAAAATTATCTCCTTTGAGAACTTTTCCGTCTTCGCGATAAATTGGTTTGCCTTCACCATCCAGTTTAGAAAGGTTTGAGGCCTGCACTTCCCGCAGGACTGCCGGCAACGAAATCCCGCATTCCAGCGCCATTCCGTAAATGACGTAAATCAAATCTGCGAGGGCATCAGCGGTTTCTATGGTGTCCCGAGTGCCATCATCGGGCAGGGAGGAAATGGTCTCTTCTAGCAGCCGGCGCGCCTTAGCTCCATATACTGCGCCGGTAAGCTCACTAACTTCCTCATATATTAGGCGCATGCGCATATGTACCCGTTCGCGATCTACATTTGGCTCATCGTGTTGAATTGGTAGTCCGTAGACCTCATGAAATTGGCGAACTAAATCTTCGGGGCGATGCGGATCCGGCATCTGCTGTTCGGATTGTTCCCCGGCAACTTGCTGGGCTGGTGCGGCCTGGTTCATTATAATTTTCCCTTTCCTACTTCGAAGTTGAAAGCAGCATGTTTTGCAGTTCTGATACTGATGTTACCCAGGGGGCTCCGGGAAATTCCTCCCGGCTACCCGCTCCCCAAGAAACCCCGATGACGTCGATACCGATATTGCGAGCCGCCCGGTAATCGTCCGCGCGATCCCCCACCATTACTACTCGCCCGGGCGGAGCGAGGGCAGCTAACTGGTCTAGAGCGTAGCGAATAACCCCTTCTTTGCCGCGCCTTATTTGAGGATTAGCCACATCAGAAGGATTCTCAGCGCTGGTTCCCGCTTTTTCTTGAGTTCCTGCCACCCAATCCAGATAGGGACTCATCCCGGTGGCCTCCGCGATATCGCGTACCAGTTCTTCCAGTTTGGAAGAGGCAACGGCAGTTTTCACACCGTCACGGTGCAAGTGGCAAAGCAGGTTTTCTATTCCTGAAAATAGCGGTACTTCAGTCATGCGGGGGCGATAATAGCGCCGGTAGACTTCCACTGCCTCATCTAGTCGCTCTTCAGGTAGATCTAGATACTGCTTAAAACCTATGCGTAGCGGTGGCCCTACAAACCGTTTGAGCTGCCGGGGAGATTGTGCAGGCAGGCGGTAGTGAGAGATCACTTCCGCAACCGCTTCAGTGATCAAGGGAACCGAATCGGTCAAGGTACCATCCATATCGAAAATCACGGTGTCAAAACAACGCTGCCCCACAACCCCTCGTTTCTGCTCAGTAGCTTCCGTTTCTTTTGGGCGCTAGATCCCGCCCTCATTGTAGGCAACTTTCTTCCCCGGTAAATCAACGCGCTTTATCCGCCCATTTTCCCTTCGCTTTTCCGCCAGCACCAAGATGTGCTAATCTCTCTGTTGTCCTCGAGCGCGGGTGGCGGAATTGGTAGACGCGCTAGCTTGAGGTGCTAGTGGCCAACTTAACGGCCGTGAGGGTTCAAGTCCCTTCCCGCGCACCAGCGATTTTTCTACTATTTCTTATAGCTGGCACCAGTCAAGAAATTTTACTTTTATCACGGATGTACCTACGCGGTTTAGCGGACGGATTACTAGCTATTCTAAGATTTGAGGGTTTTTTAGGTATCAGCCCGGGTTTTTTCTAGGCGAATTGCACAGTCGCTAAGCTAGGATTATCTAAACCGAAAGAGCTAGGAGAATACCTTGAGCAAGGATTTAGCAATGCGCGCTATGAATGGCATCCTTGAGCGTATTTCCAGCGGAGAGTTCACTACTTCTACCCCACTTCCCCCCGAGTCACAGCTTGCCGAAATGCTGGGAGTGTCGCGCTTAACCCTGCGCGAAGCGGTACGCGTCCTCAAAGATCGCAACGTACTACAAGTAGTGCATGGTAACGGAACTTTCGTGTTGCCTCTGGCGCAGTGGACGGACTTGGGAACCATCGCTACCTTTCTTTCCCGTACCGAAGACCCCTTAGATTTAGGGGTTAGCCTACTGGAGATTCGCCGCATGATTGAGGTGGGTACCAGTGGCCTAGCTGCCGCCCGGCGCTCAACTGCAGATTTGGAAAACATGGCACGAGAGCTAGAAAAATATGATCAGGCATTGGAACGGGGGGATGTTCCCGGTGCTGCTGCCGCAGACCTTAACTTCCACCAACAGATTCAAAACGCCAGTGGGAATCCCTTTATCAGCGCATTGATGCAGCCTCTAGAGGTAGCGCTGGAACGTTCGCGTCAGGCAACCGCAGCGGATCGGAGGGTTGCGATGCGAGCCCAATCGCACCATCGCCGGATTTACCAGGCAATTAAGCATGCGGATGCTACTGGAGCTAAAGAAGCTATGCGGGCACATATGACGCAAACTGCTGAGGATTTACGTACCCTAAAAGCTAAGTAGTGAACTAAATCACTCTTATTTCTCTGCCCCAGGACTTTCGTCTTTGCTAGCCTTTAAAAGACATCAGACCTCAGATGACTGTTTAAAATGCTACGAAGGAGTAGGCAGATGGCTCTATCGCTTTCCGAATTATTAAAAGAAATGCCCGACACCCCGCAGATCGGCGCTCATCAGGTGCGTGCTGCCCGCGAAGAGGCCGGAGATCACCGGATTTACGTGGTTTTAGATGACGACCCTACCGGCACTCAATCAGTCAGTGACTTACCTATTCTCACCCGTTGGGAAGTAGAGGATTTCATTTGGGCGTTTGAAAGTGGCAAGCCCGCGGTTTATGTGATGACTAATTCCCGATCCCTCTCCCCCGCTGACGCGGAAAAGGTCAACCGGGAAGTAGTTTTTTCTGCACTTGCCGCTGCTAAAGAATGCCAAGCGGAACTCGCTTTTGTTTCCCGTTCAGACTCAACTTTGCGAGGACATTTTCCCTTAGAGCCGCAAACCATAATGGACGAAATGGAAAAAGCGGGAGGCGCCCCGGCAGATGCAATCATCCTGGTTCCCGCATTCGGTGATGCTGGGCGAATCACCGTTGACGGAATTCACTACGCCGGTTCCGAACAAGAAGGTTTCATTCCCGTGGGGGAAACTGAATTCGCCAAAGATGCCACCTTCGGATATCACGAATCTTCCCTGCCCCGCTGGGTAGCAGAAAAGACCGCCGGCAAAGTTAAAGCGGAAGAAGTTGAGATACTAAAACTTCAGGATCTGCGAGGCAACCTCGCTAATGTCAGCCAGCAGCTTGAACAGGCACAAAACGGGCAAGTCTTGGTGGCAGATACTGTAACCGAAGAAGATTTACGCCAACTCGCCCTCGCCCTGATTAAGGCAGAGGCAAAAGGGAAGAACTTTGTTTATCGGGTAGGTCCGCCTTTCGTACGTGCACGCATCGGTCAAGAAGTACATCCTCCGCTTACCCGCGAAGAAATTGCTACAGCCCGGGGAGAACGTGAGTTAGCTGCCGGGGGGCTTATCGTGGTGGGATCTCATGTTGAATTAACCACCCGCCAGCTCAATCGGCTACGGGAGGAGGAAAAACCCACTGAGCTGGAAATTGAGGTGCAGCAGATTATCGATCCTGAACGCCGCGATAAGCACCTGAAGGACGTAACAGATCAGGCCATCTCGGCAATCAAAAATGGAAACGTGATTGTAAGAACCTCCCGCAAACTGGTTACCGGTGTTGATGGAGACGCCTCTCTAGAGATTTCCCGACAAGTATCAGCGGCAGTAGTCAAAGTCACTAAGGAGATCCTAAAGGCTGCTCCCCCACGTTTCGTAGTCGCTAAAGGCGGCATTACCTCTTCAGACACGGCTTCAAAAGGGCTAGAAATCCGCCGCGCGATGGTGATTGGCCCCATGCTGGAGGGCATAGTTTCCCTCTGGACAGCATCGTCTGGTCCTGCAACCGGAATCCCCTATGTCGTTTTTGCCGGGAACGTGGGCAACGAGGAATCTCTCACACAAGTAGTACGCAAACTCTCGCGTTCATAGCAAGGAATCAAAAAGTCTAAAAAATCTTTAAAAGGAGAAAACAATGAAACTTGCGGTAATCGGTCTCGGAGCTATGGGATATCAAATGTGCTCCTGGCTCAACAATGACTTCACCGTCACCGGCTATGATATTGCCACGGAAAAAATGGAAATGGCTGCTAAAGACGGAATTACCACCGCCTCTTCAGCCCAGGAAGCCGTAAAAGATACTGACATTGTGCTGGTAGCAGTACGTAACAGCGCGCAGTTGAACGATTTGCTATATGGGGAGGGCGGAATCGCCAGTGCGATGCGCGCCGGCTCTTGTCTACTCCTCACCTCCACTATCGGGATTGAAGCTGTAGAAAATGTGGCAGCTCAGCTCAAGACAGATGGAATTGGTCTGATAGATGCCCCAGTATCCGGCGGTCCGGCACGCGCCGGCAAGGGTGACCTGCTAGTAGTGGTAGGCGCAGTTGAGAAAGATTATAACTTCGCGAAACCGGTACTGGATACCATGGCCTCCACCCTAGTTTGGGTTGGGAAAACCCCCGGCAAAGGGCAGGCAATGAAAACTGTAAATCAGCTGCTGTGCGGAGTTCATATCGCGGCTGCCGGCGAAGCTCTAGCGCTGGCGGGACAATTAGAACTAGATCAAGAAGTTGTTCTGAAAGCCCTCATGGCGGGAGCCGCCGAGTCCTTCATGCTAGGTGACCGCGGCCCGCGAGCAATCTTAGCTTCGCGCGGCGAAGAACCCGAAGTAAAGTCACGTCTAGATATTTTCGTAAAAGACATGGGAATCGTGACTGCAGCAGCAAAGGCCGCGGGGATGGCAGTTCCGGTGGCCGCCGCGGCAGAACAAGAATATTTATTAGGGTACGCCAACGGGCAAGGAGCTATGGATGACTCTTCGGTAATTAACGTAGTAAAGCCGGAGGTGAAATAACAGTGAGTACTGGAGCTTTGCTAGGAATAGCACTGGGCGCGATTATCGTCCTGCTGCTACTAGTTATTAAAATACAGCTTTCTGCTTTTGTTTCTTTGCTCTTAGTAGCAGCCGGCACTGCCCTGGCAACTGGAATATCAGTGGGCGAGATTGTTCCGGTACTGCAAAAGGGGATGGGCAATACCTTGTCCTCGGTGATGATTATCGTTGGCCTAGGTGCTATGTTGGGACGCACCATTGAAGTTGGAGGCGGAGCCGATGCTTTAGCCCGTAGATTTACCAAGGTTCTGGGGCAAAAACGAGTAATCGCTGCGGTAACTGCCGCCGCTTTCGTATTAGGGATCCCGGTATTTTTCGATGTGGGTTTTATTATTCTCGCTCCCATAGTCTTCGGATTTGCCCGGGTAGCTAAGATCAATCCCTTAAAAATTGCGCTGCCAGTAGCTGGAGCCCTGCTTACGGTACACGTAACGCTACCTCCTCATCCCGGACCGGTAGCAGCAGCCGGGATTACCAACGCTGATGTCGGAACCATGCTGATGGTGGGACTGCCCCTCACCGCCATCACCGTGGTGATAGGGTTCTTCGCCGCGAAGATGGTGAAAGTCGAGGGAATCGAATTACTGGAATCTCCCGCTGACCAGCCGATTGAAGTCGAAGTTACCGAGGGAGCTGGCTCTACCAGCGGCAAAGTTGTTAAAGAAAGCGTGGAGGCAGTAAAAGAACGCCTCGAAAATATCGGCGCCGGCACCGTGGTATTGCTGATTTTGCTGCCGATTTTACAAATCATGCTGGGAACGGTGGGAAATACCGTACTTAAGGAGGGCTCTACCGCCCAACAGTGGCTAGGTTTCTTAGGTTCTTCCTCCATTGCGCTCCTAACTGGAGTAATCGTGGCTTATCTAGTGGTGGGGCACAAACTTGGTTGGAGCCTGCAAAAACGCGGCTCGGTATTGGATTCCGCCTTGCCCGATGTAGCGGTCATTGTGTTCGTAACCGGAGCGGGAGGAGTCTTCGCAAATGTGCTCGTGGAATCCGGAATCGGAAAGGCGCTATCGGATGCCTTGATCAGCCTAAATATGCCGATTATTCTTGCTGGATTCCTAATCTCAGCGGCACTGCGAGCCTCGCAAGGCTCAGCTACGGTGGCGATTCTAACCAGCGCTGGATTACTAGCAGAGCCCATTGCAGCAGCGGGATACACCGATCTGCAGACTGTTTTGGTAACTATTGCCATAGGTTTTGGAGGTCTGGGACTATCCCATATCAACGATTCCGGCTTCTGGATTGTTACCAAATACTTAGGGCTGACCGTTAAAGACGGTCTGAAAACTTGGACCGTATTGTCCACGGTGTTTGGAATAACCGGCTTCTTGCTAACCAGCGGAGTTTTCCTTCTGGTTTCTTAAAGCTAGTTTTCAGCTCGATAGTTTTACTGAATAGCTAACTTGAGGCCGCAGGTATTACCCTGCGGCCTCAAGTTTTGCTTGTATAAACAGCTCTTCCTCGAAGAACGTCTAAAAACACTACTCCGGCTTTCCAGCTGCCTGCTTTCTTGCGCACTGTCACCAATAACAAAAGTCAACCCTTGTTTAAATTGCAACAATTCCCACCTAGGACTTACGTCCATAGGAAACTTTTCATCTATTTTGTACGGACAATTTACTGATTAATCCGCGATTTTTCGGAGAAATAATTCAAAAAGTAATACTCCTAATTTTTTCAGATTTACAGGCTTAGAATGAGTGCAAGTTCACCAGAGTGGGTGGAATGGTTATGCGGTAAGGAGAAAATTATGCCATCGAAGCAACCGGCGAATATCCGTCCTTCTCGACGTACCTTCTTAAAATGGTCGGCGATAGCTGGCAGCACCACCGGGCTGGTGGCATGTGCTACCCCCTCCTCCTACTCCCCCGACAAGAACGGGAAGCTCGTACCCAACGGCACCGGTCGCACCGATGTAGATAAAACAGTCTGGTCGGCTTGTACTGTGAACTGCGGTTCGCGTTGTCCGGTACGTCTACAGGTTAAAGATGGCCGCGTAGTACGGGTATTGCCCGACAACACCGGCAACGATGAGCTCGGCAGTCAGCAGGTACGCGCCTGTCCACGCGGACGCGCTATCAGGCAACGGATTTACAATCCCGATCGACTCAAGAAACCCATGAAGCGCAAGCCAGGCACCAAACGTGGCGAAGGACAATGGGTGGAAATCTCCTGGGAACAAGCCTTGGACGAGATTGCTGAAAAGATGAAGGCGCTGAAATCCAAATATGGCAATGAGTGCTTCTACATTCAATACGGAACCGGGGTTTTGGGTTCCACCATGGCTTGCTCCTGGCCGCCAGAAACCACTCCCATGGCGCGGATGCTCTCCCTATACGGGGGCTACCTAGATCACTACTCTGACTATTCCACGACGAACATCACCCAGGCTTATCCCTACTTCTACGGTGAATGGGTAGCCGGCAACAGCTTTGATGATGCCGCAAACTCTAAGCTGCAGGTAATGTTTGGCAACAATCCTCTAGAGACTCGAATGTCAGGAGGGGGACAAACTTTCGTAACTCAGGCTACTAAACGTAAATCTGGGGTTAAAACTATCGTCATCGATCCGCGCTATTCGGAAACCTCGGTAGCTTTGGGAGACGAGTGGGTGGCGCTGCGTCCCGGCACTGATGCCGCCCTCATCGCGGGCATGATTTACGTGATGGTAGAAGAAAACCTCCACGATCAAGCCTTCTTAGATAAATACTGTGTAGGTTTCGATGAGGCGCATATGCCCGAGGGCGCTCCTAAGAATGCCTCCTATCTTTCGTACCTGCAGGGCAAAGGTAAAGATAAGACGGTTAAAACTCCCGAGTGGGCGGCCAGAATCACCGGCGTCCCGGCCTCGGATATTCGCCGGCTGGCCCGTGAAATCGCTACCGCCAAACCCTGCACCATTAACCAAGGCTGGGGGCCGCAGCGTCACGCCAATGGCGAAGGTATCGCCCGGGCAGTTTTCCTACTGGCCTGCGTAACCGGGAATATCGGCATTAAAGGTGGCGGCACTGGCGGACGCGAAGGCGGACAATCCCTCCCTATTACCCAGACTTTCAATACCGAAGTCGCCAATCCTTCAGAGAAAATTATCTCCGTTTTCAGCTGGTTAGATGCTATTGATCACGGCCCGAAGATGGACACTTTCAATGCCGGGGTAGGCGTCAAACCAGAACCGGGAGTTCGCGCCCTGAAAGTACCGGTAGATGAGGCCGGAAACCCGACCAATACCAAACTAGAGGTTCCCATCAAGGCAGTATTTGCCTATGGCTCAAACTCAACCGTGAACCAAACCGGGGACAACAATAAGTCGGTAGAGATCCTGCAGGATGATAAGAAGTGTGAACTGATCGTCACCTGCGACATTATGCATACCGTGAGCGCGCGTTACTCAGATTATCTACTTCCCGGTACTTCCACCTCGGAAGAATCTGACTACCATCACGGCGAGAATGCTACCCCGATGGCATACGGAATTGTTTCCCAGCAAGCCATCAAACCGCTTTACGAATGCAAATCTATTTTCGATATTTGCACCGAGCTAGCTGATCGTCTGGGAATTAAGGACAAGTTCACCGGAGGCAAGACCCGTGAACAATGGCTTAAAGAAATTGTCGAGACCGGTCGTGCTGAAGATCCTTCCCTACCCACTTACGAAGAGTGGAAGAAAGTTGGGATTGTTCGCCGTAACGCAGGCTCTAGTATCCCCTTGGAAGACTTCCGTAAAGACCCGGCAGCGAATCCACTCAGTACCCCCAGTGGCAAGATTGAGATTTATTCCCAGCGCCTAGAGAATATGGCGAAAAAGTGGACCTTCGGAGATTTCCGTCCTCGTCTAGACGGAGACGAACTCTGCCCGATTCCTGCGCACCTATCAACTTGGGAAGGAGCTGAGGATGCCGCCACGAATAAGAAGTATCCGCTGCAGGTTATCGGACACCACTTCAAGGCTCGTACTCACTCTAGCTATGGGAACGTGGAGTGGCTGAAGGAAGCCCATATCCAAACCGTGTGGATGAATCCGAAAGACGCCACAGAGCGGGGAATCAAGAATGATGATCTGGTGTTCATCTATAACGAACGCGGAACCTTGCGGCTGCCCGCCAAAGTCACTACCCGGATTGTGCCGGGGACTATTTCGGTTCCCCAAGGCGCCTGGTATGACCCCAAGCCAGCATCGGAGGTTACTCCCCCGGCGGGAGCAAACCCGAAGAAACCGGTCGATGTAGCTGGTTCAGTTAACACCTTAACTTCCCTGCACCCGACGCCAATTGCGAAAGGCATGGGGGTTCACACCATTTTGGCGCAGGTAGTAAAGGCATAACTACTGGGAACAGCTATAGGTAAGAGGTCAGAGATAATGTTCGGAATCAGCGGCAGCGAATTCTTGGTGCTGGCGGTGATCGCTGCCCTGGTTTTAGGACCGAAGAACGTGGCGCAGGGGCTAACGGCACTACGTAGAGTCCTAACTAGTTTCCGGGATTGGTCAGCGAAGTTGCGGCAAGAAACCTCTGGGGATTTTGCGGGGCTTACCCCCGAAGATCTAGAAAACTTAAAAGTTTTGCGTAATCTCAACCTTTCTAGCTATAGCCCTAAACAGATGATTCGCGAGACCATTCAAGAAGAAATTGAGGCGTGGGCACAGTCAGCTACCCAATCTGGGGAGGTGCTAAAAAATGCCGGCTCCCTAAACGCAGAATACCCAAAATAAATATCTGAACATTAACTAGGAAAATAGTTTTGTATTAACAGAAAAATAGCAATAGGTGTTTCCTAGAGATTATTAAACCTGTTTATATAGCCCACAAAAAAGTCACAACCACATAGCAATATATGGCAGCAAACCGGGCTGCCTGACGTATTTACCACAGTCTTTGCAAGGAGGACGCGATGGCCGACGATGCGATTCCTACTCCCAGCAGGAACAACACTTTAACTGAGCCTTTAACCAAAAAAGGCGCCAAGTATGGGTTTGTTTTTAATCAGAACCTTTGTAACGGTTGTAAGGCCTGCCAAATCGCTTGTAAAGATAAGCATGATTTGCCAGTAGGTATGACCTGGAGACGGGTAATTGAATATACCGGCGGTACTTGGAAAGTAAATGAAACTGACGGTACTTTCCGGCACAATGTTTTTAGTTACTACACTTCCGTAGCGTGCAACCACTGCGAGAACCCGGTTTGCGTGCAGGTATGCCCGACTACCGCTATGACCCAGCGCGAAGATGGCACCGTCTATGTAGACCAATCTAAATGCGTAGGTTGCCGCTACTGCCAATGGGCTTGCCCCTACGGAGCTCCCCAATTGGATGCCCGCAGCGGACATATGTCTAAATGCGATTTGTGCTATGACTATCGCAGCCAGGGACAGAATCCTGCCTGTGTGGATGCTTGTCCTACCCGCGCTCTTGGTTGGGGCCCCATTGAGGAACTGCGTAAGGAATTCGGAGATGAGGCAGGAATCGCCCCGTTGCCGGATCCATCCATCACCGAACCGCACCTGGTAATCAAACCGCACCGTGATGCCCAAGACTGGGATAAAGGCAGCGGCATCATCCAAAGTCCTAAAGAGATTTAGAATCTGAACATCTTATTCACCCGCTAGGTTAAGGAGCATCATGCATATCGGCGAACTGCCCATGATTATCTTTACTACTGTCGCTCAAATGTCAGTAGGGGCATTTTGGATCCTGGGAATCATCCAGCTGATTGGTCGGCGGGCAGGCGTTAAACAGTCTGCAATCGACAGCCTGACCAACGCGGGGTTGTACGCAGCCGGACCGCTGCTAATTCTGGGATTCTTTGCCGCGTTTTTCCATCTGAACGATCCCTTCCATGCACCCTATACCCTGTTGCACCTGGGATCATCTTGGCTCTCACGCGAACTGATCTCCGGAGTGCTCTATGCGCTGTTCGGACTGATCTTTGCGCTCACTCAATGGTTTAACCGTTTTAGTCGTACCGTTAGAGATATATTCGCTGCTTTAACCGCTATATCTGGTCTTTGCCTAATAATTTCCATGTGCGGGGTTTACTACTTTACCGGTACCGTTCCCGCCTGGAATACCTGGTTTGTTTGGGTCAGTTTCTTCTGTTCCGCTTTATTTACTGGCTCCTTAGCAGTAGCGATTGCCCTGCTAACCACTTGGCGAATGAAACAGCGCGGAGCCAGTGAGAAAAAATCGGATGCCGCCAGCAAAGGCTTTAAAGCTGCTTTGCGACGCGGCCTGTTTCCTCCCGGAAAGCTTCCAGAGGGCTTAATCGAATTAACCAAACGTTCGATGCGGCTTACTACTGGGATCGCCGCTTCTGCCGGCCTAATTATCTTGATGTCCTACGCGTTCTTTATGACGCAATTGGGACTAGGCAGCCCGCTAGAACGGCAAGTAGCCCATAATATGACCGCACATGGCTATCTACTGATCCGGTTATTGTTACTGGTAGTTACGATTTTGCTGATAGCTCTGGTACTGCGCAGCTATATCTCGGATGCCGCTTACCCCAAGCGTTCCCTGGTGATCACACTTTGGGTAACCTTCCTCCTTGCCTTCGCGACTGAGTTGATCGGGCGAGGGCTACACTACGAAGGTTTGGTTCGCGCAGGCATCAATACCTTATTGGGATAGCATTAAATCTATGGACCCAAAGGTACTAGATTCTTACGCTGCTGCTTTTTGTATCCTGGGTGCCCTGCATCTGAACCCTCCCGATGAGGGCGTGGTCAAAGATTTTCTATCAATGACCGATCAGTGGCCACTCCCCCTGACCTCAAAGGGCACTCAGGCTCTAGCAGACCTGCGTAGCGAGCTAGCTGCTAACCCCAGTGAAGAGGATATCTATACGCTCTGGTCAGATCAGAACACTCTGTATGGAATCACCGGTAGCGCCCAGCTACCTCCGTTTGAATCGGTACATCGCTGTGATGATGGTTTAGTATTTGACGACGAAACCGTGCAGGTTCGCCGTTATTATGGCGCCATGGGTTTTCAGGCTCCCCACCTAGGCCAAGAACCTGATGACCATATCGGACTGGAGATGGACTTTGTAAGCAAATGTCTGTTAAAAGCCGCGGATTGTTTCGCAGGCAGAGATCAAGAACAAGGAGAGCAGACAATGGGGGTACTCTGTGGCTTTAGCGGCGAGCATCTGCTAACTTGGGCACCCGATTTTTGTCTCGAGGGCGAAAAACTTGCAAAAACCCAATGGCTCCGCACGGTCTTAATCTTGTCCGGACAGACGCTTTCACAATGGCAGCAAGAGCTAGTTACTGCCGGTTATGAGCTAAAAATTGCCCCCAAGGTGCGTCCTCCCCAAGAAGTCTCCTCTGGCCCGGTCCCAGTTCCGTTAACTCGTCGCCTACCCGTAGAGGATAGTTAGTTTTGCTTCCTGGTGGTTTTTCGTCCTTGCTCCGTTGGATTAGCGCGCAAGACCCTATAAACACCCTAGTTATTAGGTGCGAGTCTCTCCCGGGCGTCAAAGTGGGAAAGAAAGATGCCCTTCTGACCTGGCAGGGATGCTTAGGGGAAAGCTTCCACGCTGATTTAGGGGCGCAACTGCTAGCTAGCGAGGTTCAAAGTCTGCAGATTTTAGGATGCGCGCAGTGCGCTAGCAGCCTAGATGATAAGTTAGCAGCGGCCAGGACGCGACTCGGGTCATTAATAGCTACTTATTACCCCCCTAAAAAAGCTACCCGCCGTCCCCGAGAAGTCAGTTTAGATTCGGTGCCGCTGCCCCGCCGCCTCTTACTACCGGTGTCAAATGGTTCTCCGTTAGCTCTGGGAGCCTCCCACGCGGTTCGTACTTTCCAGGCTTACCATTTGCTCACTCAGGGGCAACGAATCGAAAACCGAGTAGTCAGCGCGATCCACTCCCCAGATGTTCCTGCCCGCTGCCTGTCACCGGAATCCCCGGCGAAAAATGACGCCTCCGAAAACTTTTTACCTTTACTGGAACGGGTAGATGCTATCCATGTACTGCGTTGCAATGCCTGTCGCTCGCAGATCCGTTTGTGCCCCGAAAATAAAGATTTTGACTTATCGGCAGCCGGCAGTAATTGGCATCGGCTCTGCCCCGCTTGCCGTTTGGCAGTCCGCTATTGCCCACAGCATTCTCAATCCGAGATTGCCAGCCAGCGTTCGCTAGAGATTTTCACCGCTTTAAAAACCCGGGAAGAGACGCAGGAACTAAGTGAATGTAAACGCTGCCGTAACCCGCATCTGTCTAGCGAGGGCGAGCTGTGCAAGCTTTGCAGCTATGAGGAGAAAAATCCGTTTTCGGCGGCGATGCCAAAAGAGGTCTTAAAGACCCTGCCCCCACAACTCCAAGAAAAGTTGCGTGGGGTCTAGCGCCTGGCTGCCGGGCAAATAATTAACGGGCTAATGCCCATTTTCTAGCCTGAGTAAGCTGCCCTAACTTCATCGGGACCCCGCCGACAAATAACAGATTTAACAACGAAATCGGGTGCCTGACATTTATCAGGCACCCGATTTACATTGCGTGGTTAGTCAGGCCGCAGCCTTACCGTTACTGCAGGTTCTTCTTCCGAGCTACGGTGAGGACTGCTCCTGCGACGAGCAAAATCACTGTCGCTGTCCACAAAACCGCGGCACCGGTCTTTGGAAGCGGCGGCGTAGGTGGAGTAGGTGGAGTAGACGGCGTAGGTGGAGTAGTTGAAGTAGGCGGAGTAGACGACGGTGTAGGTGGCTCCGTGGTTGGAGGAGGCGGAGTCTTGTAGTTCTTGACGTTAATATTTGCCGGGACTTGGGCAGACACCAACTTGCCTTCCGCATCCTTCTTTGCCTGAATTGGAACCTCGAACGGGATGTATTCGTTCAAGATCTTATAATCCTGAGGGGCGCTAACTTCGCGAAGAAGGTAATCGCCTGGCTCCAGGGCAGGCTTACCCGCTGGGGTGAAGGTGCCGTCCTCACCCGTAGTGAACGAACCATCTGCGTTGAATCCTTCCAGCACAACCTTACGAACCCGTTTGGTCTCGCAATTCGTTGGCGCGGCGTTAAGCATGTCCCCTAGCTCACCCGGTGAGGATGGGGTGCGCACTGGGCAAACGGTAACCTCTTCCGTATTGGTCAAATCTGGTTCCACGCCACACAGGGATGGCTTCTCATTCACCAGCTGATACAGTTCGAACTTTGCTCCTGCCAGCGCGGTGCCGTCCTCAGCTTGCTTAGAGAGATTGAACGTGCCCGGATTCTTCTTGTAAGTGAAATACATGTGCTGCGTATCTACGCCCGGTGTCTTGTGATAAGACAGTTCTAAGTTTGGCGCCTCGGACCTAACATAACCAGGCATATCCATGCGCCCGTCCTTAAGGATAGGCAGGTCGTTGTCAACGTATGTGTAGCCGGGGATATCCTTCCTCACCGAATCAAATGTCGGTTTGTAAGGAATGTTCTTATCCCCGTAGGGCTTGAACGTTTGCGACTCGCTATCCCAATTCATCATTCTCAAACCGGAAACCGACGTCCAGTTTCCTGGTTGTCCTACGTAAAACTCGTACGGGTAGCTGGCCAGTGCATAACTCCCGGAACCATCTTGGAACTTAACCTCTCCCGGATTCTCCACGACCCCAGCGAGCTCGGGGTAGATGTCGGTGATGCTCTGTTTCGCCATGACAGGCGCCAGTTGTTGCTTTTCCAGACAGGGAATGGTGGTGTAGGTCGATCCCTCTAGCGGGCCGGACCAAGAGGCCAGGAGCCGATTCGGAATCTTTGCGTTGTCCTCTACCTTCTGTGCTGCCCGGTATTCAGAATCGAGAACGTAACGATAGTCGGCGGAGGCGGGAATGCTCACGTACAGGCCGTTTGCCTTCGCGCCAATCGATCCACCTTGCGTATCACCGGTTGAACCGGTACCAATTGACATCCCCGCGTGATCTCCATCGGCGGGCAGGTAAGCGTCCCACTGGAACGTGTGGACTTCATCATTATGGAACTCGTCGTCGAACACGATATGCGCCGGTTCGAAGAAATCGCGCGGGTTATTGTTACCCAGGTGTCTCCAGGACCCGTCCTTGTTCTTCACCACCACGCTATCTTGACTGGACGGGTCATACTTTTCGGCGGGTACCGGTTCGCCATCCATCGTAAAATTCTCAACCGGCTTCCAAGTGTAAGGATCGTTGTCACTTCTTCTGGTGTACTGCCACGTCACTCCAAGACGGAAATCCCGCGTCGGAGCCATCTGAGGATCCACGTTGTTGTACTTGAATTTCATGGTGGTTCGCACGCCATCACAAGGATTAAGCTTCGCTCTGAAACCGAAGTGCGAAAGCGGCGTGACTTCCTTCGCAGCAGACCTTACGCAGCCATCTCCGGGGTCACCCGGCTTCCAGTCTTTGTCAACTTGCCCGTGGATCCACTCAAAACTCAGATCGTAATCGGGAAACGGCCTTGCGGCTGCCTGCGCTGGAGAGGAAGGAATGGCATTAATAACCAACAGGCTAATAACCACCAATGCGCTCAAGGCGAACGCGAGCCCTTGTTTCAGACTTATAGATCTCGAAGTAGTCACGAATCCCACCTTCAAACTGTTTAGAGCTTTGCCCTTCGGACGCCGACCAATCGGATAAGGAACATAGAGACATCCTAATTCGGACGGATACACTAACATTATATTTCTATAATAGAAAAAGTACAACAAACAGAATCAGCGACTCTTACTGAATAAGTCTAATGGTGGGCGATACTGGACTCGAACCAGCGACCTCTTCCGTGTCAAGGAAACGCGCTAACCAGCTGCGCCAATCGCCCGAGGTGGGTACGGGATTCGAACCCGTGTACACGGCTTTGCAGGCCGCTGCCTAACCACTCGACCAACCCACCATAATCAAAGAGCGCCGCGCTTGGCGACGCCCTCTAAATCGAGCGGATGACGAGACTCGAACTCGCGACCCTCACCTTGGCAAGGTGATGCTCTACCAACTGAGCTACATCCGCGTTGCGTATGAAAGTATATCTATAAAGACCTAGGGATTACCAAACTGACTTTGCGTGGGTCTGCTCACAGCTACTTTAAGCTGGGATTTTAGGCTTTGGAAACTTTTCTGGCAGTAAAAACCGTAGCTGGATAGCTTTTATATTTTTCAAAGCGCGAACCCAAGCGGGGTTGATATTCTATAACTGTCCACCAAGCCGGGGCTATTTGTAGGAGGATTCACCAATGACCGGGATTGTAGGTAGCGGCACGCTGATCTCAATACTGCTATTAGTACTGATCGGGTACCTGTTGTACTCCGCGATTTTCATCGTTAAACAGCAGACCGAAGCGATTATCGAACGCTTCGGAAAGTATAGGCGTGTTTGTACCCCCGGCCTAAACATTAAGATTCCAATTATCGACCGGATCGCCAAAATTGTAGAACGCAGGATCCAGCAACTAGATCTGGTAGTAGAAACCAAAACCAAAGATAACGTGTTTGTAGCGATCCCGGTTTCGGTACAGTTTCAGGTACAAGATTCGGCCGCATCATTCTATTCCCTGTCTAACCCTGCCCAACAGATCACTTCCTATGTATTCGACCGGGTACGTTCTTCCCTATCCCAGTTGAACCTGGATGAAGCTTTTTCTTCAAAAGACACGATTGCTCAAGAGATTGAGATTTCTTTGGGAGAACAAATGGCACGCTACGGTTTCCGGATCGTGAACTCACTAGTTACCGATATAAACCCCGATAAGCGAGTCCGCGATTCTATGAATTCCATTAACGCTGCTCAGCGTGAGCGAGAAGCTGCTATCCAACTAGCAGAAGCCGATAAAATCAAGCTGGTTAAACAAGCTGAAGCCGATGCCGAGTCTAAACGCCTCCAGGGTGAAGGCATCGCTCTCCAAAGGCGCGCCATAGTGCAAGGATTGGTAGAACAATACGAATCCTTACGGGACGCTGGTATTGGTGACCAGGCACAACAGATTCTCTTGATGACCCAATACTTTGATACCCTGGCCGAGGTGGCAAAGTATTCAAACACCCAGACCCTGATGTTGCCGTCTAATCCCAGCGGGGTCACTAATACGATGGAGGAAATCCGCACATCTTTAGTGGCGGGCTTAAAAGCAGCTGGCCAACAAGTTAAATAAGGCAACTAGCCGCGCAATGCGGTGGCAATAGTGGCAGTTTAAGAAGAGATAACGAATAAAACCAAGTATGACTGAGAATAATAAAGACAATCGCAAACAGCCCATAGAAAACCGACCGCACGGATCTAGACATCCAAATGGAAAGCACCCCGGACGAGGGGAAGAGCTGCGTCAGCTTCTGGAGAAATATGATCGCCGAATTTCCCAGTTAGAACGATCCGATCGCGACCGTGTTCACCGGTTCGCGTCGCACAGTGAACACCCGCGCAATACGCTTTCCCATCATCCGGTCTCCAAGAGAACAGCTACTACTTCCCCTGCGAAGCCCGCAAGCAAAACTAATCCCGAGCCCCCCAGGCAGTCGCACCCCAGTGCCTGGAAGCGTGGAACCCGGATCGCCAAAGAGCAAACCCAAAATCTGTTACATAAAGTTCCCTATCCTCATGGAATGCATCCGGCATTGGTTCGCGGTATTGCCATTGATGAGCAAATCATCAAGTACCGAACTGACAAGGTGGTGTTCTTATGCACCGGCACCTTAGTTCTCGGGTTTATTCTGTGGGGACTTATCTCTACCGATTCTCTGCGCAGCGTATCCGAAGTGGTCTTGCAATGGGTGGTAGACAATACCGGATGGTTATTCTCTATTCTGGCAGCCATTATTTTGCTGTTTATGATTTTCATAGGGCTTTCGCGCTATGGAAATATTCCTTTGGGCAGAGATAACGAAGAACCCGAGTATTCCTATGGTTCTTGGATTGCCATGATGTTCAGCGCCGGCATGGGGATCGGGCTGCTATTCTTCGGCCCCTATGAGCCGATGATCTATTTCACCAATCCTGCCCCCCATTCCAACGCTAAACCGGGAAGCTATCAGGCACTCAATGATGCCATGTCACAAACGATGCTGCATTGGGGGCTCAATGCCTGGGCGATTTACGCCCTGGTGGGTTGCGCTATCGCTTACGGCACCTACCGACGCGGACGGGTACCTTTGATTTCTTCCATTTTCGAGCCCCTGCTCGGACACAAATTTGCTCAAGGTGGGATTGGAAAAATAATCGACATGTTGGCGATTACCACCACCCTCTTTGGTACCTGTGCCTCCTTGGGTATGGGAGCCTTACAGATTGCCCGCGGCGCCGAGCTAGTTACCGGCATCGGGAAAATCGGTAATGCCGGTCTGTTCCTGATTATTTCGGTGCTAACAGCAGCCTTCATCGCTTCAGCGGTCTCGGGAATCTCGCGCGGAATCCGCTTGCTCTCCAATATCAACATGGGGCTAGCCTTGTGCCTCATGGCGTTCATCTTCTTTGCCGGCCCAACCGTGTTCATCTTGAACCTGATGCCTTCCACTTTGATGAACTACTTATCCGATTTATTTGGTTTGCTTTCTACCTCTCCTTCCTTTGGGCCGGAGGCAGGACAGTTCGTTTCGGCCTGGACTGTCTTCTACTGGGCATGGTGGATTTCTTGGTCTCCTTTCGTAGGACTATTCATTGCCCGCATCTCGCGTGGCAGGACTTTACGTCAGTTTGTAACCGGAGTATTACTTGCCCCCACCCTGGTATGTTTGATTTCCTTCTGCATCTACGGCGGAACCACCATGTATATGCAGATTCAAGGTACAGACATGCCGGTAGAAGAAGGGGCAGAAGTGATGTTATTTGCCCTACTCGGAAATTTGCCGCTCAGTAAAATAACTTCAGTAATCGCCATGATCTGCTTGGCTATTTTCTTTATTACCTCTGCCGATTCTGCTTCAGTGGTAATGGGTTCACTTTCTCAGCAGGGTAAACCGGTTCCGGATCGTAAAATCACGGTTTTCTGGGGGCTCTGCCTGGCCGGTATCGCGGTAGTAGGCATGCTCGTTGGCGGTCAAGACGCCCTCCAAGGAATGCAAAATTTGATTATCGTAACCTCCTTGCCGTTTGCGATTATTGTGGCCGCCATGATCATCGCCCTCTTACGAGATCTATCGCGGGATCCTTTCACCATTAGACGTAATTTTGAACGTTCCGCGCTTTCTAAAGCAGTAGTAGGCGGCCTTAAGAGCTATGGTGATGATTTCAAGATCGTAGTGGTTCCCACTAAAGAAGGAGAGGGAGCGGGTGCAGATTTTGATTCCACCGCCCCTGAACTCACTGAATGGTATCGGCGCACCGATACCGAAGGTAATCCTATTGATTATGACTATTCCTCCCAGACTTATCTAGATAAGCATGGCAACCCGGTCTATTGGGACGAAGAGGAAGAAACCTATAAAGATCCCGAGGGACATCCGGTTCCCTCAGATAGCGTGGAGGATTCCTCAGTCGATCCAGAAAGCGGAACTGAGGAAACTATTTCAGCACCGGTTGATTCTGCTACCGAGACTGCCCGGGATAGCAGTAAGTAGCTGTTTTATTTCTGGCGAAGCACTGGACAAAGCGGCTTACCGGCTTGGCCAGACGCCAACCGCCCCCTAGATACAACTAGGGCGCGGTTGGCACTGCTAACTCACACAATGACTCAACGACAGGTTTTAGTAGCCTACCGCGAGCTGCCAAGAACCTAAGGCAAGTAAGGCCACTGAAGCTGGCGGTATCATGCGACGCAACCACAGTTTCCAGGCGGCGACAGGCTCGGTGAGAATCTCAATATCCCCAAAATCGGTCTGCTCACTGGCCTTGGTCTCCCGCTTGGCCTTGGCTTTTAGTCTCTCCCACATGGGTTTAACCAGATAGGTTTCGCTGTCCGAGGCGGGCGCACTTGCGGGCGCCGGAGCGCCACCAGCCGCTCGGGGCGGCGAGCCTGTTTTTTCTGTCTCAGTTTTTGGGGCAAATACCGAGGGCGGGGCTGCCGCAGGTTTTGCTGCAAACGAAGCTTTCCCCGGTAAAGCCGGTCTTACGGCAAGGGAAACTGCCCGGGGTTTACCTGCCGGCTTGAGCAAAGGGCTTTTTACGTTTAAGTCGGTTGCGGGGCTGCGCACTGCCGTCAGATCTAGGCTGGGGTTTAGGTTTGTTTGTGCTGACGGATCAGATACAGCAAATTTCCCGACACTATTAGCCCTGGCAATACCGATTTTTCTGGGTGCGGTCGCGATCCTAAGTCCCGTTGTTTTTGCCAGCTTTCCGTCAGGCGCTAGCGCCCCCAGTCCCCTACCACTTTTTAATTTTGCGGTTTGGCTATTTGTATTAGCCGCTAACAGATTTTGGGGATAGTCGGGTCGCAGGAGCCAGTTTTTTCCCTGGTCATCAAATATCAAGTGGGGACAGGGAAAAATAGTTCTCCCCTGCGGTACTATCAGTTTTAATAACGCCGCTTGCTCAGCGTCTACCGCCAGGGCTATCCAGTTGCTACCGGCGGCGTCCACGATATTTTTTTGCTTACTTCGCTGCGGACAAGTCGGATTGTTTAGGGCATGTTTAGTTTCCATGTCTCCACTAAAGTGCTTTGATCCTGATTTGTCACTGCTATATCCACGCTCGCCAGTAACATTTTTCCCAACTTTGCTTTGGGGATAACCGCGCAATATACGATTTACGCATTTTTTCGATAGGCTTAGAGCATCATGGCTACACAAAATAACCCACAGAAAAAGAAGCACTGGTGGAACAACTTCGCGGATGTTTACCGCGTAACCAAACGTACCTATCCGTGGATCGGGTGGGCGATGCTAGCCGTCCTGTTAGCGGTTCCTTTGCTAGTGCTGATAATCTGTCTACTCACCTCGGTGAGCATAGGACGCACCATCTTCTACATCATAATTGCAGCCTCGGTAGGAATGCTGCTGGCGACTACCCTGCTTACCCGTATGGCTAATAACGCCATGTATAAGCAGCTAGAGGGAGTTAAAGGAAATGTGTACGCAATTTTGCGTTCTATTAAACGCGGTTGGATAGTCGAAGAAGAACCAGTAGCTTTTAACCGCAAACAAGACCTGGTGTATCGCTTGGTAGGCAGGCCAGGGATTGTGCTTATTTCCGAAGGCCCCTCCTCGCGGGCTGCCGAGCTGCTAAATGAGCAAGAACGCAAGTGTCACCGAGTGGCACCTTCGGTACCTATTCATAAGATCCAGGCAGGGCAAGGGAAAAATCAGGTTCCGATCTCCAAGCTCCTTAAAACTATTAATCATTTGAAGAAAGAGATTAGTAAGGACGAGGTTCCGATTGTGGGACAACGGCTGCAGTCTTTGCAAAATAAAGCCTATCGTCTCCCCGGTGGAGTCGATCCCAACAAAGCAAAGATTAACCGCCGGATGCTGCGCGGAAAGTAAGCGATATAGCCGCACCGGATAACGGTTCCCATAGGACGCTAGTAAGACTAGCTCGGCAGGTTATCGCTTGCTTCCTATGCTTTTTTAGGAGTCCCGAGTACCTTATCTAGTAGCTCTTTCGAGGGACGCAGTTCAGTTACACTCTCGTCTACTTCCCAGTCTTCTACCGGACGCGAAGACCAGATCTGAGCAGAAAAGCTCCCGGGTTCGCCCTCGAAAACCGTTAGCGAAGCATTGGAAACAGGTTTCGTAGCAGCCAGCGCGAAAGTAATCTCCGGGCTATTCATATACGACCAATAGCGAATAATCGCGCCATGAGCGACAATTACCGCGCACCCATCAGCACCGACCTCATCTGCAGCCTGTGCGACCACCCGGTTAAAACGTGCCAAAATTTCTGCGCCGCTTTCTGCCCCCTCCATCCTTACCTGGGTATCTCCCTGCATCCAGGCTCCGATAGTACGCACATATTGTTCAACTGAAGCCAGGTCACTGGCCATTTCTAGTTTTCCCGCCTGCACTTCATTGGCGCCCCCGTTTTGTATCCGGGTTAGGGCGAATCGTTCTTCCAGAGGGCGAGCCGTTTGGTGGGTGCGAATCAGATTCGAGGTCACGATAAGTTGGGGGTCAGGCAGACCGAGTTCTTCCCAAGTCTTTACCGCTGCTCGTGCCTGCCGCTCCCCCTCGGCATTAAGGGGCGAACCCGGCTCGGCAGTATCCAGGGCTCCAGTAAGATTTGCGCTAGTTTGCCCATGACGCATCAAAACCAGTTTCATCTGTTCCTCTTTCGTCCTATTTGTGCATTTTAAGAATTGTAAAATACCCTCTCCATGACCGCACGAGCGCGGCGAGCCTGCCGTAAATAGTCTTCTCGCAAATCGTTCTCTTTGCCGGGAGCATATCCCAGCAATCGCGCCAGGGCATAGCTAGGAGCAGCAGCGGTAGGTAGGTAATCCAGTTTATTGCCACTCATTCGATTCGTAACCAAGACATTTCCGCACCGGATTCGGCATGCCAACTTCCAGGCCTGCGTCAAAACCTTTAGATCGGCATCCGACAGCATTCGTTGTTCACCGGCTACCTTTAAGGCTTCCAACGTTGACGTTACCCGCAACTGCGGGCAAGAATCCGCTCCCTGTAACTGCAATAACTGGGCAACCCACTCCACGTCACTTAGTCCCCCCGGCCCCAGTTTTACATGCAAAGATGCGTCCTGACCGCCGGGAATTCGCTCATTTTCCATACGGGCTTTAAGTAGACGTATTTGCCGGATACCGCCTTCACTAACGGGACGTTCATAGCGAATCTGATCAATAGTATTGGCGAAACGCGTGATTAGCTCCTGGTCGCCACAAAAAGCGCGCGCACGTAGTAGCGCCTGTATTTCCCAAGGCTCAGCCCAACGTTCATAGTAGTCACCCAGAGCCGTTAAGGAGCGAGAAAGCACTCCATCCTCGCCCTCGGGACGCAGTCCGTAGTCTATTTTCAAACTGGGGGCAGTAGCTGGCCGATTCATTTCTTCTTGCAGCCGCGTCGCGAATAGGACGGCAATCCGGGAAGCCTCGGGGGCGGATAGTTTAGCGTGAGACCGCAAAGTAGCACCAGGAGGAGTATTTTCCGTCCGCGGTGCCGGTATTGTTGCCACTGCCCCCGGCTCGCTCCAACGCGGATCAATTAACGGAGAATGTACCACTAGCAGATCAGCATCGGAGGCATAAGCAGATTCGCGTCCTCCCCCTCTGCCCATCGCCACTAGAGCAATCCGGGGAATAGCCTTCTCTTTAGCCGATAGTTCGCGCAGGATTACTTGGCTGGCGGCAGCAATGGTGGCATCGTTAATATCAGTGATGGCCGCCTGGGTAGAAATAGGATCTAAATGGTTAACCACATCGCGTAAGGCACAACGCAGTAATTCTCGCCCCCGGGTTTGGCGAATCAAATCTATCGCTGCCGAACTGTCCCGGTGACGCCGCGACAAGGCCTCCATTTCGGCATAAAGTTGAGCGTAACTGCGGGTAGCGAGCTTTTCATCATCGTCTAACCACTGCACCGCTTCCGGTACATGTTCAAGACGCTGAGCAATATAGGGACTGAGCGACAAAATGGTACACAGGCGGTGGGCAACCCGGGATGAATCCCGCAACAGTCCCATATACCAGTGGGATTTCCCAATTGCTTCCGAGAGGCGACGAAAACGCAACAAGCCCGCATCGGGAGACGGCCCCTCAGCCAACCAACCGAGCAGCACCGGCAGAATATGGCTCTGGATTTGACTGCGCCGAGAAACCCCGGCGGTCAGAGCAGCAATATGCCCTAAAGCTCCGCGAGTGTCCCGGTATCCGGCCAAGCGGAGGCGATCGGCTGCCGCCTGGGGATTGAGGGCGGCCTCGGCTTTGGACAGCCCCGCGGTTGCCGGCAGCAAGGGGCGGTAAAAAATATCTTGTTGCAGGGCACGGATCTGTGGTTTCAGCTTTTCCCAATAACTGGTGAGTTCCCCGCTCTTGCCAAAACGTTCTTGACGCAAAGACCTGCCCACCCGGCGCTCATCTTCACGATTTTGCGGGAATAAATGGGTACGCGCCATCCGCTGCATTTGCATCCGGTGTTCGACAACCCGCAAGAACCGGTAGGCGTCTGCCAACTGCCGGGCAGGATCCCGGCCGATATATCCGCCCTGGGCGAGAGCGTCTAGCGCTTGTAGCGTGGGGCGCACTCGCAGGTTCTCATCGGTGCGTCCATGCACCATTTGCAACAGTTGTACCGAGAACTCAATATCGCGCAGCCCGCCCGGCCCCAGTTTAAGTTCTCGGCCAGCTGTAGGGCTAGGGATTGATTCTTCTACTCGAATCCGCATTGCTCGAGTGTCGCTAAAGAAGCCTTCCCGCTCGACTGCTGTCCACACTAGCGGCCATACTGCCTGCATATAGGCATCTGCCACTCGGGGAGATCCAGCTGCCGGACGCGCCTTTAACAGCGCCTGAAACTCCCAAGTTTTTGCCCATTTTTGGTAATACTTGGCGTGAGCAGCTACGGTGCGACAAGTAGCTCCATCTTGCCCCTCCGGGCGCAGCGCTAAATCTATTGGCCACAGCGGCATCTCGATTCCTGGCCCAGAGCACCCGGCCGAAATACCGATTGCTAAGCGGGAAGCTACCTTAAGAGCCTCTTCTTCATTGAGACTGCCATTTTCAGCCGGCTCAGCCACATAAATCAGGTCGATGTCACTATGATAGTTCAGCTCTCCCGCGCCGGTTTTACCCAGGGCAATCACCGCGAAATCTACCTCGCCTGCGGGATCATATTTTCCGCGTGCCAGGGCGAGGGCTCCTTCTAAAGTAGCGTCGGTTAGGGCGCTGAGTTTTCCGGCTACTACGGAAAAGAAAGCTAAAGGATCGGGATGCGAGGCGTCCTCCGCAATTATTTGTAATAGCTGGGCGCGGTAGGCGCGGCGCAGATCATTGAGATTACTTTCCGGAGCTATCCAGGTATCATTGCGGATTTCTTGGGCATTAACCGCCTGTAAAATTTCTTGGCGCACCTGGGCGCGGTAGCGCTCAATAAAATCTAGTTCCTGACGGACTTGATAGCGTTTACCATCCCAATACACCTCTGACTGTGAGGCTTCTAGCTGTGACAGGAGCTGCGGATGGCTAATCAGGTAATCACCTGCAAAACGAGAAACTCCGCAAATAGCTATCACCAGGGCGCACTGGCGAGGATTCTCCGCCAGGTAGTCTCCCGTCCCCTCTATCGCCTCTAACAGATTGATTAAGCACACTAACACCTGGTCGGGGTGGGCAGAGGCTGACAATTCCCGCCAAAAGTCTTCATTTTGTACTAGCGGGGCAAAGACCGGGCTACTTACCCAGCCTTCGGCGCGCGCTACTTCGGTAACCCCGCTAGAGCGCAGGCGCGAAGCGAGACTAACTCTCCTAGCCATAGCTATACTCGCAAGAACTTTGCGAGTTCTCCCCGGGTTATCTGCGCCGAGTATTCGCGCCATTCGCGTTCTTTATTCCGCAGCACATAGGCAAAAACTTCCTCCCCCAATACCTTGGCCATGAACTCGGATTGGCGCAGCTCCGACACGGCTTCTTCTAAAGTTAGAGGTAGGGCGGGGATTCCTTGGGCGCGGCGTTCCTTATCAGATAGGCGCCAAACATCGTCCTCGGTTTCTAGAGGCAGTTTCATTTCTTTTTCAATCCCATCTAGTCCCGCAGCCAGCAGCGCGGCATAGGCTAAATAGGGATTAGCGGCCGGATCGGTTCCGCGATATTCGATGCGGGCATCGCCGGCTTTTTCTGGTTTATACAGCGGCACCCGCACCAGCGCCGAGCGGTTGTTGTGTCCCCAACAGATATAGGAGGGCGCCTCCGAGCCTCCCCACAAACGTTTGTAGGAGTTGACGTGCTGGTTTACTACCGCCGAGTATTCACGCGCGTGAGAGAGCAGCCCGGCGGTAAAAGCCTGTCCGGTGGCAGAGAGCTGATAAACATCGCTGGCACCATCGTAAAAAGCGTTATGCTCGCCCTCGAAAAGTGACATATGGGTGTGCATTCCGCTGCCGGCCTGCCCCGCCATGGGCTTCGGCATGAAGGTGGCCACCATCCGGTCTTGCATCGCGATCTCTTCAATCAGGATCCGGAAAGTCATGATGTTATCGGATCCGGTCAGGGCATCGGAGGCGCGCAGATCGATTTCGTTTTGCCCCGGCCCGTTTTCGTGATGCGAAAACTCTACCGAAATTCCCATTTCTTCCAGCATTGCCACTGCTCGACGGCGAAAAGAGTTGTCTCCCCCGTTAGGCACATGGTCAAAATAGGAAGCATTGTCGATAGGACGCAGTGGCTCATCCAAGGAAGTTGGTGGCTGCAGCAGGTAGAACTCAATTTCGGGGTGAATATTGAAAGTAAAACCAAGATCGGCGGCGCGCTCTAATTGCCGCTCTAGTACGCGGCGAGGATCGGACCGGGCGGGCTGCAGATCTGGAGTATAGACATCGCAAAACATTCGCCCGACTTCGGCGTCCTCGCCTCGCCACGGCAAGATTTGAAAAGTAGAGGCATCGGGACGCAGCAACATGTCAGATTCGTAGACGCGAGTAAAGCCCTCAATGGCGGAACCATCGAATCCGATTCCCTCGTTAAAGGCGTCCTCAAGTTCTGCGGGGTCAATTGCCACTGATTTTAGGGAGCCAGATACATCGGTAAACCACAGGCGAATGAACTTTACTCCCAGTTCCGCAATCTTTTGTAGTACATCTTCTTGCGCTGAGTCCACGATTCTTTCCTTACTGTTTACCAATATTTGGGGTTTAAATTTATTTGTTCCAGCTAGGACGGTTACCGGACACTACCGGGCGTGCGCCCACCAACGTCCGTCATCGCTGCGTCCACATTTTAGTGGCAAACTAAATGCTTCTGAAAGCTTTTCGCTGGTCAGAACCTGATCGATATCGCCGCTAGCCATGATTTTACCTTCCTTCATCAAGGCTGCGCGATTAAAGGATGCCGGTATTTCTTCTAAATGGTGGGTGACCATCACGATCTGTGGTGACTTTGGATCCGAACTGAGCTCATCGAGAGCGGAAAGTAAAAGTTCTCTAGCCTGCAGATCCACCCCCGCTACCGGTTCATCCAAAAGTAGGATCTCCGGATCAGCCATTAGAGCCCGAGCAATCAACACCCGCTGGCGCTCCCCATCGGAAAGCGTAGCTATCTTACGGTCTTGGAGAGCTGCCACCCCGAATAATTCCATCAGGTTTGTACGGCGCTGATAGTCGATATCTTCGAAATCTTGATCCCGTCCGCGCACCATAGTGCCATAGGCGGCGGAAAGAATCAGCGCCTTGACGGTTTGTGAGCGCGGGATTACCCGCAGCGCCGCCGTTGAACACAGCCCCACCCGCTCATGCAATTCTTGCACCGGTACTGCCCCTAGACGTTCCCCTAGCACTTTGGCTTTCCCACTGGAGGGATAGCTACGCGCAGCTAGAATCGATACTAGAGTGGTTTTCCCTGCCCCATTGGGGCCGAGGATTACCCAGTTCTCGCCCAGTTTGGTTTTGAAGGAAACATCCTGAAGGATCGGGTTTCCTCCACGCGAAAAACTGACGTGTTTTAATCGGAGCAGAGTATCCATATGTCCCATCTTAACCAGTGTGCTTGCCGATAAGTGGCGGGGGCGAGCATCTTCCCCAAAGTGCTCGCCCCCGCTGCAGCTAGCAGACTTCTAGCTGCGTATTGGCTCTATAACAAAGAGCGGTATAGTTCCACAGTTTTATCGGCAACAGTCTGCCAAGAAAATTTTTCTTCCACCCGTTTACGTCCAGCTTTACCCATTTTCTTGGCCAGCTCGGGATTTTCAACCAGCTTAGTGATGCGCTCGGCCATATCCCGGTGGAATTTATCTGGATTCGTGGGGGTACCGCTGCCGTCAGTTAACTGTTCGATCGGCACTAGATAACCGGTCTCGCCCTCGGCAATACAATCGGGAATCCCACCGGTAGCAGTTCCTACCACCGGCAACTCCATTGCCGCGGCCTCCAAATTGACAATCCCCATCGGTTCATAAATCGAGGGGGTAACAAAAACATGCGCTGCCGACAAAATGTTGACCAGCTGGTCGTGCGGGAGCATCTGCTCAATCCAGATGATTCCGTTACGCTCCGCTGATAATTCGTCAACCAACTCGCGTACTTCTTTTTCAATCTCCGGGGTGTCGGGCGCCCCGGCGCATAGCACTACTTGAGAATCTGCCGGAATCTGTTTGATCGCCTGCAAGAAGTGTGGCAGACCCTTTTGGCGGGTTATCCGCCCTACGAAAACCACCGTCGGTACATCCGGGTTAATGCCGTACTTAGCTAGGGTTTGGGCAACCGCTTCCTGGTCAGCAGGTAGCGCCCAATCGCTTAGATCCAAACCATTGTGGATAACATGAACCTTATCCGGGTCTATCTGCGGATAGGCACGTAAAATATCTTCCTTCATCCCGTGGGAAACCCCCACCACCGCATCGGCTGCTAGGTAGGCCGTTTCTTCTGCCCAGGATGACAGGTTATAACCGCCACCTAATTGTTCTCGTTTCCAAGGACGGAGCGGCTCTAAAGAGTGAGCCGTCACCACATGCGGAACCTCGTACAATTTCTTTGCCCAGTGACCAGCCATATTGGCATACCAGGTATGAGAATGCACCAAGTCGGCCCGGTCGCAATGCTGCGCCATCTGTAAGTCGATCCCCAGGGTACGCAGCGCGGCGTTCGCTCCGTCCTGCTTGCGGCAATAGTCGTATCCGGTAACCTGGATTTTCCCGCCACTATCGGGACGGGAGCCATCGAAACAATGTACCCCCACCTCAATTCTTTCCGCCAGCACCTTTGCCAACTCAGTTACATGGACGCCAGCGCCACCATAGACATGTGGGGGGTACTCACGACTCAACAAATCGACACGCATCTGGGGATCCTTTCCTAGGTGACCTTTAATTTTGCCGCTATCTACTAGATTAGTGGAATCGTGAAGGCGCGGGGCAAAAACGGGAAATCCTTCGCTCCTACCCCGCACCAAAAACGCTTATCCCGGGGAAAGTCTCTGCGCTGAATTCTGGGGCAAGGCAAAAAGCGGAAGACTAATATTTTGTAAATTCTACGTAAGCGGACTATTACCATTTAATTAATCAAGCTCAAATCCCCGCGCAAGCCCTGCAGCTTGGCATAAGCTGACGTCATGGGAAAAATTAATGTGTTAGCAATGATTCTGGCTGGCGGCGAAGGCAAGCGCCTGATGCCCCTTACTTTAGATAGAGCGAAACCGGCGGTTCCTTTTGGTGGAACCTACCGTTTGATCGATTTCGCGCTTTCCAATGTGGTGAACTCCGGTTATCTCCGCTCGGTGGTACTCACCCAATACAAATCGCACTCGCTAGACCGTCACTTAGCTACCACCTGGCGGATGTCAGACTTGCTGAGCAACTATGTTGCCCCGGTGCCCGCCCAACAGCGGCGCGGCAAGCATTGGTATTTGGGCAGCGCAGATGCGGTCTACCAGTCGCTAAATATTGTGCGTGATGAGAATCCCGACTACGTCCTGATTATTGGGGCGGACAATATCTATCGCATGGACTTTTCACAAATGGTAGATGACCACATTAAATCCGGCCTGCCGTGTACGGTCGCCGGGATTCGGCAACCGGTTGAACTGTCCAGCGCTTTCGGGGTTATTGATCAAACTAATGGAACGATTAATCGCTTCATCGAGAAACCCGATACCTGCGAGGGTCTGCCTGATGATCCCACCAAGTTCTTGGCGTCGATGGGTAACTACGTTTTCACTACCAAAGACTTGGTGGCTGCTTTAGAAGAAGATGCCAAGAATGAAGATTCAAAGCACGATATGGGTGGGGATTTGGTTCCCTATTTTGTAAAGCATGGCGGGGTTAACTGCTATGACTTCATTGAGAACGAAGTTCCGGGCGCTACCGACCGCGACCGTGATTATTGGCGCGATGTGGGTACGATCGATGCCTTCTACGAGGCCCACCAGGACTTGCTCTCAGTATCCCCAGTGTTCAACCTCTACAACTTTGACTGGCCGACCTACACAAAGCTAGACGCCTGGTTGCCCCCCGCCAAGAGCACTTTTAGTGACGAGAATCGCCGCGGCATGGCTCTGGATTCAATCGTGTCTCCCGGGGTAATTATTTCCGGGGCACGCGTGGAACGTTCCATGCTCTCTCCCCGAGTGCACTTGCATTCCTTCTCATCTGTGGACGGCTCAGTGTTAATGAATGGGGTAGATGTGGAACGCTCCGCCGTGATCCACAATGCCATCTTGGATAAGAATGTGCAGGTCGCCGAAGGGGTACAGATCGGCGTTGATCACGCTAAAGACCGCGAACGGGGCTTTACAATTTCCGAGGGCGGTATCACCGTAGTCCCCAAGGGAACTATCGTCGATCATTAAGCTAAAACTCTCTAAGTTGCTGGGGAGCACTTCTTTTGAAGTGCTCCCCGCACTGGCTCTAACAGTGCGTTAGGCAATTTAAGCCAAGTAGCAGCACAACGAAAATGTCAGGGTATGCGTCTGGGCCTAGGCGCGCGGTGGGGCGTGAAAAACTCCGGTTAGTTCCCCACTGGAAGAACCAAGGTGATTAAATCCGGTAACTTTAAAAGCAATAGCGGTAGCGGTGGATACTCCATAGGGAATACCGGCGTTGTCTGGAGCTAATAGCTGGGCAGTCATCGAGATAATCGGTTCGTGTCCCACTACCAAGATGGCTGTACCACCGACGGGCGCATACTCCCCCACTAGACGGAGTAGCCGCTCCGGGGAGCAGTGATAAAGCTCGTCCTCTGGCAGTAGTTGCGCGTCTGGGTATGATTGCCCAAGCTGCTCCGCACTTTGAGCCGCGCGAGTCGCCGTAGAATGCAATATCAGCTCGACCTCAACGCCCTCTTTAACCAATAACGTCCCCAGCTGCCGCGCCTGCCGCACCCCAGCTGGAGTCAAGGGACGGCAGTGGTCGCCGCGGCCGTAACCTGCCTGGGCGTGGCGTACCAGGGTAAATTCGTAGCTCATAGCCCTATCCTAGCTAAGCCTTTAGAATGAAAATCAAGGACAAGGAGGAACATGGCTTTAGCTAAAGGACCAGAAGACAATATTTGTTCAGCGCGCCGGTGCGAAAACCCGGCAACCAAAGCGGTACTGTGGCGCAACCCCAAGATTCCCCGCCCGGTACATAAAACCTGGCTAACCTGCGATGAACACACCGAGTTTTTGCGCCAATACCTGGCTTATCGCTCTTTTCCCACTAAGGTAGTTCCCTTTAGCGAGGTCGATACGGCAACTTTGGATTAGCGCAGGATTATTAGCTAACCTCAGCAAAGTTCCGAGCAGAGCCAGCGACTAGCTACGTCAGCTCGACCAAATCTAGGTAGTCATCACTCCATAAATCCTCGTCCCCATCCGGCAGCAACAACACCCGCTGCGGATTGAGCGCCTGCACGGCTCCCGGATCGTGGGTGACCAGCACCACTGCCCCCTCGTATTGGTCGAGGGCGTGCAAGATTTCTTCCCGAGACGCCGGATCTAGGTTATTGGTAGGTTCATCAAGCAGCAGCACATTGGCGCCGCTAACCACCAAGGTGGCTAAAGCTAGCCGGGTTTTTTCTCCCCCCGACAGCACGCTGGCCGGCTTAAAAGCGTCCTCACCCGAAAATAGGAACTGTCCCAAAATGTTGCGCACATGGGTTTCATCCAGGTCGGGAGCCGCCGCTGTCATATTTTCGTACACCGTGCGGGCGGGATCTAGGGTTTCGTGTTCTTGGGCGTAGTAGCCTAGTTTCAGGCCGTGACCGGGAACGACTTCCCCCGCATCTAGCTCCTCGATCCCGTTTAATAGGCGCAGCAGCGTGGTTTTCCCGGCACCGTTTTCCCCTAAAACCACCACTTTGCTGCCGCGATCGATTGATAAATCAAGGCCGGAAAATACCTCTAGGCTGCCATAAGATTTCGCGAGGCCGCGCGCATTCAGCGGCACTTTGCCGCAAGCTAGCGGAGTGGGAAAACGCAGGCGCGCGACTTTTTCGGCTTTGGTTTCACTCCCGGCCTCTTTTACCAGTTCCTCGGCCCGGCGCAGCATTTGTTGCGCCGCGACAGCCTTAGTGGCTTTGGCGCGCATTTTTTCGCCCTGTTCGCGCAATGCCTGCGCTTTCGCCAAAGCGTTTTGCCGCTCCCGGCGCCGCCGCGCCTCATCTTGGGCGCGCTGCTTCAGGTAGGCATCCCACCCTAGTTTGTATTGATCGATGACCGCCCGGGAGGCATCCAAATACCAAACCTGGTTTACCGTGTCTTGTAGTAGCGCCGTAGAGTGGGTGACCATTACGAAGCCGCCGGCATAGGTGCGCAAGAAATCGCGGAGCCAAATGATGGAGTCATGGTCTAAGTGGTTGGTGGGCTCATCTAAAAGCAGTACGTCCGGCTGGGAAAACAGTACTCGCGCCAGTTCTACCCGGCGGCGCTGTCCTCCGGAAAGAGTCGCCAGTGGCTGAGTAAGCGCGGCTTGGTCTAACCCTAAGTTATGGGCTATCTGCATAGCTTCCGAGCGGGCAGCATACCCCCCTAACCGGGTAAACTCTTCATCCAGGCGCGCGTATCTTTCTATCGCCTTCGCCTGAGTTTCCCCGCTCGTGGTGGACATTTTTTCTTGGGCATTCTCGATTGCTCGCAAAGTGCGATCCAAATCCCGCACCGCCATAATCCGGGAAATCCCGTCCTTTTGTTTCACTCCGACCGTCGGGTCCTGTGACAGATACCCTACCGACCCGGAGGAAGTAACTTTGCCTTGAAAATCGATATTGTCGATTAGTTCTTGGGCTTCTTCCTCACTGAGGGAACCGCTGGAGCGATGTTTACCGAGAGCCACTAGCGCCGCAATTAAGCGCATAGTAGTGGTTTTACCAGCGCCATTGCGCCCCACTAGGCCGATGCGCATTCCTTTATCAATCCGCAAATTGGTGCGAGACACCAAGAGCCGCTGCCCGATCCGCACTTCCATATCTTGCGCATTAATCACCCCGCGATTCTACCCAGGAGCTGCCAGTAGTTAAAACTGCTGAGCCTATTGCTTGCCCCGCTACTTTCCCGTAATTTCGAGGATAGGAGTAGCTCGAAGCGAGTACCAGCCCCGGCAGAGCAGGTGGAGGTGAAGAATAACCATGTTTTGCGGCTTCCATATTTCCCTACTGGGAAAGCCAGATAGCCCCCTACCGGAGATTACAGAGGATAGCGAACCGCTGGTTAATGCTATCTACGCCTGGCAGCACACTTTTATCGATAATTTTCCGGAGCGATGTGACAGTGGAGAAACCTGGCAAGTTGCAGAAGTTACTGTAAAACCCGGACTGCAGCATACTGAAGCGACCGCATATTTTATTGCTCCCAGCTTTACGGATTCACCAGCTGCTATATCTCAGACGCTGGAGGCATTTTGGAAAGCTACTGAAAAGCTGTACCAGCTCCAGATTTCAGAAGTTATTTTTCAGTTTGATCCCACTACCAGCGCAGATTTTTCCCAGCTGACTCCGAATTTCAGCAGCTACCACGCAGCTGCGCAGTGGATGGATTCCGAATTAATTCCTGCGAGCACCATCGCTAATTTATCCGTCACCGCAGATACCCGGTTACCCGGGGAAGTTGCTAGGGAAACGATAGCTTTTATTAACTCCTGCGGAATTTCCGTAACCGATGACACTTCGCGCGGTTCCGTCCTCCCTAAAAATACCAACGCGAAAATACCTGAGGATCGTTACCGGGCACTTATTCCGGGGTGGGATTCCATCAGTGTTTCTTGGCTTTTGGCTGCGCTAGTTGCCAGCTATGCCCCGAAGATTCGGGAAAAGCTTACTATTTCTATTGGGCTAGCTCCCTTACCCGGCGATTCAAAATGATAGATATAAGCAAGCTCATTTAATACACAGTGGACGCACAGTTTTTGCACATAATTGCAGCGCTTTCCCTTGTAATGGCCTATTTTGATGTTGAGTGAACCTTTGCGGAGCAAGCTGTATATCTCCGTTCGCCGGGCGGTTTCCGGTGTTTACAGAGCTTCGCGGGCGTGAACCGCTGACAAGTATCAGAGCCACAATAAAGTGTCGAAAGAGATAAAGGTTTGCGGATGTAGGGGGACAGAGTGACGGGCGAGAGTGCGTAGCTTTCGGAATCAGAGAGTGTCTTGCCCAGTCTTTTGGACTCTAGTCTCAAGCCTTTTAATGGTTCTCAGATAGTCTCGCTCGACCTGAGAAAGTGTGTTTGTCTGGTATTTGCGGTACTCAGCAGTTGCCTTGGCGATCGCGTTTTGGTGACTAATTTTTCCGGCTCCCTGAAGCTGCTGTTGCCCAGTCGCTGCCAGAACATTGTCAAGATGTTCAACGTAGTCGCTCATATGCATGGGGCGGTGATTCATAGCTTGAACTTCCGCAAAATCAAAATAACCGGAAACAAGACGATTCAGAACCTTTAGCTCGTCCTCTGTCAAGTAGTTTTTAGCCACCTTTATTTCCGCAAGTGCGGGTTGGTCGCCCTTGAAAGTAGTCAGTCCCATAAAAGGCTTGGAAGCGTCCGCCCGCTCGTGGATTATTTCCGCCGCTGTGTGTCCGTGAGCCGCGTAATGCAACTTGTTCTGAACCATCTTGAAAAACGCAATCGACTCTTGGCTCTTCGGGTCATAGTCCACACTGGTGGCATACAGATCCAGCACTTGTCGGTACATGACTTTTTCCGAGGAACGAATATCGCGGATGCGTTCGAGAAGTTCATACCAGTAAGGTCCGCCGCCGAGCTTCTTAAGTCGCTCGTCATCTAAGGTGAAACCTTTGAGAAGATATTCTTTTAATCTCGCAGTCGCCCAACGTCTAAACTGCGTAGCAGTTTTTGATTTGACTCGATATCCCAAGGAAATAATCATGTCCAGGTTGTAGTGAGGTAGCGTCCTTGCTACCTTGCGGCTACCCTCAAGGCGAACCTGTCGGAATTCCCGACAGGTTGCCTCCTCATCTAACTCTCCCTCGGCATAGATATTGCCAATATGTTCCACAACATTAGACCTAGAACTCTGAAAAAGCTCCGCCATCTGCTGCTGCGTAAGCCAAACCGTCTCGCCCTCAAGCCTGACCTCAATACTGACCGGGCTCTCAGGATCCTGATAAATCAGCATCTGCCCTTTGGGTTCAACGGGTCGGCTACCGTCCTCTACGGTCATGGAACTGCCCTTCATACGAAAACATCTATTCAGGTTACTTGCGCTCGCCCGTAAGTAACTAACTACACCCCATCAACCACTAAGTGTTTCCTGCCGCAATCGTTCGCGAGTTTTCTGGTCAAGTAAGCTTTTAGGAATACCTTGAAGCGCACCCTCAAGAGCAAGTAACGAGTGCAGACAGGTGAATTGAGGATGAACCCGCCACCACGCCTCTATGCTTCCGAGATCGGCTAGTTTCTCAGGGGTGTCAATCCCTACCTCAATAAGTGCCTGTGCTAGCTTTGGCCCGATATTTGGAAGATCAGTCAATTCATTCATCAATGCTCCATTGCTCCAGTCCGAAAGCACTTAGCGCAATCTCAAATCCTCGCTTCATTACCGCCAAATCCTCCGGATTAATCTGCTGCGTTCGTAGCCGTACCGGCCCTACTAGTGGAACCCTCGACAGAAGATCCCGCCCCTGCTCGGTTACGACACATACGCGTCGACGTCGATCCACAACATCGTTTTCTACCTTAAGTAAGTCGTGACTTTCCAGACGGCTAATTGCTTGCCCCAAAGACGCTGGGTGCCAGTCTAATTCCTCCCGGAGACGGAGAATCGACACCGGATCACGCTCCTTAATGATGCGCAGTAAGGCCACCTGAGATCCAGTTACCCCTACCTCTCGCTTCACCTGAGCGTCGAACTTGGCGCGTGCACGTTCCAATTTCCACCAAGAGCGAATCGCGCTAATCGATTCATTATTTGACACATAACAATTATATGCAAAGCAATCCTCCAAGTCGAGCAATTACCAAGAATTGATTGGCGCTCACCCGGAAGCATACTGAGTAACAACGCGAGCATTCGCGTTTCGGCGGAGTTACTTCCCCCCGCTATCGGACAGGATTACAATAGTGCTGTAGCAAAGGTGCCGTCACAAAGGGAAAAGCCATGCCCGTAAATCTGAGTCGCAAAGACATTCAAGCTATTGATGCCGCCAAAGCCTACTATGGAGGTCTTCCCCAAAATGAAGTGGCGGCGCGCCTAGGAATCTCGCGTCCTACCGTTTCTAAGCTGCTGCGTTATGCCCGCGCCAAAGGATATGTGAAAATCACGGTTAATGACCCCCGACTAGCAGACTCGTCGACTGCGAAGGCTCTGATTTCACGTTTTGGCCTGGAGGAGGCGGTGGTGGTTTACCCCAGCGCTCCCGCAGATAACGAAGTCCGCAAAGCGCTAGGGGAAGCCGGGGCCCGAATGGTGGAAAAGGTGATTAAAGATGGTGATACCGTGGGGGTTTCCTGGTCGCGAACCGTCGAAGAAATCTCTAAAAACCTCACCGCCCAGCCGCGCAAGCAGGTAGAGATCGTGCAACTGCGCGGAGGGGTAGGCGGGTTCGCGCGCGGACAAAGCGAAATCGAGGCGGTCAATCGTTTCGCCGAGGCTTTTAAGGCCAAGGCACACCTTTTAGGAGCACCCACCGTATTTCAAAGCGCCGAAGCTAAAGAGGCAATGACGAAAGAAAAGCAGGTGGCGTCAGCTTTGAAACGAGGACGAGACTCCCGGGTAGCCGTTTTTACCGTGGGAGATGCGGCCAAAAGTTCCTATCTTTTGACCCTGCCTACCCTCTCACGCGATGTGAAACTGTTTTTAGAGCAGAAAGCAGTCGGCGATATTTGTTCTCGTTTCATCGACACCCATGGCCGGGTGTGTCTGCCGGAACTAAACGACCGCACGATGGCGATCACTCTCGCGCAACTGCGCAGAATTCCCGAAAAAATAATGGTTGCTGGCGGAGGCGCAAAAGTAGCGATCATCAGAGTCGCCCTGGAACACGGCTACGCTAATCGGCTAGTAATCGATGCGGCTACCGCTGCTCAAGTGCTAGATATGCGGGCAAACTAGCCGTTGATCGGAGAGTTAACCGTCGCGTTCGTTTTATTTCCACGACGCGTACTACATAAAACTGCCCCTGGATTTGCAGCGCTTTCACACCTGGAATAGATCCGGTGGCTCGGCATTGATTACTTGTGCCTTCGCGATGGTAAATAGGCGGATAACAGGACTTTAGAGATAAGCATTTGCGGTATGTCCCCGCTAGGATGGGGGTATGAGCGATATTAGTGAATTGCGTAAACCTAAAGCCTGGATGAGCGATATGGATGGGGTGCTGGTGCACGAATCCGTGGCGCTACCAGGAGCATGCGAGTTTATTGAAACTCTAAAAGGAAACAGTATTCCGTTCTTGGTACTGACCAACAACTCTATCTATACCAACCGCGACCTATCGGCACGGCTGGCATCCTCGGGATTAGAGGTTCCCGAAGACCGCATCTGGACTTCGGCTAATGCTACTGCCGAATTCTTAAATAGCCAGTCCCCTAACTCGACCGCGTTCGTTATTGGCGAGGCCGGTTTAACCACTGCGATCCACGAAACCGGTTATATCATGACTGAAACCGATCCGGAATATGTAGTCCTGGGTGAAACCCGCTTCTACGATTTCGTGAATATTACCAAAGCGATCCGACTAATCGAAAAGGGCGCGAAGTTCATTTGCACCAACCCGGATACTACCGGTCCTTCCGAGGACGGAACTCTGCCCGCGGTGGGTTCAGTGGCGGCAATGATAACCAAGGCTACCGGGCGCCAGCCCTATTTTGTGGGTAAGCCGAATCCGGTGATGTTCCGGGCTGGACTCAATAAGCTGGGCGCCCACTCTGAGGATGCGGCCATGGTTGGTGACCGCATGGACACTGATATTCACGCCGGTGTAGAAAGCGGTATGGATTCCTACCTAGTGTTATCAGGTTCAACTTCTCGCGAGGATATCCAGAAGTTCCCCTACCGCCCCAAGGCGGTGTTCAACGGGATTGGGGATCTACTACCTCTACTTGGATAGCCTAGTTAGTACACCTAACTGACGGTTAAATCATTAGGGGTGGCTCCCGGCCATTGGCCGGGAGCCACCCCTTTTCAGTACCTGATTATTCTAGTCAGTTAGCGTCCCCAAAGTAGCTACCATCACGGCTTTAATGGTATGCATCCGGTTTTCAGCCTGGTCAAACACTACTGAGCGTTCCCCACAGAAAACCTCATCGGTAACTTCCAAGGCATCTAGACCCGTTTTTTGGTAAATATCCTCCCCCACGGTGGTGGCGCGGTCATGGAAAGCGGGTAGGCAGTGCAAGAATTTTGCCTGCGACCCCGCCGCGGCCATTAGCTGCGCATTCACCTGGTAGGGCAAGAGCAGCTTAATCCGCTCATCCCAGACTTCTTTCGGCTCCCCCATCGAAACCCAAACATCGGTATACAAGAAATCTGCGCCCTTAACCCCAGCAGCCGGGTCATCGGTGTGGGTGATTTTCGCGCCAGTTAGAGCCGCAATTTCATGGGCTTTATCAATCCAGCACTGTTCATTCCACAGCTGCTTTGGCCCGATAATCCGCACATCCATACCCATCATTGCCCCGGAAATCAGCAGCGAATTCGACATATTATTGCGGGCATCCCCCAGGTATGCAAAGGAAATATCGCGCAAGTCTCGCCCGGAATGCTCCATCATAGTGAGCTGGTCACAAAGCATTTGCGTGGGATGCCACTCATCGGTCAGGCCATTCCAAACCGGCACCCCCGATAGGCGCGCCAAGGTTTCTACGTCCTCTTGACGCCGTCCTCGAAACTCAATCCCGTCATAGAAGCGCCCCAATACTTGCGCGGTGTCCGCCATAGATTCCTTATGACCAATCTGGGAGGCCACCGGGTCAAGAAAGGTTACATGTGCGCCCTGGTCGTAGGCAGCTACTTCAAAAGAGCAACGCGTGCGGGTAGAAGTTTTTTCAAAAATGAGGGCGATATTTTTCCCTTTCAAATAAGGCTGTTCGCTTCCCGCGCGTTTGGCTGCTTTTAGCTGCGCCGCCAAATCCAGCAGATACCGCCACTCCTCGGCGGTGAAATCGAGTTCTTTTAGAAAATGGCGGCCAGATAGTAATGCCACAGTTTACCCCTTTCGATTTATTTCTTTCCCCTGTCTAACTGGGGTTTAAAGCTAGTTGTCGATGGCTTGGCGCTGAAGCGGACAAGTCATACAGCGCGGCCCTCCGCGCCCACGCCCCAGTTCTGCACTGGGAACTTCCAGAACCTTTACCCCCTGGGAACGCAAGTAATCAATGGTTTGCCAGTTACGGTCATAGGACGTAACCACATTTTCACGAAGCGCCAACAGGTTACAGGCATCATTCCATTGCCCGCGTTCGGCGCCACTATCGGATTGCGGGGTTTGCAAAATATTAGCCGTGTTTACCCCCGCCGCCTGGGCAAGAACTTCATGCATTTTGGCTTCCGGATGCATCTGCCAAGAGATTTGACCGTCTGCGCCCCGGCGAGCAGTAACACTCGCCAACATCCCCAGCTTCTTGTATTTATAAAAAGTATCCCGGTTGACCATAGTTAGCACCGTGTCCAGGTGCATTTGGGCTCGCTCCATCGGCATTAGCAGTCCCGTGACCATTTCTATTGACGAGGACGAGTCCCGGAGCAGACGGGAAGCAAGGCGCTCAAAGCCCGCGGGACTGGTGCGTTCCGAAATCCCGACCAGTATCGAGGTGGGAGACAGGACTTCCACATCTCCGCCTTCACAGGAGGCAGGAGTGTCGGCTAACCCCGCGCCAAACTGGGTAAGACTTTCGCTAAAATCTGGATGGAACCGGTAGATAGCCTGCAAGTTTAAGGTTTCCCGGCGACGGGCAGTCTTTTTCATGGCCGAGAGCATTACTCCCCGGCCAATCCAGGCGGAAGTATCCCGAGTGAACAGGTGGTTAGGGAGCGGCGCTAAGATAAAATCTTCTGTTTCTACTCGCGCCAAAACGGTGGAGGCTACCGCTCCTAATTGAGACTCAATTTCTGCGCGGGTAAGCCCGCTAATCAAGATTTGAGCCAGCTTCTGGCTCTCCTTCTCTGCCAGGAACTCTCTAAGCGGAGCGCTAAGCGCCACCCCCAAATGGCGATCATCGATAGTCTGCTCCAACAGCCATTTTCGTGCTGGCGCTAAGTCTAAAGTCTCGGCTAAGAGATCTTGCAGATACACAACTTGCGTGCCTTGGGAAGCAAGCGCCGCGCTAAAGGTATCGTGATCTTCACGCGCCTTCTCTAGCCACAAAATATCGTCAAAGAGTAGTTCCTCGCGATTTGAAGGAGTCAGGCGGTCAATTTCGCTCCCAGGCCGGTGTACCAGTACTTTTTCTAGTTTCCCGACCTCGGACCAGACTCCACGCATCATGGATTTCCCCTTGCTAGATTATCTGCAAGCCTATGTTATCCCATTAGACGTTAAAGCCGAGAGCGCGTAACTGTTCGCGCCCTTCTTCCGTAATCCGATCCGGCCCCCACGGCGGCATCCACACCCAATTGATTTGTACTCTGCTGGCCATTGAACCAAGCACCCATTGGGTCTGTTCTTCCAACATATCGGTAAGCGGACAGGCAGCCGAAGTGAGGGTCATCTCGACGATTACTGCCCCATCAGCTTGAATATCTACCCCGTAAATCAATCCCAAATCTACGATGTTAATCCCGAGTTCGGGGTCGATTACATCCTTTAGAGCCTCCAGGACGTCCTCTTCAGTAGGCAGAGCGCCCACAGGAGGAAGCGCCGCAGATTCTACGACAGACGCTGGATTTTCACCTGGATTAGCAGAAGCAGATTCTGCGGACTGGTCTGCGCTGTTAGCTGCTGGCAAGTTGTCGGTGCCCTCATTTCCGGCATGTTGGTGTACTTTAGAAGGCTGATAGGGACCGGCATTTTCATTACCGGCTGCCACTTCTTGAAAGCGCTGCGGCACCTCAGCGGTGTTTTCCCAGGGACGTTCTTCACTCATTTTCCTGCCTCGCTTGCGTTTTGGCGATTGATTCTCTAAGTGCCATCCACCCTAAAAGGGCGCATTTAACCCGGTTCGGAAACTTCGAGGTTCCTTGCAGGCTGGCGGCATCTTCGAGGGGATCTAGTATTTCGTCGGGAACTTCTTGCCCTCGCGAATGCATCATTTGGTCAAAGTCTTTCCAAAGCTGCTCGATTTCCGCCAGAGATTTCCCTGCCACTAGGTCACTCATCATTGATAGCGATGCTTGCGAGATAGAACAACCCTGCCCCTGCCAAGCAAGACGTGACAGCTTATCCCCCTCTAAAGCCACTTCTAAAGTAACCTCATCCCCACAAGTAGGATTAACTTGATGGGAGGAGGTATCCGAAGGTTCTACCTGAGCGCTGCCGTGTTTTTCGGCGGCGTGATCCATAATCACCTGTTGATAAAGCTGGTCAATAGCTGAAACCATTAATTCCCCCTCAAAAAGAAACTACGCACAACCTCTAGACCTGCGATTAAGCGGTCAATATCCCCGTATGAAGATGTCAGTGATAACGATGCCCTACATGAGGCTCGCAACCCATAGTGGGCGTGCAGTGGCAGGGCACAGTGATGACCCACCCTAATCGCCACGTCCTCGGCATCTAATACCTGCCCCACGTCATGGGGATGAATCCCCGCGAAATCAAAAGCCGCAAGTCCTACCCGTTCCCGGTAGTCAGCCGGTCCTAAAAGCCGCAGACCTTTTACAGTCGCCAATCCTTCCAGCAGGTACTGGGTCAAAGCCAATTCGTGGCTACGAATCCGCTCCATCCCCACTTCCTGCAGGTAATCGAGCGCCACCGCCCAAGCGTGAATCTGGGCTACCGCTTGCGAGCCGGCCTCGAAACGCTCCGGGACAGGTTGGAAACTGGTTTTATCCATGGTGACATCGGCGATCATAGAGCCACCTGCCAAGAAAGCTGGCAATTGCTCTAGCAATTCTCGGCGACCGTACAGGGCTCCAATACCGGTAGGACCTGCCATTTTATGCCCGGAAAAACAAGCGAAATCTGCGCCCAGGGCTTCAACATTTAGAGGCATGTGGGCACTGGACTGGCAGGTATCTAACACTACCCAAGCTCCCACCGCGTGAGCCGCCTGGATAATAGGCGCTATGTCAGTAATCGCCCCCGATACATTAGAGGCGTGAGTTACCGCCACTACCTTGGTGTTAGGAGTGATCGCGTCTAGAGTATCGAGATCGATACGCCCTTCGCGGTCTAGATCGAGATAAGCGAACTCGCATCCCGTGCGCTGGCTAAGTAACTGCCACGGCACCAAGTTAGCGTGATGCTCTGCCCTTGTAGTAACTACCCGATCACTTTTACCGATCAGCGGAGCCCCGCCATCAACCCCGGGGTTAGACAAGCCGTAGGCCACCAGATTTAGTGCCTCAGTTGCGTTCTTGGTCCACACGATTTCTTCCGGGCAAGCCCCCACAAAGCCAGCCAGTTTTGCGCGGGCGTCCTCGAAATATTGGCTAGATTCATCGGCTAGCAGGTGAGTACCCCGATGCACCGCTCCATTAGAGTTTTCGTAAAAAGCGTTTTCGGCCTCGATAACGGAACGCGGTTTTTGAGAGGTCGCCGCCGCATCTAAATAGACAAGCGGTTTTCCTCCCCGCCCGATGCGGGAAAGAATCGGAAAATCGGCGCGCAAACGCGCCAGTTCCGTATCGGAAAATGGAGAATCCATTAGCTTTGTCCTCTCAAAAACCAGCCACTTACCAGGCCACTAAACTGCGGCTTACAGGTAAGAGTCGTACCCGCTGGTTTCTAGTTTGTCTGCCAGCTCGCTACCTCCGGAATCCACGATCCGCCCGTTGGCGAATACGTGCACGAAGTCCGGCTTAATGTAGTTGAGAATCCGGGAATAGTGGGTAATTACCAGCAGGCCGCAGCCGAGTTTTTCGTGGGCGTGATTAACCCCGGCAGACACAGTACGCAAAGCATCAATATCCAGGCCAGAATCAGTTTCATCCAGAATGGCGAACTTGGGGTGCAGAATCTGCATCTGCAGGATTTCTAACCGTTTCTTTTCCCCGCCCGAAAATCCGGCGTTGAGGTCGCGGTTAGCAAACTGGGGGTCTACCCGCAGGTCTTCCATAGCTTCTTTAAGCTCTTTTACCCAGGTACGCACCGGCGGAGCCTGTCCATCAACTGCAGTACGGGCGGTACGCAAGAAGTTAGAGACGGTGACTCCGGGAACCTCCACCGGGTATTGCATTGCCAGGAATAAGCCGGCACGTGCTCGATCATCCGGGGATGATTCCAGGATATTAACCCCGTCTAGGAGCACTTCCCCGCCCTCAATATGGTAACCGGGGTGACCGGCAATCGAATAGGCCAGAGTAGATTTACCCGAACCATTCGGCCCCATAATCGCGTGTTTTTCCCCCGAATTCACCGTTAGAGAGGCACCCTTAAGAATATGTTTTATCCCTTCGGGAGTTTCTACCGAAACTTTCAGGTCTTTAACTTCTAGTTTCCCCATTTATTCATTTCCTTTACTGCGGCTGCAGGCGTCAACATAAACCGCCTGCCCTTTGATTTCAAGCTGATAACAGTTAACTGGCGCGGTGGCGGGCAAGGTGGGCTGTCCGGTATTGAGATCGAACTGGGCACCGTGCCCCCAACATTCGATCGCGCAGCCTTCTACGTCGCCCTCATCTAAAGCTACGTCTCCGTGAGTGCACAGGGCGTCTATTGCGTGCCAGCCGCCTTCTTCATCACGCACCACGGCGATCGGGATCTTGTTTCCCCGCTCGCCGGTTACTTCGGCGCGCAGCGCCTCGGCGGGCTCAAGGGCGCTAAGGTCGCAAACTTTTTCTAGGCTCATAGCGGATCCGGCCCTTTTTCCAAGCGGGCATCAATCGCGTGGAGCAGACGCTCTTCAATCTCCTCAATCCCGATTTGGCGAATCACTTCCGCGAAGAACCCATGCACCACCATTTTGCGAGCAATATCTTCGGGTATACCCCTAGAGAGCAGGTAGAACAGTTGTTCCTCGTCAAAGCGTCCGGTAGCCGATGCGTGTCCGGCTCCCGCAATCTCGCCGTTTTCAATTTCTAGGTTAGGCACCGAATCGGCTTTAGCGCCCTCGTTTAATACCAGGTTGCGGTTTTGTTCATAGGAATCAGTGTTGAAAGCCTGCTTACCAATCAACACATCCCCAATCCAGACTGCGTGTGCCTGTTGGCCTTGCAGTGCCCCTTTATAGTGCACATCGGAGCGGCAGTTTTCCGCGCTGTGGTTGACGAACAGACGATGTTCTTGATGCTGATCCGTGTCGGTGAAGTAAACACCGAACAGTTCAACTTCCGCGCCTGGTTTATCCAGTTCAATGTCGGGACAAATCCGCACCAGGTCGCCACCCAAAGTAATCGCAATATGCTTTAGCTTGGCATCTTTTTCCACGTTCATACGGTGGTTACTGGCGTGAACTGCCGTTCTATCCCATTCTTGGATAGAAACAAATTCTAGTTGCGCCCCCGATTCCACATCGATTTCTACCCCCTGGTTCAGCTGGGCATCCCCGGTGTGCTCCAGGATCACCAGAGCTTTCGCATCCGGTTTCACATCGATGCAGATATGTTGAGCTGCCGGCTGCCGGTTTTCCCCGATCACCTTAATACGTACCGGTTCGCTCAATTCTTCCGCGATTACCACGTTCACCAGCTCGCGGTGATTATTCCACTCCACAACGGCAGCGCGATCACCAGGCGCCCCTACTTTTCCGTGGATATCACTGTCAGCAGCTATTTCCACATAGGAGGACGTGCCTAGCTCTACCCGCTCAGTTTCGCTCACTACCTGCCCGGCAACTTCAACGCGGGGAGCCTTCCCCTCTAAAGCATCCGCGAGCAGCATTTTTATCCGCTCTAGCGGAGTGAATCGCCAATCTTCCTCGCGTCCGCCAGGCATGGGGATATCGGCGAGGTTAAACGAGGTGGGACGATCCGCTCGGGAAGGAGCCGCGACTACTTTATGGCCTGTCTTCTTTTCCATCTCGGCCATTACCCCACCGATCCTTCCATTTGTAGTTCAATCAGGCGATTAAGCTCTAGGGCGTACTCCATAGGAAGTTCCCGCGCGATCGGCTCAATAAAGCCGCGCACAATCATTGCCATCGCTTCCGTTTCACTAAGCCCCCGACTCATTAAATAAAAGAGCTGGTCAGCGCTAACTTTAGAAACCGTAGCCTCGTGCCCCATCTCGACATCATCAGTTTGAATATCCACGTAAGGGTAGGTGTCCGTACGGGAAATCTGATCGACCAGCAGCGCATCACACACTACTGAGGCTTTAGAGTGTTTCGCCTCAGGTGCGATCTGTACCAGGCCGCGATAGGAGGAACGACCCCCGTTACGCGAAATCGATTTCGAGACGATCGAAGAGGAGGTATTAGGCGCCAGGTGCAGCATCTTGGCGCCGGTATCTTGGTTCTGTCCCTCTCCGGAGAAGGCTACGGACAGAGCCTCTCCTCGCGCGTTCTTACCGGTCAAATAAACCGAGGGGTACTTCATATTAGTTTTTGACCCCATATTGCCATCGACCCATTCCATAGTGGCGCCCTCTTCACAGATCGCGCGCTGGGTCACCAGGTTGTAGACGTTAGTCGACCAGTTCTGAATGGTGGTGTAGCGCACCCGGGCATCCTTGAGGCAGAAAATCTCTACAATCGCGGAGTGCAGAGAATCAGATTTGTAGATCGGGGCGGTGCACCCTTCCACGTAGTGAACGTAAGAGCCCTCGTCAGCAATGATTAGGGTGCGCTCAAACTGCCCCATGTTTTCGGTGTTGATCCGGAAATAGGCTTGCAGCGGAATCTCTACATGTACCCCTTTGGGTACATAGATGAAAGATCCCCCCGACCACACCGCAGTGTTCAGGGCAGCAAACTTATTATCCCCGGCCGGAACGGCCTTGCCGAAGAAACGTTTGAAGAGATCTTCGTGTTCGCGCAAGGCAGTGTCGGTATCTAAAAATACTACTCCTTGTTTTTCCAGGTCACCGCGGATCTGATTGTAGACCACTTCCGATTCATACTGGGCGGCTACCCCAGAAACTAGGCTTTCACGCTCCGCTTCTGGAATCCCCAGCCGGTCATAGGTTTTCTTAATATCCTCGGGCAGGTCTTCCCAGGAATTGGCTACCTTATCGGTAGAACGCACAAAGTACTTAATCTGATCCATATCCAGATCAGATAGATCCGGCCCCCAGTTTGGCATGGGTTTGCGTTCAAAAATCTTCAGAGCCTTCAAGCGACGCTTAAGCATCCATTCGGGCTCGTTCTTCTCGGCAGAGATAAAGCGCACCACGTCCTCATCGAGGCCACGCCGAGCGCTTTGCCCTGCTGCATCAGAGTCGTGCCATCCGTACTCATATTGGGTGCCAATTGAGTCAATAACCTGCTGGTCAGCAGCCTCTTTTTCCTCTTTTGTGGCAATCACCGGCGGTGATGATGTCATTTGTGTTTTTGTTCCTTCTTGTCGTTTCTTCCTGCCCTAGTCTGCCATGTTCACCGATTTACGGAGAATTTTGGGAGAAGGAAACACTATCGGCACCGAGGTGGTGCACACATGCTCCCCATCCGCCAAAGTCGCTAATCGTTGCACATGCACGTCTAGTAGACGCGAAAAAGCTTGGGTTTCCGCTTCACAAAGTTGCGGAAATTCGCCGGCCACTTCCTGTACCGGGCAATTACCTTGACAAAGCTGTACTGCGAAACCGCCATTGCCTACCTCGCGCACCGTAGCGGCATACCCATCGGCGGTTAAAGCATCGGCGAGGGCACGAGCCCGAGCCCGCGGATCTGACCCCGCCTCTTTAATCAGGGGGGCGTAACGCCTTTCAATATCGCGAGAATGAGCGGCGGCGAAGGTATCAATCCCGTCTGACCCTGCCAGCTGTTCTATAAACCCTAAAGCCCTGCTGGCCAGTTTGGAATAATCTTCACTCAGTCCTTCGCGCCCTTTGCCAGTCGCCACATAATGACGAGCCGGTCTGCCACGTCCGCGCTTGGTATGGCCATAGGTCTCATAGACTGCGATCCTATGCTCGGATTCCAAAGCGGTGATATGGCGACGCACCGCTGCAGTTGTCAGACTTAAAATCTTTGCCAGATGGGCTGCGGTGACGGGGCCTTTTTCAACAATTAGGTCTAAAACTGTTTGCCGGGTCGGTTCCGTTTCACTCACGCTTCCCTCCTTGCCAATAGACTTCAATAAGTCTAACGTATTTTAGAAACACGTGTCTTGCAAAAATAACCAGTGTTAGACAAGTGTGGCCGGGGCAACAAGCACCCTAGGTGCAAACCCGAGATATTAGACCTCCACCCCGGGCAGCTTAGCGGTTTTCTGCTTGTTCGCGTTTAGCTGATTTTTCCGCTTACCTTGGGATATTTAAGGGATCCGGGTTGAAGGGCGCGCCAGCTTCTCGCAAACCTGTCCACCCCTGCCGTAAGGCCGCAATTACCGCCAAGATAGAGGCCATAGCAGACGGGTTGTGTAGATCGCCAGCAAAGAGGGCATCTCTTGCCTGATCCAAAGAAAACCAGGCAGTTTCCATATCCCGTTCTTCCTCACAGGCTTCGAAACGCTTACCGGTGGCCTCAGAAATCCCTTGCGCCACAAACACTCGCAGATGCTCACTACTTCCTCCCGGGGAAGTAAAGAAATCCACTAGTACCTGCCAATTTTCCGCCTCAAGATTGGCTTCTTCCCAGAGTTCCCGTTTAGCAGCGCTGACCCGATCCTCCCCGGCATGATCCAACAGTCCCGCAGGAACCTCCCAGAGGAATGCGCGCACCGGATGGCGGTATTGGCGGACTAATAAAATCTCCCAATCCGAAATCTCTCGCGAGGACGGATCTGCCCCAGCTACCGGACGCACTGCCGCAATCGCCACTGCCCCGGGATGGGCAAGATAGTCCCGCTGAGCAGCAGGCTCGTCGGTATGCAGCTGCACCTTATCGGTTACAAAATCAAATACATTTCCCTGGTAGATCAGTTGATGATCCCCTACTGGGTAGTTAAAAGCCTCATCGCGCAATTCCATGTTTTCCCCCTTGCCCACGGTCTAGATCCTAACTATTGTCCGCTCTGATTTTCCGAGTTATCTCCGCCCAACGAGTCCGTAGAGTCCTTTCCCGCAGCACGATCTCGCTTTCGTTTTCGTAGCTGCGGAATCAGCAACGGACTCATTATTAGCGCGCTAATCAGCGCCGCAATTGCGGCGGCCACAAAAGTACCGATTATCCCCGGCCACAGCCCCATAAAAAACCCGGATACCCACCAGCCGGCAGCCGCCGCTAGCAGCGCCAGCAGAAAGGCTTTCAAAGCAGCTGTTCCGAGACCGCTCACTGCTTGCCTGCCCGCTAACTGCCGCAAGCCGATTATTAGCCCCACAGCCCCCAAAGTCATACCTACCGATTGGGCTAGCCCCAGAGCCAGTAAAATCCCATTTGCCCGGTTAGAGACTAATTCGGGTAGGACGGCACCCAAACCCCAGGAAAGTCCCGCAACCGTAAGCCAACCGGCAGAGGAAGCCACCACCGCTTGACGCGCCCCTCCCAAGGCATAAAGTACCCGAGAAACGTGATAGACCAGCCCATAGCCCACGATTCCTGGCGCCATCGCCACTAGCGCCCATAACATCCCTGGCACCGGATTGATGCGGGTGAAAATATCGGTCACCGGACGCGCCAAGGTAACCAGCAGCGCCGATCCAAAAAGCCCAACGATGGTGACTAAGCGGGTAGAGGCAGCACATTCGGGATTGAAAGCGGCTGTTCCACCCTGGTGCAAAAGTGAAGATAGCCGCGGAAACATCGCAGTAGCGATCGGCACTGCCAGTACCGCGTAGGGCAGCATATATACCGATTGAGAATATTGATAGATCGGCAAAGAGCCTTCCGCTCCATAGGTACGAGTCACCAGAATAATCACCAGCACCGAAATCTGCTGGGCGATCAAAGACCCCACTCCCGCGCCCGCTAGGCGCATCGCTTTGCGTCCTCGTCCCTGGCCTAAATGTAAAGTGGGACGCCAACGAATCCCCAGGCGGTAGATAGGGATGAACAGGGGAAGGCTCATCGCCGCTACTCCGGCAGTAGTTCCCCACCCCAGGATCAAGATGGCGTTATGAGCAACTTGTGCAGGATCAGAAACCGAGGGAGTAAGGTAACCAAAAATCGCGTAAGTAGTGATTACCACCAGGGAGTTAAGCAGCGGCCCTAAGGCGGGCAATAAAAACTTTTCGTGTGCCTGCAAAATACCGGTGCCTACTACACACAATCCATAAAGCGGAACTTGCAGCGCAAACATTTGCAAGAATACGCTGATCAAATGAGCTTGCAGCTGGGGGTCAACCCCTTGGGGACAAGGCATTACCTGCCCGATCCAAGGTGCCAACAAAAACACCGCCAGCCCTACCGGACTAAGTAGAAGTAAAGCCCAGGTAATCAGGGCAGACGATACCCGCTGCACATCTTTATGCATCTGATCTGCAATCGGGCCAGCCAAGATAGGGATGGTGACTCCCGCGAGCGCTCCCCCCGCTACTACCTCGAACAAAACGGTAGGTAGCTGGTTGGCGGTGGAGTAAGCGTTCGCGAAGGCTCCGGTGCCAACCCAGGCTGACTGGGTCAGCCAGCGGCCAAAGCCAAAAAATCGCGACAGTAAAGTGAGAACGGAGATCATCCCCACCGCCGAAGCGAGAGCGGGTAGCTTCCTCTTTACCCCGGGGTTTTTCACCGCCGACGTCCTAGTTGGTCAATAGTTCGCAAGCCCGGAGTTTTTGCAATTACCTGCGAGAATGAAATCTTTTCACTAGCGGCAGTGAGGGCTAGCACCCCAAGGACGCCGATAATTTTCCCGCCGGTGCCAGTCTTTTGGGCCCAGGCTGAGCCTAGTAAGGCCCCCAGGGCATTAGCACCGGTATCCCCTAGCATTTCTCGCTCCCCCAAGTCGGCAGGTAATGCCAGCGCACTGGTAGCAATAGCTCCTGCTGCTAAGGGGGTTGCGGTATCTTTAGCCGGAATAAGCGGCAGGGCCGCTAAGGTGGCAACTTTCAAGCAACGCCCCGGGCGCAGATCAAATAGGTTCGCCAAGTTAGCGCTACCCGCAATCAGAGTAGTATCCAGTACCCAGGTACCCAGCCCGGTTCCTCGCGAACGCCCTATCCCGAGCGCCCCCAAGGCAGCGCCAGTGCCGATCCCCACTATTTTCAGGGCTCCGGTAGTAACTTTTCCCTGCGAAAGCGCCTGTAGGTGACCATGAAATCCCTTTGGTACCGCCGGTTTTTCCTTTTTTGTTTCTGAGGTTTTGGGAGAAGATCCGGGAAGCGGTGCCGACTGTGCAGCCTGGCTATCTGCAGCCTTATCAGGCAGGTCAGCGCGAGTGTCATCCAAATAACCCAGAGCAGCCCCAGCCGCCACCGGTAGCATGGTGCCTACTCGCGCGGGTCGATCTGCTGCTAACGAAACGCCAGTTGCCAAACAGGCGGCGGCAACTTTAATTCCTCCTGTAAGCGAGACCGTTTGCCCATGAAAATTTTGCCGCCGGTAGCGCCGGGAAACCTGGGGGGACAGGTGGTGAAGCAAGTATTTCCGGGCTAAGAAAAACCCGGCTGTGGCAGATAGAGCTCCCCCGATTGCGCGTGCCACTACTGTCCCTCCACTTTAGCTTGCGGAATTGGGGGAATAAGTTGGGTAGCGTAATGCTCGGTGCCGTATGCCTGGTTATTTCCGGCTTCATCAGCTAAAAGAGCAAAGGGAGTAGAAACATTGCTCATCACCGATCCGATGCTATCAACCGTGGTAACTTCAATTTTTTCGACGCGAATCTGCGATAAATAGTCACCTTCGCTTTGGGCACTGCCTACTACTACCGTCCCTTTGGGAAGAGCGAGGTTAATACCTTTCACGAATTCTAAATCCGGTTTGAGCTGCGGATCCTGCCCTTCTTTTTCCTTGCTTTCCGCGGTGGCGACCACTATCAATTGCGCCGGATCAGTAACTGCCGAAGCGGAAATTAAGGGGGTATCTCCCGCCGAAAGGCTAGTTACCAGGGTCTGTATTTCTTTGTCGGAACTGGTCAGCCCCATCCCCAAAGCGGTTGCCAATACTTGTTGGCTAGAAACTTTCGCGTCGGCTTTATCTCCCAATTTGCTGGCTAAAGTAGAAGCTAAAGTGTCACGGTAGGATTGAGTATCTTCATTAAACCAGGAGTCCTTCACGGTAACCGAGTCAGTGATAGCAGCGCCTGCCATCTTTAACTGCGCGTTTATTCCGTTCACGGCCTCATTACTTACCCCGGGCATTCTCACTACGGCTACTTTCCTACCAGTCATAGTGCCCGGAGTTACCTTGCGACCCAAAACCCCGATATATTCATTGGAGCTATTTGCCTGTTTCACCAAATCTTCATTGGCCTGACGCAACTCAGTTTGCTGTTTAGATAGCGCCGTGACTTGCCCGGAAAGGGTATCGGAGATTTTCCCCTGCAAGGGGCCGGCTCCCAGAACCACCCCCATTGTGAGCGCGACCAGCACGGCCATCAATGATACTAAGTGATAGCGAAAATCAATCATTTTTCTCCTGCCTTGGTTAGCCCTTTAGTGAGGGAGCGACCCCGAATAGTTGACGGAAAAAGTCAATCAAATCATGCAAATAGATACCGGCAATCCCATAAAAAGTCTGCCCCACGGGGGTAACTGCTAGCGAAATTGCCACTGCCCCCACCCCGACCAGGGCGAGCAGTACCGTCTGCCAGGTAGATATTCGCGGCTGATAAAGCTGGGACACTCCTTTCGCGTCTACCAGTTTTGATCCCACTCGCAGGCGGGTAAGGAAAGTAGAAGCCATTCCGGAGCGTCCCTTATCTAAGAATTCCACCAAAGTCGCATGGGTGCCTAGAGCCACAATCATTTCCGCACCTTTATCGTCAGCCAGCAGCATGGCGACATCCTCGGAAGTGCCGGTCGCGGGGAAGAGCACGTGGGGGATGCCTTCTCTTTTCAATCGTTCCGTACCGGGAGCTTTACCATTCCGGTAGGCATGCACCACGATTTCCGCTCCGCAACGTAACGCTTGGTCAGAGACAGAATCCATATCTCCAATAATCATATCGGGGGTGTATCCCTGTTCCAGGATGGCGTCGGCTCCCCCATCTACTCCCACTAATACCGGTTTATATTCGCGAATATAGGGGCGCAAGGAACGTAAATCCTCTTGATAATGGTAGCCACGCACCACAATCAAAGCATGTTTACCTGCGAACTTGGTTTTAACTTTGGGAACCCCAACCCCATCTAGGAGGAGATCGCGCTCGCGGCGCAAATACTCCATAGTATTAGCGGCGAAAGCTTCAATCTGGGTGGAGACTCCTTTACGCGCCTCCTCTAAGTCGACAGCGATAGTTCCCGGAGTCTGCAAGACTCCCTGTGCGAGTAGCTCCCCCTTTTGGTAGACCGCATTGCCTTCTACGGTGACCGTGCTGCCTTCTTTCAGGTTCATGATCGCGCTACCTAGATCATCGATCAAGGTAATACCAGCATCAACAATGATGGAAGGCCCCATATTGGGGTAGCGTCCGGTAGTTGATTTAGCGGCATTAAGCACCGCGCTAGGGGCGGCCGCCACCAGAGTTTCTGCTGCGATCCGGTCAATATCAGCATGATTAATAACCGCGATTTCACCGGCTTGGAGCCGCTGAGTCAGATGCTTAGTTTTCTTATCTACCCGCACCCGGCAGCTAGAGGCGGGTTCTGCTGCTTTCGTTTTGCTCCGTCTAAAAAGTCCCACGGGTCAACATTACCCCACGCTACAGGCGTTAATCAGTTCCCGAGCGTGGTCAAGGGCAGATTTCGAGTCCGCTTTGCCGGCCAGCATTCGAGCAATCTCACGTTCTCGCTTGCTACCTGCAACTTCTCTGACCTGGGCAATATCGTTATTTTTCGACACCACCAGTTGTTTATCTGCCCAAGCCGCTACTTGGGGAAGATGCGTTACCACTATCACTTGCGCGTGTTTTGCTAGTCTAGCCAGGCGCTCGCCCACCGCGAGCGCAGTTGCCCCTCCGATTCCGGCATCAACTTCATCAAAAATAAAAGTAGGAGTCCCTTTAGCTAGAGACTTAGCGGCCAGGGTAACTTCCAAAGCCAACATAATCCGCGAGAGTTCACCCCCGGAAGCTCCTTGACCCAAGGGACGAATCTCCGCGTTAACGCCCGCCCGCAGACCAAAAGTCACCTGGTCGAAGCCATGAGAGTTGGGTTCAGCAAGCGATTTCAGTTCGATATCGAATCCGGCGTCCGGCATCTGGAGGGCAGCGAGTTCTCCTGCTACCTCCTTTTTCAAAGTTTTTGCGAGGGCGAGGCGCGCGCGAGATACTTTCTTTCCCAGCGTTTGTAGCTGCGATGCGGCTTTTTCCAGTTGTTCTTCCAGCACCCTGCCCTGGTTTTGCGGCCCGGACAGTTGAATAATTCTGTCTCTGGCAGTATCTGCCCAGGTTAACCAGCTATCTAAATCTTTTGCCCAGGTGCGATAGGCGTGACGTAACTGCGAAAGGCGACTTTGTGCCTGATCTAACAGCGCAGGATCCGCCTCGAGATTTGAAAGGTAGGCTCCAGCCTCGGCCGATATATCCAAAATGATTGAGGAGGCATCCCGGAGGCCACGCACCAATTCGGAAAGTTCTTCATCGCTTTGGGCACCCTTTTCCAGCGCTTGAATGGCCGCGCTCACCAGGGAGGCGGCCCCGGCAGAGTCGGAACCATCTCCCCCGAGATAGTTATAGGCCGCTTGAGCCGCTTCTCTAAGGTCTTCTACATTACCCAGTCGCTCAATCTTGCGGAGCAGATCGTCTTCTTCTCCCGGCTCTGGTTGCAGTTTTTCCTGCAGTTCTACCCCTTCTTTTAGCCGAGAAACCTCTATCTCCCGTGCTTGACGTTGGTTTTCCCAATCTTCTAACTGGGTTTGCAAATCCCGCCAAGATGTATAGGTGGCGCGAAATTCTGTCACCAATTCTTGATGCGCCGATCCCCCAAAAGAATCCAATAGCGCTAACTGTCGTGCCCCGCTGCGTAATCTAAGCTGCTCAGTTTGCCCATGTATCGTCACCAGTTCCCTTCCGATCTGGGATAATACTCCACTGGGAATGGTGCGGCCACCACCGTGACAGCGCGAACGCCCTCGAGCAGGAACCATGCGGGCTAGTATGATCTCTCCGTCCTCAACTAATCCGCCCGCCTCGGTAAGGAGCGCCGCTGCCTGCGAGGAACTGTCGGTGACAAAAATGCCCTCGACCGCCAGTTCTTTTTCTCCATAACGTACCAAGGCAGAGTCGGCTTTTTTACCGAGCAGCAAACCGATAGAAGACAACACCATGGTTTTGCCTGCCCCGGTCTCCCCCGTAAGCGCCGTAAAACCGGGTGAAAAACTCAGTTCCGCTTGCGGGATGACCCCCAAATTTTTGATAGTAAGCTGGTCAATCATCATCTATCCCAGCGAACGCCAGCCTTTAACCGGCAATTGGAACTTATGTACCAGGCGCCCAGAGAAAGGCGTATCTAGAATCTGGGCTAGCATTACTGGCGCTTTGCCTTTAGTTGCCCGCATAGAGGATGCCGGGGGTACTTCATGGCAACGCAAGCCATCTAGCCACAGCTGCATGGGGGTACGCTGATCAGGCAGTACCGAGATTTCCATAGTGGAGTCGGGGGATACTACCAGCGGACGAGTAAATAGGCCGTGTGCGCCCAGAGGCGAAACCACTACTGCCTCTACATCTGGCCATACAATGGGGCCGCCAGCGGAAAAACTATAGGCAGTGGAACCGGAGGGAGTAGCCACAATCAAACCATCGGCACCATAGGTGGTAATGCCACGTTTATCAATCCCCAACCCCAGGTGGGAAGGGTGGGCGCGATCAGTAGATAAAATCGCTGCCTCGTTAAGTGCCCAATCGTTTATTGCCTTGCCATCTGGCAAAGTGACGGTAACGTCTACCGTCATACGCGATTGCACCGTGTAGGAGCCGGCCACGATATGATCAATAACTTCGGAGATTCTATCGGGCTCTACCTCGGTTAAAAACCCGGTGTGCCCCAGATTGATTCCGATTAGGGGAACTGCTTGAGCACGCGCGTAGCGAGCCGCTCCTAGTAAGGTGCCGTCTCCGCCCAGGGCAATTACAATCTCAACGGCGCCGGAATAGGTCTCATCTACCGGGGTTATCCCATGGCTACGCAGCTCTTGGGCAATATTATCGGCGGTTTTTTCCAGATCAGGGCGCGAAAGGTGCCGGATTACCATCACGTGCCGCTCACCCATATGCTTCTCCCCTTTTCGTGGTGTACTATTTCGTTTTTTCTTGCCCAGCAGGACCATTTTCAATCGCGCAGCGCACCAGCTGCCGGATTTCGTCCTCACCGGGCATCATCGCGCCCCGCCCTAGGTATACAAAGTACTCTACATTTCCGGCCGGCCCGGGTAACGGCGAAGCCGCCACCTGTTTTAATCCTAACCCGTTTTCCTGAGCCGCCGCGATCACTGCCAGCACTGTGTGGAAATGATCTTCGGGATCACGAACTACCCCTCCATCCCCCAAATCTTCGCGGCCGATTTCAAATTGCGGTTTTACCATCAAAAGGTATTCAGCATCTTCAGTAGAAGCCCTAACCAGGGCAGGTATCACTAGTTTCAGGGAGATAAAAGACAAATCTCCTACTATTAACTGGGCAGGTTCCCCAATCTTTTGCGGATCCAGGTAACGGATATTGGTACGATCATGAACTTCCACCCGCGGGTCTTGTTGCAGACTCCAGCGCAGCTGGCCATATCCCACATCTACAGCGATTACGCTTTTCGCTCCCCGCCGCAATAAGACATCGGTGAAACCACCGGTAGAAGCCCCGGCATCTAGGCAGCGTTTACCTTTTATAACCGGGGCGTCTTGACCCAAAATATCGAGGGCGCCCGCCAGTTTGTAACCGCCGCGAGAAGCATATTCCTCATCCGGGCTGTCAGCTACCACCACCGCTTGGGCAGGATCAATCTGAGAAGCAGGCTTCGGCATGACTCGCCCATCGACACTGACCCTGCCAGCGGTAATCAACCGAGCCGCGTGCGCACGGGAAGTCGCTAAATGACGACGTACTAGTTCGCGATCTAGCCGACGCAGCCTACCCATGATTATTTTCTTTCTATCTGGGCATTTAGAGAATCCAAGGCGGCAGATAATTTGGTAGCTGCCGTCTGAAGGTCGCTTAAAGTAACCTGCGGATAGATACTGCCTACTTCAGTCGGCCAACTGGCTAATAGTTGGTCGATATCGGATTTGCGGGCTGCCAGTTCCAGGTCCTCGGGAGCGTCAGACAGGTTACTGTTCTTGTTCACTGTCAACCTCGCCAGGCAGCAGCAGCTCTAGCTGCAGATCTTCCCCGTCCGCTTCCTCATTACCGCTAGCTACCTCAGCCACCTCAGCTACTTTCGCGGCTTCCTTCGCAGCCGGTTCCGGTTCGCTCGCGGTTGCGTCCCCTTCCTTTGCCTTCTCCGCAGGTTCTTCCGCTGCCTCTTCCGGCGAATCGGCTACAACTTCTGAGGGCGCAGAATCCAAATTCTCTGTGTCCACCTCGGCGGAACGTGCAGGTACTTCCGCTACCGAGGATTGGTTCTCTTCCGCAGATCCGTCGCCTGCGGGCACATTAGACTCCGAGGTTTCGACCTCGCGTACTACCTCAATATCCGGTAGATGAACAAATACTCCCTGATCACGCACATCCCACACAGCGGCAACTAATGCCCGATAATCTTCCAGGCTGAGCACTGCCCCGTTATCTACCGGTTCATCTTCGCGCATCACCCGTCCATCTTCGGCCACCATAAAAGCGGCAGATTCCCCGCTAGTCCAAGCTCCAGTAGGTTGATGCACCGGGCCGGGATGCACACGGGTTAGATCTGTAAGATCTAGCCCCAGATAGGAAGGGCGCCGATCAGGATAAGCCAATGCCACGGCTTTGGCATCGGAGACCCCGGTGAGCACATGGAAACTGAGCATATCGGCAGCAACCGCTCCCGCAATATCGGTATCGAGACGATCCCCTACCACTAGGGGTTTACTGGCGCCTGCATGGGCTGCTGCTTTCCGATAAATCCCCGCAAAAGGTTTTCCTCCGGCGAACGGTTTTTGTCCTGTGGCATGTTCTACCGCTGCCACCAAGGAACCATTTCCCAAGGCAAAGCCCTTTTCAGTGGGCAAAGTAGCATCCAGGTTAGTGGCCATAAACAGGGCGCCAGCATTGATCGCATAGGCTGCCTCGGAAAGCTCAGCCCAGCCTACCTCTGCTCCATAACCCTGGATTACCGCCGCCGGTTGTTCGCTGGCTTTGCTAACTACCTCAAACCCGGCTTGAGCGACAGTATCACGCAGCGCCTGCGTCCCCACCACCAGCACTTTGGAGGCGGGTTCGATTTTTTGGGTGAGGATTTCTACCGCATCCATCGCCGCCGTCATTACTTCTTCCGCAGCCGCAGCTATCTGATGCCCCTTAAGCTTTTCCGCCACCTGCTGCGGGTTACGGGAGGCATTATTGGTTACGAACTGGAACTTAATACCTGCTTCCCGGGCTGCCGCTAAACCGGCAGCCGCATTAGGAATATCACGGGTACCGGCGTAGCAAACCCCATCTAAATCGATGAGAAGCACATCGGCAGTCTCCACTAAAGGTTTACGACTTCCGTGCAGATCAGAGGGCACATAGGGGTTGTCGGCTTCGAGCACTTCTTCCAGATCAACAATGGCTACCGTGTCGGGAACCTCTGGGGTTTGCTCGGCAACTTTGTCGGCTTCTTCCTCTCTTCCAAGTTCGCGCAAGAGGTCGGCCTTATAGGAAAGAATCCTTGCCAAAAGTACGGGTTCTTCCAGTTGTTGCTGTTCTAAGAACTGATTTAACACTAGGAGGGCCGCGTCAGACTCCCCTAAATCGTGGCGCGCTCCCGCTTGCACGATAACTAGTTCCACCAGGTCGGAAAGACTATAGGACGAAGTATCAGTTTCGGAAATAATTTCTAGAGCTTTTTCGGGTTTGCCGAGTCCGCGTTCACAGTCCGCTTCAATCGCCCGCAAACTGTCAGTCCCATCCAAGCGGCGCGCAGCCCGTACTTCCCGTAGCGCTTCACTGTACTTGCCACTGGCGTAAGCTGCCAGCGCGCAGGCTTCCCGTACCGTTCCGATGCGACCTGCCCGGCTAACTGCCGCCTTAGCATGCAGATAGGCTTCTTCGGCATCTACATCTAGCAGGGATCCCGCCATCACCAGATGACGCGCTACTTTTTCGGCATTGTCCGGATCTAGCGAAGATAAGGCTGCCCGAGATTCTCTATCCAGGTCAGAAGCTTTTACTGCCGCCGGAATCTGGGGTTCATTATCGTGGCGCCATTCTTTGGCGCGGTAACGGGAATCCCGAACCCCGAAAGAATGCTTTCCGGAGCGAGGCGCTTGCGCTTCCCGTTCCCGGCGTTCATCCCGCCGATTATCTTGACGGTTATCCCGACGGTTATCACGATCAAAGCGCTTGCCACTCCGGTTGAACCCGCGGCGTGATCCTGCCTCATTTCGCTCACCCCCGCGATAGGAAGCGCGCCCTGAACGCTCTCCGCCTCCGCGAGATTCCCCACGGTCATCACTATAGTTGCGGCGTCCTCCTCGATTATCTTCCCGGTCACTCCGGTAGGAGCCGCCCTCCCCTCGATAGGAGCCGCGACGATCATTACGATCATTGCGGGAATTACCCCCGCGCCGATCCTGCCACTTGCCACCCCGACGATTGTCTTTGCGGTAGCCACCCTCGCGGTATCCTCCCTCGGAGCTTCCGCGCCGCCGGTATCCGTCACGATTGCCTTGCCGCTCGCCTGAAGAATCTGAGTAGTTGCGTTGATTACCGGAACCTTGCCCGCCGCCCGCTTGTGAACGTCGCTTACGCCATTGAGGTTCGCGTCCGCCACCATGCTGATTAAAATTGCTCAACTCTAGATCCTTATCTTTTATTGCTTAGTCGACTTCCTTCTATTCTAAGCGTAAAGAGCGCCCCGAAGCTGCTTCTAAAAGGTTGTCTATCCTCACTATTTCGCGTTCTCGCCCTAGGTACCAAGAATCGGCTCACCTATGGAGCTGGCTAAACTTTTCCAACGCAGTTCTGGCTGGTGAAGAACGACCTAAAGCCTGCTTCACCAGCCCGAAAACTTGTTTAGCACTTTCCCTTAGCGCTCTCCTCCAAAGAAGAGTGACCAGGGCATTTCGAGGGGCGCATCCTCAGCTACTACCGAGTACAGGTAGCGACACAGAGGGAAGTCTTCTTCTTTGATCACTCCTCGCTCAGTCAGTGGCTTGAGCGCCGCCCCGATTACTTGAATCGCGGCGACTCCCTCGAGGGTTACCCCTTTCATGAGGGAATCGCGCACTTCCGAGAACGGTACTCCCGAGCCCACATAACGGCCGGCTTTAACGTTGCGACCGCCCATAGAGGTTACGAACATATCGCCTACCCCGCCCAAGCCATCAGCGGTTACCGCCTCTCCCCCGAGTAGCTGCACGAATTGGCGTAGCTCTTTTTGTCCCTGCGCAAATACGGCCGCTCCATAGTTGAAGCGCACATATTTGGCATCGGTTTTTCCTTCCTTGTCCAGCAAGCCGTCGCCGAATCCGGCAGCAAACGCGTAAATGTTCTTGGTAGCTGCCCCGGTTTCATGCCCGATAAAATCGGTGGACGTCCACACATGGTAATAGTCAGTGCGGAACAGTTTAGAAAGCTTGTTGAGTACCTCTTGATCTTCTCCGCAAAAGACCACGCAGGTGTCGTGATGAACCGCGAGTTCACCAGCAATAGAAGGGCCTACAATGGCTGACCAGGAAACTTGCGAGGCGAGCTCTGGCCCTACTGCTTTCTGGAGTACCTCCGGCAAAATATGCATGGTGCCGTCCTCGTCGGCGCGCATCCCTTTGGTAATACACAATACGTGTTGTCCGGGTTTGAGCAATCCGGTTAGCTGCTCGCCAGCCCATTCGATCCCGAAGCTATTAACCCCACACATAACCACGTCTGCGTCCGCGAAGGCTTCTTCCGCGTCCTCCAACTGGTATGCTTTAACCCCTTCGTTAACCTTTAGTCCCAAGTCGGGATGGATACCCTTGGTTTTTATCGAGTCGATAATATCCCGATCCAAATGGGTACCCACCAGACGCACCTCATTACCGTTTTCGCTGGCAGGAAAGGAAAGAGCGGTTGCCATGATTCCCGATCCCAGCATTACAATCTTTGCCATTTTGTTTCTCCTAAGGGTGTTGTCAATAAGGTGTTCCTACATCAGTTTTCAGTGGGTATTTCAGCCGATTCTAATAGCGAGTGCGCCAGACCGGAATCCACTATTAGGGTGTCTACATATCCGCCTCTTAAGGTAGCCATGGTGGTGGCGGTTTTCCCACTACCGGAGGCGACTGCCACTTTCATGCGGGCTTCTTTCAGGGATTTCAGGCTAATACCAATTGTGCATTTATCTAGCTCTAGATCCGCCGGCAGACCTTCTGCATTTACAAAGCGGCACAGCAGGTCCCCTACTACTCCGCGGGAAATAAGTTTTTGTAGTCCCTGTTCAGAAACATAACCAGAACGCACCAGAACTGAATCTGCTTCTAGTTTTCCCGGTGAAAAACAGATCACGTCAGCGTTTGCTGCCGCCTCCAGGGTCGCCTTGATAGAAAAGTCACTGCGCAGAGCAGAGGCAATTCGGCTATCTCCTACCAGTGCTGGCGCAGGTAGAATCCGCCCAAAACCTCCGGCTTTTTCTGCGATGGTACGGATCGATTCGGATACAAAATTGTCTTGCGTGTAGCTCGGCCCACCATTGGTTTGGATCACGGTAGTGCCCCGAGACCATTGATCCGGAAGCTCCCTGGCCACCCGGGCAATCGTCTTCCCCCAAGAAACAGCCAAGGTTCGCGGCTGCGGACGTAGCGACTGCAAATGCCGGGCTGCGGCTCGAGCCACTGCGCGAAATGTAGCGTTTTCTCCGGTTTCTTGCGGAACCACTATCACTTTATCCAGATCAAAGTACTCTTTTAGTGCCTGCTCAAGCTGATAATGTTCGGCCTGCGGGGGCTCAATAGTTATCCGCACAATTCCGCGGTCACGGGCTTCTTGAATTAAACGGGAGGCTGTCCAGCGACTAAAGCCAAGCTTTTTTCCAATCTCGGCGTGGGTGAGAGAATTCTCGTAGTACATGCGAGCTGCCTCCACCAGCAGATCTACTCGATATTCTTCGCCGCTCATGGTCTCCCTTTGGTTTTCTTCTCTTTTCTCAGCCTAAGCTGTTCCCTTTGGTCAGAATTATCAAAACCAATCCTTTGCAACAAAAGTGCACGACGGATACTACTTTGCCCTATCTTGGTAAAAAGCCATGCTCAACAGTGCCAACGCCTAGTCAAGCAGGTCTGCTAATTCCTTTAGCATCGTCGAGGGCGTCATATGCGAACTTTCCAGCAAGTTATCGCGCGAATCCGTGGGCAAGAACGCCCGAGGAATACCAAAAGATTTAATCGGGGTGAAACAATTATTTCCCGCACAAGTGGTACGCAGCAAAGCTCCTACCCCATTGGTTACTTCCCCGTCCTCGACAGTCACCACTAAATCGGCGGCCTCCACCTGGGCTAACAGCGCCGGAGAAGCTGGGATTACCCAACCGGGATCTACACACTTGACCGTATGCTCGCGCGCGGCAAGTTCTTTTGACAGGGAGATCGCCGCATCCGCCATGGATCCTACTGCCACCACCAAAATTTTCTTACCGGTACTCGAAACCCGGAATAATATATCGAGACCGTTTTCGGTTGCTTCTGCCTTAATATCAGGAGGCACACTACCTTTGGGATAACGCACGATTGTAGGTCCGTCCTCAATCGAAACTGCCTGCCCCAATAGTTTGCGCAAGGTGCTGGCGTCCCGAGGCGCGGCTACTCTAATTCCGGGAATCATGGCGGCGATCGCCAGATCCCACATCCCGTTATGACTAGCCCCATCAGCTCCGGTAATACCCGCACGATCCAAAACCACGGTAATACCTTGTTTATGCAGGGAAGCATCCATTAACAGCTGATCGAAAGCCCGGTTTAAGAAGGTAGCGTAAAGGGCAATAACCGGGTGACACCCGGCAAAGGAAAGACCGGCGGCCATCGTCATCGCGTGCTGCTCCGCGATCCCCACATCAAATACCCGCTGGGGGAACTGAGATCGCAGCGGTTTTAAACCTACCGGCTCCATCATAGCTGCCGATATCCCTACAATCTTGGGGTTACGTTTAGCAAGCTGCACAATTTCTTCCGCAAATACCGATGTCCACCCGAAGCGTTCCTTCTTTACCGGCAAGCCAGTTTCGGGATGAATCGGGCCGACAGTATGGAAATGATCCGCATCATTTTCTTCTGCCGGAGAATATCCCCTACCTTTCTCCGTGATAACGTGCACAATGATCGGTCCGGAAAACTCTTTCGCCCGGGCAAGTTGGAATTCGGTGGCCACAATGTCGTGACCGTCAACGGGGCCGGTATATTTAATTCCCAGGTCGGAAAACATTACTTGTTCAGAAGAAACCATATCGGCCATTCCGCGTTTAATCCCATGCAGGGCGTCATAGGTGAGTTCTCCGGGTTTACCGCGAGACTTAAGATGCTGTTTTCCCCAACGTAATGCCTTCTCATAGGCGGGAGAAGTACGTAGCGCATCCAGATGGTGCGCCAGTCCCCCGATAGTGGGCTCATAGGAACGACCGTTGTCATTAACTATGATAATCAAGCGAAGATCGGGACGTTCAGAGATATTGTTCAAAGCTTCCCAAGTCATTCCCCCGGTCATGGCACCATCTCCAATGACTGCCACCGTATAGGAACGATCTCCTTTAAGTGCTTTAGCTTCCGCTACCCCCTGCGCCCAAGACAACGCGGTAGAGGCATGGGAGTTTTCCACCACATCATGTACCGATTCCGCCCGCGAAGGATATCCCGACAGCCCTTGCGCCGTGCGCAGCTGGGCAAAATTTTTGCGTCCGGTAAGGATCTTATGAACATAGGCTTGATGCCCGGTATCGAAAATAATGGTGTCGGTGGGGGAAGAAAACATGCGGTGGAGTGCAATCGTTAGCTCTACTACCCCCAGGTTAGGCCCCATATGCCCCCCGGTTTTTGCCACGTTCTCTACCAGGAATGACCGAATCTCCCCGGCCAGGTCTGCCAGCTCTAGGCTAGAAAGCTTCTGCAAATCTGCCGGGTTATTTATCCGATCGAGTATTTTTGCCACCCAGCCAGTTTAGCCACATTTTGTATTAATGAGGGCGGGGATGGATTTATCTACTACTTACTTGCGTGAGCCCGCCCGGCGCGCCAAACTGAAACCATGGGTAAAAAACCTTCCGGACGTGCCAATTCTTTCTTGAACTCTCGCGCGGGACTCACTGCTTTGGCGATCACCATCGGAGCAATAGTAGGCCTAGTGGCGGTAGGTTTTTACTACTTGATATCCGGTTGGAGTTACCTGACAACCGGTTATACCGATTACCCCGCTCACGCAGGGGCAGCCCACGGATTCCTCGGTTTATCACCGGCGTTTATCATTGCAGTTCCCGTGCTGTCCGCCCTGCTATATGGACCGGTAGTGGAATATTTCACCCCCGGCAGTCGCGGACACGCCGTCCCGGAAGTGATGTTCGCTGTCCGCCGCAAAGGCGGGAGAATTCCTGGGCGCACCGCCCTAGTGAAACTTTTTGCCACTTCTCTGACCTTGGGAGGAGGGGGAAATGCGGGCAGAGAAGGCCCGATTGTGATGATTGGTGCCGCGATTTCTTCTTGGGTAGGAACCCGCCTGGGATTAATTAAACAACGGCTGATGTTCCTGTGTGCTTGCGGAGCTGCTGCCGGGATTGCCGCTACCTTTAATGCTCCCCTGGCAGGTGCCTGTTTCGCGGTAGAACTGGTGCTGGGAGCCTTAAGCGCGGAAGACTTTGTTTTCATTGTGTTTGCCTCCGTTTCGGCTTCCCTCATCTCGCAACAGTTTCTTCCTGACCAGGCCAGTGTGCCCCTCAGCCAATCTTTGGACGTGTTTTCCCATAGCGATTATCTGCTTGTGGCGTTGGCGGCTTTGGCAGCGACGTTGGCGGGGATCGGGTTTTCTAAACTTCTCTACCTGGTTTGGGATGGGATTGACCTGGTTTATCACTGGAAGGCTTGGTTTCGCCCGGTCGCTGGTTCATTGGTTCTGGGAGTATTCCTCTACTTTTTTCCCTTGCTCTATGGCACTGGGGAAAGCGTACAGTTGCGGGTACTCTCGGGTGATTTTCCGGTTTGGATGATTCTAGCGTTACTTTTTGGGCGCGCTTTGAGTGCCGCTTTCACTATTTCTATGGGGGGAGCGGGCGGAGTCTTCGGTCCCACCTTATTTGTAGGCGCCTGTGCGGGTATGGCGGTGGGACAGCTAGTCCAACCTTGGTCGGCTTCTTCTACTGCCATTTATGGAGTAATCGGTATGGGCGCGGCTTTCGCGGCTGCCTCCCGCGCACCCTTAACCGCAGTCTTCATCATTATCGAGATGACCAGGCAGTATTCCCTGATTCTCCCGATGATGCTGGCGGTAGGGATTGCCACCGGGATTTCGCTATTTATGACCCGCTCGACTATTTATACCCAAAAACTGCACCGTCGCGGTGACCGGCTGTCAGACCCGGTTTCGGCTACTTTACTGGGAACCAGTACGGCGGCGGATTTAATGCATCAGCCACCGCAAGTTTTAAACACTGATATTACTTTGAGGCAGGCCGAAAAAACCCTAGAAACCTCCGGAGAAGTCTCGCTGGCAGTGGTAGATGCGCAAGGAGTATTTCAAGGCTCGATAAGTGCCCTATTGCTGCGCGAAGAAATCGAAAAACGTGGCGAGGAGGTGCCCCTGTCTGAAATCCGCCTGGTATCAGCGTTTTGTTCTCCCAGTGAACTCCCTAGTCAAATCCTCAAGGAGCTGGCGCAGTCCTCACTTTCGAACCTGCCGGTAGTGGGACGCTCCCAAGAAGTCTTGGGTTATGTGCGAGGACGCGACCTGATCTTCAAGCTTTACCGGCAGCAAACCCGCGCGCTCAACCAACGCGACCTAGGCGATTCCCTGGGCAAGCGCATTCGCAAGCGCTGGAAACATCGCCACCACCGCTAACGCCACTCTGGGCACGGTAAAAGATGCGAGAGACCGGTTGCAATCTCTAACCGAAACATCGGAAACATACTTGTTTGTCTCAGTGAGATATTGCCTCTAGCCGGATGCAAGCACAGCTAATCTAGGTCCTCCGAGCGCTTTTACCGTGCCCAGAGCACAAGCGTTATGGCATTCCTAGGCAACTAGGTTGCGCAGCACGTATTGCAGGATCCCACCGTGGCGGTAGTACTGGGCTTCACCGGGAGTGTCGATCCGCACGGTGGCGTCAAACTCTACGACGGAGCCATCCGTCTTAGTCGCGGTCACCTTCATAACCTGCGGAGTTATCCCCTCATTGAGCTGGGTAATCCCGTTAATATCGAAGGTTTCAGTCCCGTCCAGACCGAGAGAATCGGCGCTTTCGCCCTCGGGGAACTGTAGCGGGAGAATCCCCATCCCGATCAGGTTGGAGCGGTGAATACGTTCGAAAGACCGCGCGATAACCGCTTTTACGCCTAGCAGCAAAGTTCCTTTAGCGGCCCAGTCACGCGAAGATCCGGTTCCGTATTCTTTACCACCAAGCACCACCAGGGGTACGCCGGCCTGAGCGTAGGAAACCGAAGCGTCGTAAACCGGCACTACCGGAGCATCCGCTTTGGTGAAGTCCTTGGTGAACCCGCCCTCGACATTGTCAAGTAGCTGGTTACGGATACGGATATTTGCGAAGGTGCCGCGCATCATCACTTCGTGGTTACCGCGCCGCGAACCATAGGAGTTGAAGTTGCGCCGTTCCACTCCGTGGGAGCTTAGGTATTGACCAGCCGGCGTCTTGGAGGCAAACGCACCTGCGGGAGAAATGTGGTCGGTAGTTACCGAATCTCCTAGTTTCAGCAGCACTCTAGCTCCGGAAATGTCTGCTACCGGATCCGGGGTTTCCGGCATTCCTTCAAAGAAAGGTGCCCGGCGTACATAGGTGGAGTCATCATCCCAGGCAAAAGTGGATGAATCGGGTACCTCCAGCGATTGCCAGCGGTGATCGCCCTCGAATACGCTGCGGTAATCCTGCAGATACATATCGCGATCGATAGCTTGACCGATAGCTTTTTCTACTTCTTCGGCAGCTGGCCAAATATCACGCAGGTAGACGGGATTCCCGCGGTTATCCGTTCCCAACGCCTCGGTTTCAAAATCAAAATCCATAGTTCCCGCGAGCGCGTAGGAAATCACCAGGGGCGGGGATGCTAAGTAGTTCATCTTCACATCGGGGTTAATCCGTCCCTCAAAGTTACGGTTACCAGACAGCACGGACACCACGGTCAGGTCTGCGTCCGCTACCGTGTTGTGAACTTCCTCTGGCAGCGGCCCGGAGTTACCGATACAGGTAGTACAGCCGTAGCCGACAATATCGAATCCCAGCTGCGACAGATACGGCATTAGACCAGCCTTTTCGTAGTAGTCGCGTACTACTTGGGAACCGGGAGCTAGCGAAGTTTTCACCCAGGGCTTAGGCGTTAGTCCCCTTTCAGTGGCGTTCTTGGCAAGTAAACCCGCCGCCATCATCACCGAGGGATTCGAGGTGTTAGTACAGGAAGTAATGGAGGCTATCACCACGTTGCCGTGATCCATGGCTACTTCTTCCCCACCGGCCAGTTTCACCTGGGTGGGGCGGGTAGGACGCATAAGTGTCGGATCAATGGTCTTATCGCCGGCAACATAGTCGGGCAAAATCTTCTTGAAGGAATCTTTAGCCATTGCCAGTTCGATGCGGTCTTGGGGACGCTTCGGACCGGCAATCGAGGGCACTACCGTGGACAGATCCAGTTCCAGATATTCGCTATACCGTGCCTCGCGAGCAGGGTCATGCCACAGTCCTTGCCGCTTGGCGTACTCGCGCACTAGGGCGCAGGATTCTTCGCTGCGACCGGTTAGGTGCAGGTAGTCAATAGTGACCTCATCGATCGGGAAGATAGCGGCAGTAGAGCCAAACTCCGGAGACATATTGCCGATAGTGGCGCGGTTAGCTAGAGGAACTGCCCCCACTCCCTCGCCATAGAACTCGACGAATTTGCCGACTACTCCATGGTCACGCAACATTTGGGTAATGGTGAGCACCACATCGGTGGCGGTGGCTCCCGGCGCGATTTCACCGGTCAGTTTGAAGCCCACTACCCGCGGAATCAGCATCGATACCGGCTGGCCGAGCATGGCTGCCTCAGCCTCGATTCCGCCGACGCCCCAGCCGAGGACGCCTAGGCCGTTAACCATGGTGGTGTGGGAGTCGGTACCTACCAAAGTATCGGGGTAAGCCAGCGCGCCGTCCTCGTCCTTATCGGCGAATACTACCCGCGCCAGGTATTCGATATTTACCTGGTGCACAATCCCGGTTCCCGGGGGTACTACCCGGAAGTTTTCGAAGGCGCCTTGCCCCCAGCGCAGGAACTGGTAGCGTTCCTGGTTGCGCTGATACTCGATATCCATATTTTTTTCCACGGCATCTTGAGAGCCGAATACGTCGATCTGCACCGAGTGGTCAATAACCATTTCCGCCGGCACCTGCGGGTTAATCAGGTCAGGGTCTTTGCCCAGGTTCACCACCGCGTCCCGCATAGTCGCCAGATCCACGATGCAGGGAACACCGGTGAAATCTTGCATTAAGACTCGAGCCGGGCTGTACTGGATTTCCTGGCTAGGCTGAGCATCCGGATCCCAGTTCGCAATCTGCGTGATCTGCTCTTTGGTGATATTTTTCCCGTCCTCGTTACGCAGCAGGTTCTCTGCCAGGATTTTGAGGGAGTAGGGTAATTTTTCGGTGCCGGGCACCGCTTTCAGGTCATAGATTTTATAGCTCTTATCGCCGACTTTTAACTGGGTCGCGGCGCCAAAGCTGTTCAAACTCATTGCAACCTCCCGCAGGGAATCAAAATATTTTCTCTTGATATCAAGATACTTTGCGGAGCGCGCGAATGCCAGTGTTAAGAACTTTTTGACTCTTAGAGCGGACAGAAAGCTGCGCAGCGGAGAGCAAATAATCCTTTCCACCTGAGAGGACGAATACGCGGGCTGAAGATAGAGCGTCACTCTGTCTTCAGCCCGCGGGCACGATTACATCCCTAAACGTCAAGGATTTATAAAAGAATTTCCTTACCTAATTTTCTTTTACGTTACTTTTCAGAAAGCATTCTTAGAAACTCTTAGGACGCAACCTCGGCAGCGCTCCCCCACCCGTTTTCTCCTTTGGGGCGAGCTTCGGGGTGCATTATCAAATACTTCAAGGTAGCAACCACCTGCCGGGCGCTGTAGCCATGGAACATATTGTCTTTACCACCTTTGGCGAACTGAATAATCGTATCCAAAGTCATGTAGTGGTAGTGATCGTAATGAGGAATCACAAAGCGCTGTTTTTCATGGTCATACCGGGTGGTGTGGGTGACATTGCCGTAAGTGATGTACTCCAAGGGGACTATCAATTTCGCCTCTACCTCGTCATAAGTGAAACGTTCATCTTCCTCAATCGGCGAAGTATCTTTCGGTTTTTCTTCCTGATATTCGGTGATTTTAATATCGGGATATAGCGCGGAGGGATCTGTATAACTAATCCCCTCGTGCCCATCGGCAAAGTGCAGATGCCAATGGTCACCGTGGCGTTCAATTCTTACTACCCGTTCCGGATCATTGGGGTCTTGTTTTCCACTTCCCGGTTTAGGCTTTGGCTTTGGCTCTGCTTCCGGCTTTGGGGTTTGCCCTTTATCGGGCTTGCTTGCACTCCCGCTACCGGAATGCGATCCGGCGTATTGCCCAATCTTGATTCGCGGGAACACCTTGACAGGATTATCGTAAGTAATATATTCCTGCCCGTCCTTGGTGTAGGCATGATAGTGATCTCCGTGTTGCAAAATCTTCACGATTGGCAGTTTCGCCAGCTGCTGCAAGGAAACGACCGACACAAACGGCAGTTTTCCTCCCGGAGCCGGTTTCGTATGGCTACCGCTGGTACCTTTGTTTCCTTTGGAGCTAAGTGCTGGGTTAAATGGGGAGGACGGGCCAGCCGGACGCGGTGACCATACGCTAGGTACGGTTACTTTTCCATTCCCGTGACTACCGTTATAAGTTCCGACCGCAACCCCAGGGTATAGAGAGCGCGGATCACTATAGGTAATAAACTCTCGACCATCAGCAGTGTAAACATGGTAGTGATCACCGTGTTTCAATATCTTTACTACCCCGTTTGACGCGAGCGAGGACAGTTGAGAAGTAGAAACTACTTTCGCAGCCCCTTTTAGCTGACCAGCATTCTTTGCTTTTGAAGGGTCAGTGTAGGTAATGATTTCCCGGCCGTCCTTAGTGTATACATGCCAGTGATCTCCATGTTTCCTGACTCTTACAATCTCATTGTTAGCAACTTCCGCGTCTACTAACACTTCAGTGGTTTCATCTTGTTTATATTTGGGCTCTTTTGGTTGCACTCTCGCGCCTCCCGCAGTGGAGATACCACTCCCTCGGGATTGAAATTCATTGCTGCCCCCAAAAGCCAGCCCCAGCGCGAATGCGCTTGAGGTAAGCACCAGGGTTAATGCCACTGCAACCCCAATTATTACTTTATTAATTTTCATTTTTCTCCTTACTTTTTACGAAAGACTAAGGCCGTAAGCAGCCCGAATACGGATATGAGGACGATTACCGCGCCGGGGCGCAGGTTTTGGTAGTACGAGATAATTAGCCCCGCGTACACGAACACGAGGGAGGCTCCTATCGAAACTAGGAGCGTACCGCGATAGGTTTTAGCCAATTGCATAGCGCAAATTGAGGGGATAACCAGGATAGAGGACACTATCAGCGACCCAATGGTTTTAGCGGCTACCGAGACTGACAGCGCCACCAGCAGCGAGAACACAAAGTTCAGCTTGCGGGAGTTAATCCCCAGTAACCTGGCCACTTCAGTATCAAATAGGGTGAGATAGAGGCGCCGGTACAGGAGTTTGTAAATGATCAAAACTACCAACCCCACCCCCAACACCAGATATAACTCAAGGTCACCGAGGGTAACTATCGAGCCAAATAGATAGGTGGTGATGGCGCTAGAGCCACCGGAGAAACTGGTGAAAATCCCCGCCAGCCCGATTGAGGCAGCCAAAATAATGACGGTAGATATTTCTTGATAGGCACGCAAACGAGCCCTCAGCGCCTCCACCCCTAAAGCGGCAATTACGCAGGCAACCACCGAACCTACTAGCGGATTAAACCCGAACGCTAACCCGGCGGCTACACCCGCGAGAGAGGAATGCGAGAGCGTATCCCCCATCATTGACAGCCGCTTCAACACAATCGGTAATCCGATTAGAGGTAAAAGTACTGCCAGGATGGTTCCTACCAGAAAAGCGCGCTGCATGAAGTCATAGGCAAGCAGATTCACCGGCACTCCTTTTATATTCTTCCAGCTGAAGGCGAGTTAAGATTCCTCTTTCAAGGCGGTAGGCTTCATCTAGAAACAAGGCGGCTTCCGCTAGATGATGGGTAATCATTAGGACGGAGTTGCCCGCTAGGCATTGCCGGCGCAATATCTGATATAGCTCTAGGGAGAACTGTTGGTCTACCCCACCGGTTGGCTCGTCAAGAAGAATTAGGCGCGCCTGTTTCAGCAGAGCCACTAGCAGACCTACCCGTTGCAATTGCCCGCCAGAAAGTTCACTTAAACGATGATTTTGCACCGCCGTTAGCCCCACGTTTTCCAGTAACACTTCCGGGTCTGTTTTCTGTTTAAGCTGCGCTAAATACATCTTTAGTAGTTCTTTAACCGTGGTGGGAAAGTTTCGGTATCTGCTGACAGCTTCTTGGGATAGGTAGGCAAGGTCGCGATAGTGATTATCTACGCTGAGCGAATCTTCAAACAGCCGGATTTGTCCTGTTTCTGCTTTGAGTTTTCCGAGAATTAGGTTCATCAAGGTGGTTTTGCCGACACCGTTTCCCCCTACTATCGCCGCGAACTTACCGGCTGCCAGCGAGAAATCAACTCCTTGCAAGAGCGGATATTCTCCATAAGTAAAGTGGAGTTTTTCTATTTCCAGTACCTTACTCATCGGAAGGATTCCATCAGGTTAGTGAGATTTTTCTGCATTAGCCCGAGGTATCCCAGGTTTTCTTCCTCTTTCGTGAGGTGCTCCATGGTGTAAAGAGTTCCGGTTTTCGTTCCGGTAGTGCGCGCTAGAGTTTCCGCTACTTTCGGAGTGGCTTTACCTTCAAAGAAAATGGTGCTGATTTGATGCTTTTTAACGAATTCAGCAATCGTAGCCAATTGGTTAGCCGAGGGCTCGTCCTCGGGAGATATTCCGGTGACTGCTACCTGTTTTAGCCCATAGTCGTCCGCCAGATAGTTAAAGGCCGCATGGGAGGCAACAAAGTAACGTTTTTCAGCAGGGATTTTAGCTATTTCTTGTTGGAACTTTTTATCTAGTGCCTGGAACTTTTCTTGGGCTTTCTTTAGATTTTCCCGGTAGTAGCCGGCATTATCAGGGTCAATAGCACTTACTTTTTCGTAAATGGTCTGTAACTCGATTTGCGCGTTTTTTACGCTCAGCCAAGTGTGAGGGTTGATTGCGGTGTTATCAGTGCGCGCGGCATCTTTGTTTTTTAGTAGCGTTAGTCCTTGCGATAAATCAAGGAATTTTTCGTCTTTCCCGATTGCTTCGCGTAAATCTGAAATAAAGCTTTCCATGCCGGCTCCGTTGTAAACAATCAGATCGGCTTTTGAGAGTTCCGCACGATCGCTGGTTTGCAGTTCAAAATCGTGAGGTTCCTGCGTGCCTCTAATAACCGTTTTGACTTCCATCTTGTCGCCGACGATCCGGCCGGTCAGATCGGCTACCGGGAAGAAAGTGGCATACAGGAGGGGTTTTTTCGACTCGGATTTATTGCCCACATTCACGCTTTGAGAGTTGGTTGCACATCCGACCGTAGACAGCAGAAAAACGGCGGCAATGATGGAAGAGACCAGTACTTTTAGTCTATTTTTTTGCACGATATTCCTAACGGCTTTCTAGTTTGGTTTGATCTGACTTTTTACTTACTCACAAATCTTAACGGTAATGAGAATGGTTATCAATTTACGAGAGTTGGGGATACTCACAAACCGGAGGGCGAGGCTGCCCACTCCCCCGCTACAGCCAATCGTCGGAACAGATTAGCGCCAATCATCGGAACGAATTACAGCCAACCATCGGCCCAGAATGCCGCCAATCGTCGGAACGCGCTGGTAAAGACCGCAATTATGGAGGACTTGAGAATAGAAATAAGCTAGTTCCCTATTCCGAGATTAACCACTCAACCTGGAGACACTGAGCCCTGAACCTAACGCCACAACGAGGAAATAACTTCTAGATTTGTATTGCAACTGTTTTACACACTCAGTAGCATTTAAGCATCAGGAGGCATAGAACCATGGCTAAAACTGCAAATATCAGCATCCGGATTGAACCAGATGTAAAGCATAATGCGGAAGATATATTTGGCAGCTTTGGCATTTCTATTACTGATGCCATCAACATTTTCTTACGCACCTCCATTATGGAAGGCGGTTTTCCTTTCGCCATTAAGCAGCCAAGCTACAATATTGAAACCCTGGCTGCTTTAGCTGAAGCTCGCGATATTTTCTCCGGCAAGGTTCAAACCAAAACCTACAACTCACCTGAAGAACTGTTTAAAGACCTAGATGCCGAGGATTAAGTTTTATGCTTGAGCTGCAGACAACAGCCAGGTGAAGAGTTCCAGGTTTTGTTCCGTTTGAGTAGAGGGACAATCTGGATTACACCCAAGGGATTTGATCAGAACGCGAAGAATCGAGTGATTTGCCTTGTCGAGAATCGGCATGGTCAGAGAAAACGTACTTGCGGGAAGCGTGTCAGGCAACTGCGCCCCGGCTTGGTGTTTCCCTCGACAGTTGGTACACCCGTTTTACGATGGGAAAATATCGCAAAAAGGTTTAACCACCATTCATAAGTTTTTCAATATCCCGTTTCCCATAAAGAACACGGGAAATCACAACTTCCTGCTTTCCTTCGCGAATAAAATAAAAAATAAGAAAATTATCGCACGCCATGATCCTTAAACCTCGACTTCTCCAGGGCTCAAAGCCAACTAAACGATGCGCAAGAGGGAACTGATTAAGACCCAATATTGCTGTTTCTATCCTGTCTATTTGTCCTCTAGCATTTTTAGGTGACAATAAATTAAAGGTGATATATGCATAAATGCCACGTAAGTCCTCTTCTGCTTCATGTGATATGCAAACTGCATAGCTCATAAGCCAAATTCCCTGTGCAAAGATTCAAACACCTTATCCGCAGGCTTCACATCACCAGATAAAACCGACTTGTATCCCTTTTCTAACTCGCCATTCAACTCATCTTGAGTCATAGAACTTACATCACGCGGCTCTCTGTACCCCAATTTCACATCAAAAGGAAGCCCCTGTTGTAAAACCACCTGCTTATAAAACATGGTGATAGCACTAGAAGGAGGAAGACCCAAAGAATTCAATATATACTCTGCCTGCTGTTTTAGTTCAGGATCAATACGCGTATACAAGTTAGCTGTTTTTGCCATATAACCACCCCTTGTTTCTTGCGATGATTATATAACATTGCATTGGCATTGCAATTACGTTTGCAAACTACACTCATCGGTAAGATTAAAAGCCAAATCGCACTCAAAAATCGCAGGAAACGGCTTAATCCCTCTAACGATAGAACCTTGCTCCCTACCATACAAAGGTAACAATACTCCACCCCTCCTGCTAACCTCTCGACAGCAAAGCAACACACTCGAAATGGTGGGTATGGGGGAAGAGGTCGAAGGCCTGCAAGTCCGAAGGCGGGTTCTTGGAGTAGAGGCAGGTCGGCAGATCTTGAGGTGTTTCATTACGCACGTGAGATCAAAACAACCCGTTCAAATCACCAAAAAAATACCCCTACATCAGACAGTCTTACTGTATGCGCATCCCATGACGGCAGTTGATAAGAGAAATACCTGGTAAGCGCAGGATTCAAAATCTACTGAAACTGATTTTTACCGTTTGAGAGATTTTAAATAGTCTTTTTGTTTTGGTGTAATACGCTTACTTTCACGGGCTTTTTGTATCGCCTTATTATGAGTCCATTTATCTAAGCGGTTCTCTTCAATATATTTAATGCTCGCTTCCCATTGCTTTGCCAAAGCAGTTGCAAAGAACCAGGCAATGCCCATTTGGACGTAATACTCTTCGCTATTAACAGAAGCGGGTATTTCCAGATATGCAGGACTAAAATCATCATCAAGAAAGTAAGACATTAGCACCTTAATGCCAAAGCGACAGGTATACGATTTATCCGATGTTGACCATTCTTTGACTTTCCCCAAAAGTGCTGTTTTATGCTTGTTGAAAATCTTTGGGGACAAGACATCGCAAACAGCCCAATTATCTACGTAAGGCAGAAACTGATCGACCGCTTTAATGCAGGCACCATAATCCCTGATTTCGGAAAGAAGTAGTCCGTGGAGAATGTTTTCGTCATAGTATTTATGCGGTAAATCGCGCAGAAATTGCGAGGATTTCCCTTCCTTGGCAAGCATTTTGGCAAGCTTTCTAGCCTGGGGAACTCTGACTCCTATAAACATCTCTCGAGGGATGTTCGGGATCAATCTCGCCTGAAAATCCGCATACGAAATATCCTGCAAGGCGAATAATTCTTCTTTTATATTCACTTACCCCATTCTCCAAACTATTTTACGTTACTGTTCAGCTATAGATTTTTGGCATTAAATATACACTCACCACATGGAATGACTGCAGCAAAAAAGTCGATTTTAGTGTTGATTGTTCGAAACATATCCTTAAGCCTTTTAATGATACATCGGCGCGATCATTAATACGTGCACTGCCTTCGGAGCCGGAGGTTACAGAATCCGTTCAGACAGTTTAAACCCTCTCTATCCGGTATCTTCGTAATACAACTCTTTGAGCTTTGGAAATTTATTTACCTATTCCTTATTATTTCCTTACACACGCGAAGGTATTAAAATTCTAGAATCCTTTTTATCTCGGCAAGATTTTCGGCAAAATAGATTCCCTCTTGGCGCTCTTTGGAGGAAAGTCCTTTTTCAATCATATGATTCAGAAATGCTTTCAAATCGTCGTAGTAACCGTTGAGGTTATAAAGAATGCAGGGTGCATCCAGTTGTTTCAAAGACACCTTGGACATGACCTCCGCAATTTCTTCCAATGTTCCCGTGCCACCAGGGAAGGAGATAAAGGCGTCACCCAACGCAATCATTTTGTTTTTACGCTCTGTCATATCTTTCGTCACGATTAACTTGGTTAATCCATCATGCTGAAATTCGTTTTCGATAAAACAATTGGGTTCAATACCTATTACTTCACCTCCAGCATTCAAAGCACTGTCCGCAACGATACCCATCAGTCCGGATTTAGAGCCACCATAGATTAGCGAATTTCCGCTATTTCCAATCCACGAACCTAATTCCTCGACTTTTTTCTTAAGCATGGGTCATTCCCTTCATTTGCACCAAGATAAACGGTAATATTCATAAAAATTTTTGTCCTCAAATTCCGATTTGTTTCTTTTATGTGTTTTATAGCGCATTAGATGAAAATTGCGTATACATCAACCTCAAATACACAATCCAACATCTGTCCAAGTCTGGATAGTTTTTAGAAGCCCCTTATTCTCAAGCCTTTCTATTCCATTTAGCCCTTGGTCTTTACCATCAAGCAGACACTCTCCAGATGGTGGGTGTGGGGGAAAAGATCGTAGGCCTGCAAGGACGCGATCTGGTAGCCATGGGATACGGCGACTTTTAAGTCGCGGGCTAGAGCTGCCGGATCGCAAGCCACGTAGATAACCTTCTCCGGCTCTAGGCGCGTCAGCGCTGCCATCACTTTTTGTCCCGCGCCGCTACGCGGAGGATCCATCACTACCAGGGGCGACGCCTTCCTTTTGCCGCCATAGTCCGCAAGCGCCCGGGCATCCACCCTGCCGGCGCGAATCTGTAGGCGTCCAGGCACTCCCGACAGGTTCTTGCGCGCCATTTTCACTGCCGGCTTTGACCCCTCCAAAGTTGTGAGGCGTCCTCCCCTGTCCAGAATGCTAGCTAGCGGACGCGAAAACAGCCCGGCACCCGAATACAGTTCCAGGACTTCTTTCCACCGTCGGTTCCCGGGTGTCAGCGGGCGGTCGCTACTAGCGTCTGCCTCGCTATGCTCGCTAGCCTCGGCACTCCCGCCTGCCGCGTCACTGCCAGCGTGTCCTTGCCCCACACCTGGAACAGAAAGTGTCCCGCTATCTAGCTCGTAGTCGCTGGTAGCCGCCGCCATTACTTGCTGGCCTAAAATCCGTGCCGCCTGGCGGTGCGCCTGCCAGAAACCGCTCGGTGCCACCAGGTAGTCCCCGAAACCGGGAACCGATAAACGCACATTCTTTTCTGCAACCGGCTGAGCTGATTCGTCAAAGAGGGCGTGCCCATTCCACACTCTCAGCCCGTTAGCACTCGCCCAAGCCCGGATGCGCCCTCCGGGCGTAAAAACCTGGCTCCAACTGGCGGGGTCGCTAAACAAAGATGATTCGCTGATCACCGAATCTGCCAAGGGAAAACTGTCGATCTCTATCAGTTCTTCCCCGCGGAACTTAGTCATCGCCAAGCGCCCGGCAGCACTAACCTCAAAATCTGCGCGCAGACGATACCTCAAACCGTCCTCGCCGCTCAGATCGTCCTCACCGCTAGGGTTATCCGCTCCCGCACCGCCCGCGGCTCCCGATGCCGAATATGCGTCCTGAGTACCCGCGCCCACGCAGCCACTACTTACGCCTAGGCAGCTCAACTCTCCCCCGCTTACCGCTAATGCTTGCGCGTAAACTTCCTCTCCTCCTAGGCGTCGCAGGCAATCCGCCAACACCTCAGCTTTCCAGATGCGTTGGAACGGCACTTTCACGTGGCAAAGATCAGCCCCGCCACTTCCTCCCGGCCCGCCCAGAGCCCACACCGGCGTTTGCCGTTGCTCCGAAGCCTCAAGTACTTCGTTCACCTCGGCAAAAATAACTTTGCCTTTTTTAGCGACCGGGACAGCTTTTACCTGCTCTCCGGGCAGTCCGAAACGCACCATATAGGTCTGACCGTCCCGGTGCGCCAGGCAGTAACCGCCATGAACCGGACGCAATAGTTGCAAGGAAACTTCGCTCATAAGCTAATGCTCAATCTTAAAAATCAGCAGAAAAATCGGGCTGGACATCCTCAGGGGCAGAAGATTTACGACCCGAGGACGACTGTTCTATCCCCCAGCCACCGTGGACACCATTAATCCAGGGAAGATGGTCATTCTCGCCCACAAATGCTCCCCGGGTAATATCTTGAGCTCTCCTTCCAAATACTGGGGAAGACTGGCGGTACTCTTCCGGAGGAAGCAACGCGGCTCCCCCTCCTTGCTGATCCGCCTGCTTGCGGGTTCGGGAGAAGTTCCACGGCACCATCACCACTAATACCCCCGGCATAGCCCGCAGCTGGTGGCGGAGGCGCTCTACAGATCGGTTATGTAAATACTTTTGCCAAGGATATTTCACCTGGTAGCTGGGAATATAGATAACTATCAGGTCACGGGGGCAGCGGTGACGCAAAGAGCGCACATGTTGCAGCAGCGGCCCGGTAATATCCCGGAAGGGTGAAGCCAGCACCGTCAGTGGAACTTCCACCCCGCTTTGCCTCCAACTGTCTTTAAGACGGGCAAAATCATCAGCTTCAATCTCTACGTGAACAAGAGACAGCGAGGACGGGTGACAGGCACGAGCATAGGAGATGGCTCGCATAGTGGGTTTGTCGAGACTAGAAACCAGCACCAGGCTTTGTACCCGGGAAGGCAAGGAGCGCGCAGTAGCGAAATCAACCACTTCAGTTTCCCCGCTTAAGCGCTGATAGTAGTTCCCAATCTTCCACAAGAGAACAAAAACGATTGCCATCATGACTAAAGCCACCCAGGCACCGCGGGTAATCCGAGAAGCAGTCACTACCACCAGCACCATGGCGGTACAAAAGAAACCGAGCGCGTTTACCAGCCAACGGCGGCGCAATATCTTCCGGTTCTTTTCAAAAGTCCGTAAACGCAGTTTCGAGTTCCAGTATCTGAGCATCCCGAGTTGTGAAACAGTCAAAGAAATAAAAACCCCAATAATGTACATCTGGATTAGCTTGGGGGCTTGACCGCCGGTAACCACGATCAGAATTGCGGCTACCAAAGCCGGAACACAAATAACTGGGGAGAGGGAACTTCGATCTGCTCGCCGAAAAATTTGGGGCGGCAAAAACCCGTCCCGGGATAACACTTGAGTAAGTTGCGAAAACCAGTTAAAGGCGCTGTGAGCAGCAAAGATCAAGATGACAGCGGTAAATATAATCACCAGCGAAGCCACTATTGGATAGCCAGAAAAAACAGTATTCGCCAGTTGCGCAATCACCGGAGGTACTTCTCTAGCCTCAAGCGGGCCATCCGCGCTGAGCAGTTGGGAGTCAAAAGCCGGAACTTTTACTCCCGTCACTTTCGCCAGGTGCAGCATAGAAAACATCATTGCCGCGCTTATCACAGCAAAAACCGCCAGGGTTATCCGCGCGTTTTTAGGGCGCGGCTTCCTAAAAGCCGGCACCCCATTGCTGATTCCCTCAATTCCGGTCAAGGCTACACAGCCGCCCGAAAACGCCCTTAAAAACAGGATCAATCCCCCCAGACCGGTAAGCCCCGCTTGGTAGGGAGCAGCCGGTAAGATTTCCATCTGCGCTGTCGGTGCCAGCCCTAAGGTACCCAGGGCTTCCTTTACGAACCCAAAGATGGCTAGCAGCGCAATAGCTGCCATAAATAGATAGGCGGGGATGGCAAATAGCTTTCCGGACTCGCGCATCCCCGAAAGATTCAATCCCGTCAAGATGACTATTATTCCCAGTGCCACCCAAACCGGGTGGACGCTAAGGGAGGGAAATAAAGACGAAAGATAACGCCCAGCCACCGTGGTAGAAACCGCAATCGTCAAAGAATAATCAACGAGCAACGCACTTACCGTAATCAAAGCGGCCGGTTGTCCCAGGTTTTGCCGCGCCACCTCGTAGTCGCCCCCTCCGCGCGGGTAGGCCAAAACTACTTGACGGTAGGAAATAATCACCACCGCCATAACTGCGAAAACCGCTACCCCCACCCAGAGGGAAATACCAGAGGCTACGATTCCTCCTACTCCTAGCGTCAACAGAATCTGATCCGGGGCGTAGGAAACCGAAGACAGCGCATTCGAAGCAAAAACTGGGAGGGCGTAGCGTTTCGATAGCCCTTCCCGCATCAGCTGTGGCTTACGCAGGGCTGGGGTTTGCCAGCGTTCTTTGTCGTCTTTCACACCCCCGATCATCCCACTATTAAGTCAAAACTAATAGTTTCTGCTGGTTTGAAAGCTGAAAATAGCCCAGAAAAGGTTTACGCTACTTCCATGCACTTCGTAGTTTTAGGCTCGGGACGAGTAGGTGCCAGAGTCGCACAGACCTTGGACGAACAGGGACATTCGGTTGCTATCATCGATTCCAACCCCGACGCTTTCCGTAAGCTTCCCACTGATTTTTCCGGGCAAAAAGTATCCGGTATTGGCTTCGACCGGGAAGTACTAGAGCGTGCCAATATTGAGGAAGCTTATGCTTTCGCTGCCATCTCTAACGGAGATAACACCAATATTTTGGCAGCCCGTATCGCACGCGAAACTTTTGGGATTGATCGGGTAGTTGCCCGGATTTACGATATTCGCCGCGCAGAAATCTACCGCAAGCTGGGCATTAACACGACCTCTCCGGTATCGTGGACCGCTTCGGAAATGCTGCGACTAATGTTGCCGGACGATACCCAGCTGGCGTATTCTGATTCGGTTTATCAGGTGAAGATGCTCCGCATTTTCCCTTGTGAAGACTGGGTGGGGGTGTCTTTACAGCAGACCCAAAAACTTCTGGATATCAAAGTTGCCTATATTGGCCGCGATGGTGACCCCTATTTCAACCTTTCTTCCCTGGTAATTCAAGAGGGCGACGAACTGATATGTACCGTCCCTTCGGAGCGGGCAGCCCAGATAGAGCGGGCTTTCAAACGACCACCAGTGCAGGAGGATTAATATGCGAATAGTGATTGCCGGAGCCGGCTCGGTAGGACGCTCTATTGCCCGAGAACTGGTAGCTAATGGTTATGAAGTTACCTTGATCGATAATCATCCATCCCGCATGGAAGTAGCATCGATTCCGCAGGCAGACTGGGTATTAGGGGACGCCTGCTCCCTAGATACGCTTTCTAAAGCCGAGATCAGCGAGGCCGACGTAGTAGTTTGTGCTACCGGGAACGACAAAGTGAATCTGGTGGTTTGCCTATTGGCAAAAACCGAGTTCGGGGTACCTAAGACAGTAGCGCGGGTCAATAATCCCAAAAACGAGTGGCTCTTCGATGATGCTTGGGGAGTAGACGTGGCCGTTTCTACCCCGCGCGTGATGACTTCCTTAGTAGAAGAAGTAGTGTCTGTGGGCATTCCGGTACATCTGTTCCGCTTCCACACTTCTGACACCAACATGTATTCGCTAACCGTTCCCGAAGATTCTGACTTAACCGGGCAGCCCCTGTCCGCCCTCGACCTGCCTCCTTCGGTGGTGTTAGCAGCAGTTTTACGTGATTCGCGTCCGCTTGCTCCCCGCCCTGATACTTTGCTGCAAGGACTCGATGAACTCTTGATGCTATTTAGTTCCAAAGCCGAAGAGGATTTAGAGCAAATAACTGCCCTGTTTGCACCCCCGCCTGAAGAGGTAGCTGATCCGGCGCAAGAAGACTAGCGGTCATTGCCACGTAGGCGGGAGGTTTCTGCTCGCAGTAGAGCCCAGTTAAAATAACCTACCAGGGCAAATGCGGGCAACCCTAAGATGAGTCGCGCTGCCCCCAGGGGAACCAACTGATTTGCGTAGTACAGGGGTAGTTCCACCGCTAATCGCAAGGTGAAAAGCCCTATCCAGAGCCAAGTGCAAAGTCGGGAAAGCTCATAAAACTTGCGGAATGGCGGACGGAGCCAGCTATCCAATTTGCCGACAGTCCCAGCTACCAGCCAGCCGATGGCAGGTCGGCGAGCCAGGATAGTGGCCAGCAGGATCACGGAGTAAACCCCGTTTATCCAAAAACCAAAGGCAAAAAAATTCTCCACCTGACCGCTACGCCAGGCCCAAAATACACTGATTAGCGTGCCGGCAAGGCCGGCTAGCACCTGGCGCAAACTTTGGTGGCGAAAGATACGGATCGCTCCGAAGATAACGGTCACTGTCAGCGCCAAGATAACCGGCAGGCGCAGAGAATTAGTAAAAGGATAGATCGCCACTACCAAAATGGTGGGTAAGGTAGCTTCCAAAGCCCCCAAAGGCCCGCCGATGGCTTCCCGCATCGAAAACTGCTGCGATCCTAACTGGGATCCCAAACCACCTAACTGTCCTGAAAGTGAGGATTGTCCCCGCGGGTCAGCATCCGGTGACAAATGGGGTGATTCTGGCTGGTCTCCACGGGCATTATTGGACTCTAAACTACTGTTCATTAGCGCGAACCGGCTCAATCTGAAAAGTAGGGTTGATAACACAAAGTCCGCTGGAGCGAGCAATAACCATCCCTTGCACCGCTAAACGAATCCCAGCTTTAATCCCGGGAACACTTTTCCGCCCTAGCCACACCACATCTATTGACCCGGTACCGTCAAAAAGGGTTGCGGTAAAGGAACCAGCTCCGGTGGGAGCAGGAAAAGTAACCGAACGCAATACCCCAAACAGTGAGGCTTTTTGTCGCTCAGCGACCTCACAAACTTGGGCGGCTACCCGAGGTTGCGAACCTTCCGGAACTGCAGGTTTCGTTTCTTCGGAAACCACTACTCGCCCCCGCCCAACTGCTCAAGTAGTTCTTCAGGTAGTTCGATCGGTAATGCTTCTCCCGGTACGTGGGCTTCTTTCCCGCGAACTACCTCCATGCCGCCTAGGACTTCCAATAGGCCTTCACGAGCGGATTCTTCCTCGGCAGCTTGTCCCCTGACGATGACTCGTAGCAGCCAGCGATCGCCTTCAATCCCCCACAAGAGCAGGGGCATTGCTCCCTCAACCGCTGATTTACCTTCCGGGATGGGGCGCGCCAGCACCGCTTCCCCGAAAGGACCGGGGAGCGGAAAAACCTGGTATTCCTCCGCTTTGAGCTGGTCAGCTAACTCTTGGCGAACCTCATCCCACAGCCCCCCGGAACGTTGCATCGCGAAGGCGGCAAGCTGCATCTGAGCGGTTCCCGACACTATCTCTAGAGCCAAGATATTGCCATTTGCATCTTGAACGGGAAGAACTTGTAATCCCGCGATCATGGGGATCCGTAAGACCCCCATATCTAGAAACTCGCTGCCCTCCGGCGACTCGCCCTCATTGTAAGGGCCTTGCCGCTTAGAGGTTTGCGCGTTAGGTGAAACTTCCTCATCAATTGGCGCCAAGGCCGATTGCCCTGCAGAAGACTCTGCTGTGTTAGCGGACTCCTCCGGCTTTTCGGAGGCCGGGATGTCTGCCGCTAGTGGCGAAGATTCGTCTTGATCGAAACGTTTACGTCGAGAAGAAAAAAATCTCATAACGCCAGTTTATTCAGCGCAGTCAAGGCAAACCGGTTGGCCGTCAACTGCCCCCGCCAGGCGGGAACGGTGCTGAACTAGGAAGCATACCGAGCACGTAAACTCGTCATCTTGCGCCGGAATTACCTGCACAGAGAGTTCTTCGCCAGATAGATCAGCGCCAGGCAGCTCAAAATCTTCTGCAGCTGCGTTTTCATCCTCATCGACTTCAGAGGAACCGCTGGCCTCTGCGCGGCGAGCCTTCAGTTCTTCTAAGGAGTCCTGCTCGACTTCCTCTTCATTTTTACGGGGGGCGTCATAATCTGTTGCCACGGTTCGTCCCTTCTAAAGATGGTGCTTAGGTCTACAGTTAAGTAAACAATAGACGCGGGGATATTAACACTTCAAGCCCTAAAATGCTAGATACGACAGACACACCGCGCCGAATAGGCAAAAAACGCCCCTGAACGTGGCAATCTCGAAGCAAGGGAACGGAGGAATATGAAAGACCTAGAGCTGTTGGGATTGCACCCAGATGGTAATCAGCTGATTCTCAACGATGAGGAAGGCACCCGCTACGCCTTGGCCATCACCCAGGAGCTACGCGACACGCTGCGCCCGGAGCGTCCCAACTTGGAGGCGGTGCCCCAAAGCCCGAAGAAAACAGTTCCTCCGCGTAAAATCCAATCCCTGGTTCGCGCCGGCAGTACCGCTAACGAGATCGCAGACAAGTTTGAGCTTCCCCTGGCGAAAGTACAACGTTACGCTACCCCGATTTTGGCCGAGCGTCGCCACATTGCGAATCAGGCGCAATCTTGTCAGATAGGAGGGGAATCAGATTCTCCGCGGTTAGGAGAGCTAGTCGTAGATCGTCTCGCAGCGCGCGGGGTGGCGGCAGCTTCGCTGCGTTGGGATGCGGTTCGCGGCGGAAAAGGTCCTTGGGAAATCATTTTGACTTTTACCCAAGATGCCCGTGATTTGACTGCCCGTTGGCATATGGAACCTGGTTCTTCCACAGTGAGCGCCCTTGACCAAGAAGCAACCTGGTTAACCGAGGCTCCCCAACCGGCTTCAAAAGTATCGAGTTTTGAAGAGTTTTTCCCCGTAACTTCCCCGGAGACTACAACCCCACAAAAACCGGATACCGGTACTGAGGCACTCTTAGAAGCACTGGCAGCCGCGCGCGGAAAACGCGATATTTCCCCGGATCTACAACTCCCCGAAGAAACCGAGCTAGAGGAGATTTCCGATTTAGAGGGCGAACCTGGTGATACTCAGGCCAGCACCCCGGCGGAGATAGTTTCCCTTTCCGGCAAGCGTCAGGGATCACCTACTGCGGAAGAAAACCCCGCTGTGTCCGCTTCCGCGCAGTCGCAAAGCGATTTCAGCCCCGTAGAAGACGAACAACTGAGGGAAAAATCAACGATCCCCCAGGCGGAGCCCGCCGCGCAACTTCCGCAAGAAAAACGCCCCTTAGATCAGGTGTGGGATAGTAGCGAACCTACTTTTGTAGGCAATCTTTCCGAAGCGGAGGCTCTTAACCTGGATTTAACCAGACGCGCCCCCGCAAGCTCGGCAAGGAACGAAGCTGGGGAGCCTTCTCGCCCCGCCCCTCCTCCCCCCAGCGCTGACCCCGGACAGGAAGCTCTCGTCCTGCCGGGAATGGAAAACGTTGAAGAAAACGATAAAACCATCCTGGCTTCCGGGGAAAAAACCCCAAAAACCAAAGGTAAACATCGACGTTCCCACCGTAAATCTATCCCCAGCTGGGACGATATTGTCTTTGGTACTAAGCCGCGGTAAGTACTCGAATACGTCCTACTAGGCTGCAGGTCTTACTGTTTAAACCAGAATTAGGGGGATTTCCATTTCCGCCGGGGTAAGCGAGCCATGGACTCCTACCATTTGCAAAACTCCCCGGCTATGAAAACGAGAATCTACAAACTGATAGTTTTCCTTCGCAAAAATGGTGAAGTCCCCGATACGATCCGGTTCGCTAATATCGCCGTAAATCTGGCGGTAGTCAGCTACTATCTGACCGCGTCCGGCAAGTAGTTTTTGCCACTGTACCAGCACCAACGCATCAGGAGCCTTCCGGGTGCGATTACCGGCAGGGTCCTGACCTAGATATTTTTCTTTAAGGTGAACGTGGAGGGCGCGCGGCTCCCCGGAGATCGCTGCCACCTGGGAGGCTAGCTCTGACTCGGCTAAATCAACCGTGGAAGCGTCAGTAACATTAACCATGCCGTGATCTGCGGTTATCGCCAACAGTACGTCAGGGGGTAACTGCGCACGCAGTTCCGACAATGCCCGGTCAATTGCCTCCAATTCTTGTAACCAGCGGGGATGAGACCACCCCAGATTATGCCCCCAATGATCAAGTTGTGACCAGTAAAGATATACATAATCCGTCCCCTGTTTAAAAGCTGCAGCAGCCTGGGCGCAACGCTCAGAAAGCTTCGTGGACACCTTTAAGTTCGCGTCGCGCAAAGTGATGTCACTAAGCTTAGAACCCACAAAGTCAGGCGGGACGAGCGCCAGGGACTCTAGACCGCTATTTCGGGCATAAGTAAAATGAGTCGGCTGGTCACACCAGGATTGAGCCGGTCGCCCGTAGCCTTCAAAAGTAATTAAATTCAACACCCGTCTAGCAACCGGATCCCAACACTGATACCCCAGCATCCCGGTTTGGGCAGGCGAAAGACCGGTATGGAGGCTGGTGAGAGCAGCTACCGTAGTGGACGGGACGCAGGTTCGCAACGCTTGCCCCAGGGTGTCTGAGGCCTGCGTGAGATACGGGCGCATAAAGGGTAGATGTCCGCGCCGCGACAAGAGCAGCTGCTGTCCCATGCCATCAATGACTACGAGGCATAACCGGCGTTTATTTTCCCCGATTAGTGGCCGCAACTCCGCCGAAAACTTGGTTTCTTCCCGCCAGTTAAGCGCCCCGAACAGCGTGGGTAAAATATCCCATATTCGCATTCCAGTAGTGGTTTTCTCACGGTGACCCATACCTCTTATCTTCTCATATCCGCGAGCCGAATCTGACTAGTGCCTCGTTTTTTGCTTTGATATTAGGGTGAGCGAAAAGTCGAATGAACCCCGTCAGCCTGATCTGTTTTCTGCAGCCATGCCTGCAGCGGATGCCCTCGACCAGCCAGACCTGAAAGAAAAACGGGCAAGCTCGCCCTCGAAAACTGTAACTGCCCGTCCGCCACGGAAAAAAGCGGCGCCTTCCTCCCCCGAACCGGTAGCGGAAAAAATTACTCATATTGATGTTTCCGAGGAGATGCGCACCTCCTTCTTGGAGTACGCCTATTCGGTGATTTATGCACGCGCCCTGCCCGATGCTCGGGACGGTTTGAAGCCGGTGCAGCGGCGCATCGTTTATATGATGAGCGAAATGGGGCTGTGGCCTAATAAGGGGCACGTAAAAAGCTCGCGCGTAGTGGGCGAAGTTATGGGTAAGCTCCACCCTCACGGTGACAGCGCTATCTATGACGCGATTGTGCGCCTAGCACAAGACTTTAACCTGCGGATGCCCCTGGTGGATGGGCATGGGAACTTCGGTTCACTAGATGACGGTCCGGCGGCGGCGCGCTATACGGAAGTTCGAATGGCACCTACCGCGCAAGATATGGTGTCTAATCTCGATGAGGATGTCGTAGATTTTGTTCCCAACTACGATAACCAGTTCCTGCAACCAGCAGTATTGCCCGCAGCATTCCCGAATCTGTTAGTTAATGGGGCTAACGGGATTGCCGTGGGTATGGCCACCTATATCGCCCCCCACAACCTGGGGGAAACCGTGGCCGGCGCGATTCATCTGCTAGAGAACCCGCAGGCTAGCACCGAAGATTTAATGCGTTTTATTCCCGGCCCCGATCTGCCAGGCGGGGGCATTATTGTGGGGCTGGATGGCATTCGCCAAGCCTATGAGACCGGAAGGGGCATTTTCCGTACTCGCGCCAAGACCTCGATTGAGCGGGTTAGCGCCCGGAAGATGGGGATTGTGGTCACCGAGCTGCCCTATATGGTCGGCCCGGAAAAAGTGATTGAAAAAATCAAGGATGGGGTGCAAAAAGGCCGGTTAAAGGGTATTTCCGCGGTTACTAACTTAACTGACCGCGAACATGATCTGCGCCTAGTTATCGAGGTGAAATCCGGGTTTAACCCGGAGGCAGTGCGCGCTTCCCTGTTCAAGCACACTCCCATGGAAGATTCTTTCGGGATTAACGCGGTGGCTCTGGTCGATGGCCAGCCCCGCACTCTGGGTCTAAAAGAAATGCTGCAGGTGTTCCTAGATCACCGCATGGAGATCGTGATGCGCCGCAGCCAGTATCGTCTGCGTAAACGGCAAGAACGGCTGCATTTGGTACGTGGCTTGCTGATCGCAGTCCTCGATATCGATGATGTTATTCAGATTATTCGCGCCTCCGAGGACTCCGCCCAGGCAAAAACGCGATTAATGGAGGCTTTTGACTTAGATGAAGTGCAGGCCGAACACATCCTGTCCCTGCAACTACGCAGGTTAACAAAGTTTTCTCGTCTGGAATTAGAGGCAGAGCGTGACCGCTTAACCGCAGAAATTGCCGAATTGGAAGCCCTGATTGCTTCGCGGGAAAAACGCCAAGAACTGGTGGCCAGCGAGCTGCGGGAAGTAGCCCAAAAACGTTCTGATCCCCGGCGGACAGTGCTGTTGGAAGAAGAGGGCGCTGCCCAGTTAACTGCCGATCAGGACACCCCCTTGGAGATCCCGGATGAGCCGGCAACCGTAGTTTTAGGGGCAGGCGGCCTGGTGGCACGCTTCCCCGGGCATGAAGCTTTATCTGCTGAGGCAGGGCGCGAACCTTGGGATACCATTATTTCCACTGCCCTTACCACGGCTCGTGGCCAGGTGGGAGCTATTACCTCCCACGGTACTTTATATAAACTTACTGCCTTGGAAGTGCCCGCTTTGGTACGGTCGGCAGCGGCGCCCTCCCTGCGCGGTACGCCTCCGATTTCACGGCTGCTGCCCCTAGAGGACGGCGAGGAAGTAGTGGGGCTGGTTCCTCTCGATGAGGACGGCCCTACCTGGTGGGCTGCCACTTCCAGTGGGGTGATTAAACGAATTCGTCCCCAGGTACTGGCTACTCAGGATTCTTATTCGATCATCACGCTGGAATCCGGTGATCAGGTAGTAGCCGCTGGCAGTGGCAGTGACGATGGCGCCTTTGTGCTGATATCTTCGGCAGCGCAACTGCTGCGTACCCCCGCGAATAAAGTACGTCCCCAGGGACGCACGGGCCAAGGTATTTCCGGGATGAAACTTTCCGAGGGCGATCAAGTAGTTGCCGCCGCTTTAGCCAGCGCTGAGGCTCTAGAGTCTTCCCTGGTGGTAACAGTCGCGGGGATTGCTACTTCCGGGTCGGGAAGCGGACAAACAAGCGCCAAAGTCACCCCCTTGCTGCAGTACCCCCAAAAGGGACGCGCCGGGCAGGGCGTGCGCTGTCAACGTTTCCTAAAGGGTGAAAGCCGCTTGGCATTAGCGGCGATTACCGCCACTCCCCCGCGCGCCCTCAGCAAAGATGGGTCCCCGCTGCCGCTGCCAGAAGTAACTGATAAGCGAGACGCTTCTGGTAGCGCCTTAAAACGCCAAATCTACTACCTGGGGTAGCGCTAAGGCGCTATTTTCAGCCACTTTGCGATCCTAAAAATAGCAAGCTAGCGGTTAGAGCTAGACACTATCCTTCGAGGCAGGAGTCTCGATTGCGTATTGGGTGGAAGTGCCGATAACTTTAAAGCCGGCCTCTAAAAATAGATGCCGAGTGGCGGGGTCGGCGGTCTCCGGCAGTAGTGCCCCAACAGTAGCGAATCCTTGTTTTTTAAAGCCCGTCAGCACCGCCGCGATTAACGATTTTAGAATCGCTTCGTTTTCCCACCCCGGAAGGAGTCCTAACAAATCAATATAGCCTTGACGATTCCCTACTGCGGTCCAATCTTGCCGATAGATAGAGGACAGTACGAAGCCAGCAATCTCGGAACGATCAGTGCTTTTATCTAGCGCCACGAAAGAGCAATTCGGGGTGAATGCTCCACGGCGGGTAGTCCAATCCTCTGAAGTGTATCCCGCCCCGGCTTTCCGCTTTTCCAAAATCCGGTTGACAGCTTGCCGCAACAGGTCATCGAGTTCTTTATCCCAGGTGACAATCTGGAACGGGTGAGCCAGGCTCGGTATTTCAATCGGCCCGGACAGATCCCGAGATACATCCACGAAGGAATCGGTTTGCGTATAACCGGCATCTACCAGTAAATGCGACAGTTCCGGGGCGATATCTTCCACATAAAATAGGGCGCGTCCGGGACGGGAATGGTCTAACAAGGCTCGTGCCTGATCTCGTTGCCAGGAAATGGAGGCGCGTCCAAGTCCTTGACCGCGGTAGCGCGGATCTACCCCGCCCTCACAAACCACTTCGTTTAACAGCAGCCGGGGACGCACCTGCGCATAGGCAACCAGGTTATTTTCCGGATCGAAGGCGCCGATAGTGCGCCAGCTGGAGGGCGCCGCAAAAAAATCTTCTACTTCAGAAATTGCGGTTCGAAAGGGCGGATTGTCGAACTCTTCGATCCGGTGAATCAGACTTCCTACTTCTGCCACGTTATCGGGAGCAAGTTTGCGCCAGGAAAAGCTTCCGCTGCCTGTCGGCAATGACCATGCGGGTATTTCCATTACAGCTCCACCGTATAGATCATGCGGGCTCCAGCTAACTGAAAATCACAAGCGGTACACACCTGGGACAGATCACCAAGTTTCGGATAGTTATCCTCGGCAAAGACTTGTTTATAACCCGAATCCGCGCAAGCTAAGAGCACTTGAGAAAGTACCTGTTTAAGTACCGCAAAATCGGCGCCGTGACTGTCGGCATTCCGGCGATCATCACCAAAAATGTCAACTGCTACTGCCGGAATTATTTGTTCGGATACTCCCTCAGATTCTAGGCAGCTGCTTTGGCAAAGATTGCGGTAAACCACCAGACAATAGGCCAGTACCCGCCCGGAACTCATCGAGATAGCCGCAAAAGATAGATCGGGCGCCAGGTTCGCTACTACCCGCCCCCACCAGCGGGAAGCATCTCCTTTCGCGGCATAAAGCCGGGCAGAATTCGCTACATGTAGGGCTTTTACTTCTTCCCATTGATCAGGAGAAAGACGACGGGCAGAAACTATCCGAACGTCCTTAATAGGGAACTTTACGGGCAGCTTAGTCAGGGTTGCAGGATCTAATTGGTGAGAAAACACTTTAATCGTACGCTGCGCCGAGAACCCGGCCGCAGCATAGAGCATCCGGCGGTCTCCGGCGCGTTCATCAACCACGTTTCGGATTTGGGCGGGACGTTCATAGTCTTCGCCAAAGTATCCCAGCATCAATTCTCGAGCCCGCACATCTTGCCAGGCAAGTAAGGCTCTGCCGATTCCGCGTCCTCGCCAATGCTCGGCAGTGACCGCGAATAGGTCGGCGCGGGCATAGGTTTTTTCATCTGGCTGCAGGGTGACTGACCCGAAAGCCGCCAGGTTGCCGCGGGAATCTAATCCAATCAGACAGTCTTGCAGTTCCGGGTGACTTAGTGCCTGGGTTAGGCGGGTGATCTCGTCCTCGGAAGTAGGGCGCGCCGGATGGGAGTGCTGTTCGGTTAAGTGAATCAGTTCCCGGATTCTCCAAGAGTCAGTTTCACGCGAGCGTCGCCAATATAGCCCCAGGTGCACCGGGGGTACCGGGGCAGCTGGCAGGCTCCCTAGCCTTTCGCGCAGAGTTGACATGTTTTTATCTTATCGGGGGTCCAGCGGCAAACCGAAACTGTTACGCATCAATCTGTTCTGCCGCTAGTTCGTCGGCACCGGCCACGATAAACTCCCGTCGCGGCGCCACCGTAGATCCCATGAGGAGTTCGAAAATATTCTCAGCTTGTTGCAGCGCGGCTTCATCGGCAAAAGTTATTTGGCGCAGCATCCGTTTACCACGCTGCATGGTAGTTTCCGCTAGCTGGGAAGCATCCATCTCGCCTAGGCCTTTATAGCGCTGGATGGGTTCTTTATATTTGCGTCCGCTCTTGGCGAGGGCGCGCAGGCGCTGATGCAGCTCGTCCTCGGAATAGGTATAGATAATTTCTTTCTTTTTCCGCCCTTGAGCTGGGATTTCGATCCGGTGCAAGGGAGGCACTGCCGCGTAGACCCGCCCAGCCGCGATTAGGGGGCGCATATAGCGGAAGAACAGGGTAAGCAGCAGAGTACGAATGTGAGCGCCATCCACATCAGCATCGGTCATCATAATGATTTTGCCGTACCTTGCCGAGTCCAAGTCGAAGCTGCGTCCCGAACCGGCCCCGATCACTTGAATAATCGCTGCACATTCGGCGTTAGACAGCATATCGGAGGTAGAAGCTTTTTGGGTGTTGAGAATTTTTCCGCGAATTGGCAGTAGCGCTTGGAAATCCGCGGAGCGTGCCTGTTTGGCGGTACCTAGCGCCGAGTCGCCCTCCACGATAAATAGTTCGCAGTCCTCAACTTTATTGGAACGGCAATCCGCGAGTTTTGCCGGCAGCGAGGAGGTTTCCAGAGCATTTTTACGCCGGGAAATCTCTTTTTGATGCCGCGCGCTTACCCGCGCCCGCATCTCCCCCACTACCTTTTCCATCAGGGCAAATACTTGCTGTTTATCATCGCGCTTAGAGGAAGAAAACTTTTTTTCCAGCCACTGGGTGACTGCACTGGAGACCGCCTGGCGCACCTGGGGAGTACCGAGGACTTCCTTGGTTTGCCCCTCGAACTGGGGTTCGGGCAGCCGCACGGTGACCACCGCGGTCAGCCCCGCCATTACGTCCTCTTTCTCAATTCGGATCTTGGCTTCTTTTTGGGTGAGTTTTAGGCGTTTCGATTTCTTATTTTTGTCGATCTGGCTGCGCAGGACGCGCACCAGCGCATTTTCGAATCCCATTATGTGGGTGCCACCCATGGGGGTGGCCACAATGTTAACGAAGGAGCGCTCCACGGTGTCGTAACCGTTACCCCAACGCAGCGCGATATCAATATCGCAGGTGCGTTCGACTTCGACCGGGCGTAGATGCCCAGTCGTCTGGTCTAACTGTTGCACAGTTTCGCTGTAGGTGCGCTGGTCGCGGATACACCAGGTGTCTACGATTGCCTGGTCGGGGGCGAGGAATTCGACGAAGTCTTCGGTTCCGCCCTCGGCTTTGAAAGATTCTGCTAACGGCTCTTCCGGGCGTTCATCGCGGCAAATAATAGTTAGTCCCGGCACGAGGAAAGCGGTTTGGCGGGCGCGTTCTAACAGGTGTTCCCAAGAGAATCCGGTGGACGCGGTTTTGGGGAAGATCTGGAAATCTGCCCAAAAACGCACCCGGGTTCCGGTCTTTTTCTTGGGCGCTTTCCCTACTACTTTCAGTTTGGATTCTTTGGTAAAGGGTTTAAAGGGCGAGGTAGGGGTGCGGGATTCGCTGTCGTCAAACTCTCCGGGTTCCCCACGCAGGAAAGACATTTGATAGGTTTTCCCGCCTCGATCTACCTGCACATCTAGGCGGGCAGAAAGGGCGTTAACTACCGAGGCGCCTACCCCGTGTAGGCCGCCAGCTGCCCCATAGGAGCCGGTGCCGAACTTTCCGCCCGCGTGCAGCTTGGTGTAGACGACCTCCACCCCGGATAGTCCCACCCCGGGGACTTCGTCCACGGGGATACCGCGGCCATTGTCTGCTACTGAAACCGAATGGTCATCGCCGATCGTGACCTCGATCTGGTCACAGTAGCCTTCGAGGGCTTCATCGACTGAGTTGTCGATAATTTCCCACAGGCAGTGCATCAACCCGCGGTGATCGGTGGATCCGATATACATTCCGGGACGCTTGCGAACTGCGTCCAGTCCTTCTAGTACCGACAGGTGCCGGGCGGTGTAATCCGATTTCGTATTAGTAGCCACCCCCCTAGTTTACGGGTTGCCGCTTTTAGGGTGGCAAGTGGCTTTCCGAGGGCGAGTGATTGTGAGGGACTCCCCGCAGAGCTGCCAGGGAATAATCTAAGATTTTAGAGTTGCGATTTTAGCTCCGGCTAAATACCAAGCATTTTTCTTTCTTCGTTCCATTGGCAAATCCGCACCCTAGCGGGCGCGAGAAAGTGAAGTCAGAGGCGCGTTTTCGGCCTCCTCTAAATGCAGCTGCGAAGTGTTATCCACGATTTCGGCACCACTAGCGCGCAAAGCCGGCACTAGAGCATGGGCGTGATGGGCGCAGAAAAACAGATTGCCGGCCTCCAGGCGGGCAAGAACCCACGCCTGCGCTCCGCAGGTATCGCAACGATCAGTCGCGTCAAAAACATAGGTTTGCTCACTCATGTCTTCATTGTCTACTGCGCACTTAAGGAAGTCACGCCCACCGCGCTTCCTTTCGCGTCTGGCAAAACTAAACCGCCGTCCTTGGCTTAGCAAGGACGGCGGAAAGTTCAAAGTGTGGCAGCGACCCTAATCCAGGTAGTCGCGGAGCACCTGGCTACGGGAGGGGTGACGCAACTTCGACATAGTTTTGGATTCAATCTGGCGGATACGTTCACGAGTCACCCCATAAACTTTGCCGATCTCATCTAAGGTTTTCGCCTGGCCATCGCCGAGACCGAAACGCATCGACACTACCCCGGCTTCGCGCTCAGAAAGCGTGTCGAGGACGCGGCGCAACTGTTCTTGCAACAGGGTGAAGCTGACCGCATCGGCAGGTACTACTGCCTCCGAGTCTTCAATCAGATCCCCGAATTCGCTATCGCCGTCCTCACCCAGAGGAGTATGCAATGAAATCGGTTCTCGACCATACTTTTGGACTTCCACCACTTTTTCCGGCGTCATGTCCAGCTCTTTAGCGAGTTCTTCGGGAGTAGGTTCGCGCCCCAAATCCTGCAGCATCTGCCGCTGGACCCGTGCCAGCTTGTTGATTACCTCTACCATGTGGACAGGAATCCGGATAGTGCGCGCCTGATCGGCCATCGCGCGGGTAATCGCCTGACGAATCCACCAGGTGGCGTAAGTAGAGAACTTATAACCCTTGGTGTAATCGAACTTTTCAACTGCCCGAATCAACCCCAGGTTGCCTTCCTGAATCAGATCCAAGAACAACATTCCCCGGCCGGTATAGCGTTTCGCCAGCGACACCACTAGCCGCAAGTTGGCTTCTAACAGGTGATTCTTGGCATGTTGACCGTCAATAGCCAAAGAGTGCAAGTCTCGGCGCATCTTAGAAGTCAGATTTTCCGATTCCGTTTCTAACTGATGCTGGGCATAGAGCCCTGCCTCAATCCGCCGCGCCAAGTCCACCTCTTCGGCAGCGTTTAGCAGCGCGACCTTACCGATCTGTTTTAAGTAGTCCTTAACCGGATCGGCCGTAGCGCCCGCGACCGTGACTCGTTGCGCCGGTTCATCGGTTTCATCAGAATCAGAAACCGTGAAGGAATTGCCTTTCTTTTGCCCCTTGGCATTGGCTTTTGCCTGGGCAATTGCCTTATTTAAGCCTTCGATGGCGTTGGCCGGAGCATCTTCCTCTTCGTCCTCGTCATCGTCCTCTTCGGGTTCACGATCCTCACCATGCTTTTCATCATCTTCATCGTCCTCGTCATCATCAAGCTCCGATTCGAGGTCGATTTCTTCTTCATCGTTTAAATCTTCATCACCCGGCTCTACCGCGTCTTCGTCAACTTCGTCGACTTCGGCGGGATTCTCTAGCAGCTCTTGCTCTTCTTCTAGTGCTTCGACTTCAGCTTTTTTACCCCGAGTAGTGGTTTTCTTCGGGCTAGTCTTCTTTGCCGCGGTGGTTTTACTGGCCGCAGCGCTTTTCTTAGCGGTAGTTTTCTTCGCTGCCGTGGTCTTCTTGGCTGCAGCCGCCTGTTTGGTAGCACTGGTTTTGCTAGCGGCACTAGTTTTCTTAGTAGCTTTCTTAGCCGTACTAGCTTTACTGCCCGCAGTCTTTTTGGCAGCAGTCTTCTTGGTAGCGGTCTTTGGCGCTGCCGTCTTTTTAGTAGCAGTAGCTGTCTTGGCGCTACTAGCCTTAGTGGAAGCCGCTTTCTTGGCAGCAGTAGTCTTGCTGGCGGCAGCCTTCTTTGCGGGCGCCTTGGCGGAAGTAGTCTTTTTTGCCGCTGCCGTCTTCTTGGCGTCGCTAGCCTTGCTGGTAGCCGCTTTCTTGGCAGCAGTAGTCTTACTGGCTACCGCGGTCTTCTTCGCGGTAGTAGCTTTCTTAGCAGTGCTTTTAGCGGTCTTCTTGGCAGCAGATTTCCCGGCGGTAGCAACCTTGGTAGTAGCTTTCGAGGGAGTTTTCGCGCTAGATTCAGATTGAGCAGGTTGAGGAGTCACAGCGACCTTTCCTGATTTCTAAACGATTTCATAGAGAATGCTCAATAATTATAATTCAATACCACACTTTCTAGCACAAATCTAGAGGATTTTTCGCGGCTAGAGGAGAACCGATAAGGAAAGAGAGTAACCAGCGATGCCCAGCGCTCAAGAGTTTCCCACTCAAATCGATGAACTATTACAGCAGGCGTGGCAAGCCGGGGTATCCCGTTGGCAGGATCTGGCGGGAATAGCAGAGCTATTTGAGGTAGGACTGACAGCTCTTGAGGGAGGAAAACGTACCCGGGCGCGCCTAGCCTACACTGGCTGGAAAGCGATAAGAGCCAGCACCGCTACCCCACCAAAACCCGTGCTCGACCTGGGGGTAGCCCTCGAAATCTACCAGGCTAGCGCCCTCGTCCATGACGACATTATTGACAACTCTGTCTTGCGCCGCGGCAAAGATGCCGCCCATATCAGTTTCACGAAAAGGCATTTAGCTGCCCAACGCCCAGGCGACCACCAAGAATATGGGCGGCTAGCGGCAATCCTATTAGGAGATCTCCTGCTGGCAGTGGCTGACCAGTGTGCTTTCGAAGCCGCTGCTACCTGCAAAGATCCGGACGCATTCTTCGCTAACTGGACGGAAATGACCCGCGAGGTTGCCGCCGGACAGTATCTCGACTTGCGCCTAGAAACCGACGAGCTTGACCCCGCCCATGCGCGCGAACAGATTTTAACGGTTATTCGCCACAAATCCGGACGCTACTCGGTGGCGCACCCGCTCACTCTGGGAGCGCGCCTGGCAGGAGCTGGCCCAGAGCAAATAAAAACACTCTTCGCGATCGGGGAATACTGGGGAATCGCTTTCCAACTATGTGACGATGAACTCGGCGTTTTTGGCGATCCCAGCCGAACAGGCAAACCCGCAGGTGGCGACATAACCGAAGGTAAGAAGACGGTGTTATGGTCCCTAGCAGAGCAGCTCCTGGGTGAGGAAGCGCGCGCGAACTTACATCAAGTTTTCGGTAACCGCGCCGCCACCGCAGAACAGATCTTGGCAGTAACTGACGCCCTAAATAACCAAGGGGTGAGGGACCAGCACCGCCAATTAATCGCCGACTATGCCGCTAAAGGTGACGCCCTGGTAGCTAGCGGCGAGTTTGATGATGCGGGACGAGAGGCTCTGCTAAGTCTGGGACGCGCCCTAGTGGAACGCGAGTCCTAAAGCTAGGAGCCTAAATCGCCTGCATAGCAGCTACCGCGTTAACTTTGCTGTGGCTGCCGGCACGCAATAGGTCAATAGGACGCTGCCCATCCAATAGGGGTTGAGCCGCCAGGACCCACTCGGTTGCCTCTTGAACAGTAAAGCCGCCGTCTAACAAAGTGAGCATGGTTCCTGGCAGACGTTCCACGAGAGTCCACCCCTCGGGGGTCTCCAGGAGCGACTCCACTACCACCTGCAATTTTCCTTGCTCATCCGGGAGGGCGAGCAAACGATGCTCATTGAGGAGCCGGTGCGCACGGGTAACTTTTACCCCCAGGCGCTCGGCGGCTTGCGCGAAACTAATCGTATCCATGCTCTTAGCCTATCCGAGAAGGCAAGCCGGCTCCTATCCGCGCCGCTTACCGGTAAAAGCGTCGCTGCCCGCTAGGATTGCCTTATGAGAAACGATCCGGAAGCCAGCTCTCACGCTAGCGAGACCCCACAGGATTCGTCTATCTCCCGTGCAGAGGGCGAGACCACAAGCCAGATTCCGGAAATAAGCCACAGCGGCACAGACGAAGACCATATGTTAAAACGCCTGATCGATGGGCGCTATCGGATAGTGAAAATTATTGATACCGGCGGGATGGCTAGCGTTTACCGGGCTCACGATGAACGCTTAGGGCGAGATGTGGCGTTAAAAATGATGCACCCGCACTTAGCGAATACTGCCTCCCTGGTGGAACGGTTTGAAGCGGAAGCTAGGTCGGCGGCTCGCCTCATGCATCCGGCGATTGTGCAGATTTTTGATCAGGGAACTTGGCGGCGCCGCCCCTACCTGGTGATGGAGTTTATTAATGGCTCCAACTTACGTCAACTACTAACTAAAGAGGGCACCTTACCGCTAGGGCGCGCCCTAGAAATCACAGAACAAGTGCTACAGGCACTGCAAGCAGCCCACGAAATGCAGATTATTCATCGGGATATTAAACCGGAGAACATTCTGCTGACTCCTTCCGGGCAGGTAAAAGTGGCAGATTTTGGGCTCGCCCACGCGGTTAACCAAGCCACCGGCACCACTACCGGATCGGTGATGGGAACGGTCACCTACCTGGCGCCAGAACTTATCTCTGAAACTACTTCAGATGCCCGCTGCGACGTGTATTCAGTGGGAATCATGACCTATGAACTGATTAGCGGACTGCCCCCCTTCCAAGGCGATACTGCGATTCGGACTGCCTGGCAACACGTGAGCGAGGACGTACCGCCGCTGTCAGCGACGGTAACTTGGATTCCTAGCGAAGTTGATGATCTAATAGCGGCGCTGACCGCGCGCAACGCTAAGGATCGCCCTGTTGACGCGGGAGCTGCCCTGCAGCTGGTTAAGGCGGTTATAGATTGTCTTAGCCCCGAGTTGCAAGGGCGCCGCGCTGAGCGCCCCGCGAGTGCGACTTCAGAACAAGAAACTGAACGTACCCCGCTAGGAAAAGGGGGCACTGCCCGGCTACCGGTCTTGCCGGTGGCTTCTCCGCAACTTCCGGCGGCTCCGATTCGCCCTGCCCACCTAGACTCACCCGCAGATACTTCTTCCGCGCCGGCTCCCTCTGATCCGGAAGAATCACTAACCGTGGTCGAAACCGCGCCAGCTCCCTCAACCCCTAAGGATCCTACTGGGCGGAGTAAGAAGAAACGTTGGATAGCAGCAGTTATCACCGGGGTTTTAGTGATCGCCGCGGCCTTAGCTGGCTGGTATTTCACTTTGGGACCGGGAGGGCGCGTAGCGGTGCCTAACGTGGCAGGCAAAACCGCGGTTCAAGCGCGGGAGGTGCTGGTAAAAGCCCAGTTTAAAGTGAACACCCAGCGGGAATATTCCGACACTGTCGCTGCCGGTAAGGCTACGCGCACCAACCCTAAGGCCGGCCAAAAAGCCAAGAAGAATTCGCAGGTAGACCTGTATATTTCTCGGGGTATTGAATATGTGAAGGTGCCGGATCTTGCGGGCAAGGAGGGAGCTGAAGCGGGGAAGCTTCTCAAAGCGGCAAAGCTAAAGATCGCTGAAAGTAGCGAAGAGTATTCCGATGAAGTAGAGAAAGGGAAAATCATTGCTACCGCCCCGGAGACAGGCACCAGCCTCCGCCACCATAGCGGGGTGAAGGTAATCGTTTCCAAAGGTAAAGAGCCGATCACGCTCCCAGATTTCGCAGGCAAGAGCGAAGAAGAAGTCACGAAAACCTTAAGTGACCTCAAATTGAAGCTGGAGAAAACTACCGAGTTTTCGGATTCGGTTCCGCGCGGGCAAATCATCGGGCAAGAACCGGCAGCGGGAACTACCGTGTACCATGGCGACCAGGTAAAAGTCCGGGTTTCACAAGGACCTGAAATGGTTGAGGTACCTAACGTGACCGCGCTTAATATGGGACAAGCCAAAAAGAAATTAACCGATCTCGGGTTCCAGGTACAGGTGCAAAAACAGTTGCTGGGGATTGCTCCCAACCGGGTTTATTCTCAATCCCCCGGTGGGGGCACCAAACTAAAACACGGCTCCACGGTTACTTTGACCTACGTTTAAGCCGACCTTGCCCGAGGACGCCCTAGCGAGAGGAAGCGGTTGGGAGACACGTGCGGGCGCGAACCCGGCGGTCTTATACCGTGTATCCCCAGGGCTCTAACGGCGCGCGCAGGGGATTCCCTAAAGTGTCGTGGCGTTTTTGTAGCATTTCTGCCACTTGGAATGCCAGTTCCAGCGATTGCTGGTGATTAAGCCGGGGGTCTACCAGGGTTTCGTAGCGATTCTTCAAAGAATCCTCGGTCAGGTGTTCGCTGCCTCCGATCACTTCGGTAACGTCATCTCCGGTCAGCTCCACGTGGATTCCGCCCGGGATCGTACCCGCTTCTTGATGTGCGGTAAAGAAATTAGCTACTTCTTGCAGAATCTGTTCAAAACTTCGAGTTTTATAGCCAGAAGAGGAGCTAATAGTGTTGCCATGCATGGGATCACACATCCAGGTAACCGGACGTCCGTCACGCATTTGTGCCTCTAAAAGTGCGGGTAATGCCGACTCTAATTCGTGCGAACCCATGCGAGAGATAAAGGAAAGGCGCCCTGGTTCACCGTTGGGATTGAGTTTATCTTGCAGACGCACTAAATCATCTCCACTGACGTTGGGGCCGATTTTTACCCCGATCGGATTGGCGACTTGCGATAGTTGCTCCACATGAGCCCCATCTATCTGGCGGGTACGCTCCCCGATCCAAAGGAAATGCGCTGAAGTGTCATACAGTTCGCCAGTACGCGAATCTACCCGGGTCATCGCTTGTTCGTATTCTAAAAGCAAAGATTCGTGGGCACTATAAAAATCTACGGTACGCAGCTCATCGGCGTTGACACCTGCGGCATCCATAAAAGAAATTGCTCGGTCAATATCAGAGGCTAGCGCGTCAAAGCGTTTATAGGCTGGGTTAGAGATAAAACCCCGGTTCCATTCATGAACTCGATGCAGGTCGGCATAACCACCTTGGGTAAATGCCCTAATCAAGTTCAGAGTAGTTCCCGAACGCGTATAGGTATCTAGCAGGCGTGCCGGGTCTGGCGTGCGTGCCTCGGGGGTGAACTCAAAGGAGTTAACCGCATCCCCGCGGTAGGACGGCAGGGTTACTCCGTCGCGGGTTTCGGTATCGCTAGAGCGAGGTTTGGCGTATTGACCAGCCATTCTCCCCATTTTTACGATCGGCAAGGATGCTCCGTAGGTGAGCACGATCGCCATTTGCAAAATGGTTTGGATTTTCAGCCGGACTCGATTCGCGGTTGATTCGGCGAAAGTTTCCGCGCAGTCCCCACCGGTAAGTACAAAAGCTTTGCCCCGGCTGGCTTGCCCGAGCAGTTCTTTCAGAGCGTCTACCTCGCCCGCAAACACCAAAGGAGGACGAGTACACAGGTCAGCCAATTTTTCTTGCAGCTGTTCCTGGTCTGGGTAGTTGGGCTGTTGGTTTGCCGGGCAATCCCGCCATGAATTCAGAGCTCTAGTTGTTTTCTCGTCCACGAAATCCACCCTAGTAAGTTTTAGATTTTAAGACGAATAAGTCCGTAAACCGAACTTATTCCCCCAGGGAAGTGTATTCCCTAGTTTTTGTTGTTTCCTGCCCGTTATGGCAGTCGGTGCTCAGTTAATAGTGGTTACCCGCCAGCTAAATCTGTCACCAAAAACTTCTTTGGCTCTCGCTGCTGGCCAGCAGCGAGAGCCAAAGAATTTAAAGCACCAGAACTAGCAGTGCCAACTCGCTTTAAAAGTCAAGTGAGCTAATAACACTAACTAAACCTTAGGCAGGACGTACTTCCTGCCCGATTTCCTTCATCATTTCCTGGAACCAGGAGGCAGTAATATCGAAGGCTTTACCGCCCTTGATCCGCGAGAAGGCAATCGAGCTCAAAACATCACCGTTCTCTTCATCATGACCAATCAAGCCCGGTTTACCCTCTAGGGCACACTGCACCGCGTAATCGGTCATCGACTTGATCAGGCGCAAATCTTCTGCGCCCGCCGCGGAAGCGCGCGAGAAGTAACCCGATTTTTGCACCATAACCTTTTCCGCTCCAATCCGCTCGGCAAATTGGCGAGCGAACCACTGACCGGGGTTAATCTTGTCTAGCTGTACGTGTCCGAAGGGATCACGCGGAACTGTCTCACCTGCCTGTTCCATCTGCTCCACGATTTCGCTTACCCCAGCGCCCTCAGATAGGAAGATGTTTACGTTACCAACCTCATCCATTACTTTGCGTAGCCGGGTAGCCTCGCCCTCGATATCAATATGAGCCTCAGGCACAAAAATGGCGTGAATATCGCGTGATTCGCGAGTGAGCCCCATAGAGGGCAGCCATTCTTTCTTGTCTAGCAGCTTGCGGTAAGAACGAGCAGTAGCAGCCGTCAAATAACCACAATTACGACCCATTACTTCGTGAATAATCAGTTCCCGCGGGTTGGACTGGCATTCCCCGATTACGTGCTCAGCAAATAACGCTCCGTTATCGGCAGCGGTCCAAGCACCCAGGGATTGACGGATCGGGATGATGTCGTTATCAATAGTCTTCGGCAGACCGACCACGGTCAACTCGTAGTCGTGTTCATGCAGATACTGCGCCAAATCTGCGGCGGTGGTGTTAGTGTCATCCCCACCGATCGTGTGCAGCACATCTACCCCATCCTCTACCAGGCGATTAGCTGCGAATTCCAAGGGATTAACTCCCTCTTTAACCAGACCACGCTTGACCAGATCCTCAGTATTAGTGAGTTTTACCCGCGAGTTACCAATCGGGGAACCACCATATTGATGCAACAGACCAGCATTTTTACGTGCGTATTCGTCTACCACAATGAAGTTCTTAGACAGTAGCCCGTGATAGCCATGCTTATAGGCAATGATTTCAACTTCCGGGGCCAGCTCGGTATAACGTTCGATCAACCCACCAACCGCTGATGAGAGACAGGGCGCGAATCCGCCCGCAGTTAGCAGTGCCACACGTTTAATCGTCATATTTCCTCCAAAAGAGTTGTTTGGCCATTATCGGCTCCGTCAGCTAATAGTCTAGTCGATAAGGCGCACCCGGCTCTAGGACGCAAAGCGCTTCACTCATTTGAGCATGAAAAGAGGCAGGGCGCGTCAGATTAGGTGGCACCCGTAAACCGCTAGTAGTTCTCCAACTGGGGACGAAGCTAGCTACGCTTTTGTTAAAACTGCTTCTTTTGAGCGCTGAAACTGTTTACTGATCCGCGGCGGGGGCAGAGTCGGTTTTATCCTCTTCTGATGCGTTATCTTCCGGTGGCTCTGGCACCTCGGTTTGGGGAGCCTGCCGACCCCCGGGAGCCTGCACCTTCGATTCGGTGGACACAGCGTCCTCATCATCCTTCTTGGAAGCGAGCGCCTTTTTCACATCAGCAGCATACAGATCCACGTATTCTTGCCCCGATAGGCTCATCAAGGAATACATAATCTCGTCAGTAATTGCCCGCAACACATAACGGTCATCTTCCATACCCTGATAGCGAGAAAAGTCCAGAGGATCACCGATAACTACCCCGATGCGATGTAGACGCGGAATCCGAGTACCAATCGGCTGAGCAATATTAGTTCCAATCATGGCCACCGGAATCACCGGTGCACCCGAGCGTAGCGACAGCCGCGCCACCCCGGTTTTACCGCGATAAAGCCGGCCATCGGGGCTGCGGGTACCCTCCGGATAGATCCCAAACAGTTCCCCGGATTGTAAGCGCGCTAATCCTTTTTGCAGGGCGGCCTGGGATTTCTTCCCCCCGGAACGGTCAATAGGGATCGTGCCCACCTGAGTCATAAACCACTTCACAAAGGCACCTTTTAGACCTTTACCGGTGAAATAGTCGGCTTTGCCCACGAAAACTACTTCGCGGTCAATCATGAGCGGTAAAAAGAAAGAATCAATCACCGCAAGATGATTCGAGGCCAGAATCGCCGCCCCGGTCTCGGGAATATTCTCGGCTCCTTTGATCCAGGGGCGGTAAAGAACCTTTAGAATCGGCCCCAGGATTACTTTCAGCATCCGGTAAAACACGTAAGCTTCCTTCCCGCCCGGGCTAACTAGCCGATCCCTAAAGACCGACTAGACTAACGACTATGAAACTCCCCAAGAAGTGGGGGGCGCACCGCCGCCGCAACCCAAGTCAACGTCGCGTAGATGATGAATTTTTGGATATTACATCTAGGTTAGATGATACCGGTATTTTCGCGCCTGGACCGCGAGATTACGAATTAGCTGAGCCAAATGACCAGTTTCAACCCCCGAAGCTGCCTGCCAACCCCCGCCTACGCGGCGGGGTGCGCCTCTTAGTGATCACCGTCATAGTGTTGATAGCCTGGGTAGCCACCTATATCGCGGGAGTTGACCTACCAGGTTGGCTCCACGCCCTCGGATTCTTAGATTTAACTTTATTTTGCGGCTTGCTGATATATCTGCGCCCCAAAGGACGCAGCGCTTTAACCAACAAATGGGATGACGATGATGGGGCGAGGGTGTGAACCCCCAGTTCTTCGATCCTCCCTCCCGGGCGCTACGGAAACACTTAAGCACCTTGGTTCCTACCTGCGGCGAGATTGCCCCGCAAGGAGAGTTTTCACAATTAGGAACCCCTTTATCGGATTGCTGTTTTCTAGTAGTGGATCTAGAAACCACCGGCATGGGGGCAGGCGCTGAAATCACCGAAATAGCTGCGGCGCGTTACTATCAGCGGCGCCTATGCGGAACTTTTCGTTCGCTAGTGCAAACCCGTCGTCCGATTCCTCCCAAAATCGTGGCGCTGACCGGGATCACCAACTCAATGGTGCTTGCCGCCGACCCGCTAGAAGAGGTTTTTTCGCGTTTCCTGGCATTTTGGAGGGCGGATCACCCCGACTCTCCCCCGGTAAACGCCCTGGTGGCGCATAACGCGAGTTTCGATACCGGATTCTTGCGCCGCGCTGCTGAGCAGTTAGACGATCCCCTTCCAGATGCCCTCACCGTCGACACCTTGGCTATTGCCCGACTACTCCTGCCGCGTCCCTTCGTCGCCAATCACCGCCTAGCTACTCTCGCCAGCTATTTTGGAGCCGATAAACCCACCCACCGTGCCCTAGACGATGTGCTCGCCACCGTGACCGTACTGCAAGGGCTACTAGATCTGGGAGCAGGAGCCGGGCTTACCCACACCCAGGATTTTCGAGTTTTACAAAAAGTCCCCCGGCAGATCCGGGCAAAACGGGTGCTGGGAGCCGACCTGCCTGCGCGTCCGGGAGTCTATATTTTTGAGGACGCCGAGAGAAAACCGCTCTACGTAGGCTCGGCTTCCAATCTGCGAACGCGAGTAGGCAGTTACACCACTCTCAGCGAAAAACGCCGGCAGATGCGGGAGATGCTTGCCGCCGCTCGCCATATTCAACATATTTGTTTTCCCCACGTCCTCTTGGCGCGCCTAAAAGAACTAGAGCTGATCGCCCGGCTTAACCCTCCTTTCAACCGTGCCAGCACCCGCCCGGATAAATACTGGTTACTGGAACTAACTTATGAAGATTTTCCGCGCCTGAAACTCTCCAAACGGGTAGAGCGAAAAAATGCCTCCCGAACCTTCGGACCTTTCACTACCCGAAAAAGCGTCGAAAGAGTCCGCCGGGTACTGTCGCAGCAATGGAATCTGCGCACCTGTACCCAGGTGATTTCTCCGGGTGATCCTGCGAATTCCTGCTATTTAGAACAGTTGGGAACCTGCCGTGCTCCCTGCCGGGTGCAAAGACAAGAAAGCTACCGTCAACACTGCCAGCTGATTGCCACCAATAGAGCCAAAGCTGAGCAAGAGGCGGTAACTAGCTTGCTAGAAAAAGTTCAGGACTTAGCGGACAGGCAAGAATTCGAGCAAGCCGCCGTAGTTCGCGAACAACTTTCCGCCCTGTTGCGGGCAGAAGCCGAACGAGAACTACTATCCCCGCTACTGGCGGCGGAAAAACTTATTTTTGCCCTGCCGGCGTCCTCTGGCGGCTGGGTTTACCTCGCCCTCGCCTATGGAAAAATAGTAGGAACTGCTTTTACCTGTGCCAATGCTCCAAAAATTGCGGTAGAGAAAACTGTTGCTACTTTGGCGGAAATTTTCCCGGTTACTGCCCCGCGCTTCCTCGCCCAAGGGATCCTCTGGGAACAGCTGCATATTTTAGCGCAGCAGCTTTACCAGCCCGGGACCCGAATTGTACAAATATCGGATTCCGCGGAACTGGTATGCCCGGTGTCGGGAATGCTAGCCCGCACTCAGCTGCGACAAAAACTAGCGCAAGCCCAAAAACCGTTTTCTTTCCGGCGCTAAAGCTATGCGGGAAACTATTTATTACTAGCTGTCCAGCTTGCTTAACGCAGCGCCGCAGCGACAGCTTCTTGCAGCTTAAGTGGGGTCAGGGGACGCTCAACTGATTTGGCGCCTGCCCAACCTACCAGCCATTCGTCTTGCTGGCGAGCAGTCAAAACCAAGATAGGGGGAAGATCATTTTCCTCCTCATGCAGGGTTTTCGCGACCGAAATACCTGAGATCTTAGTAGCTTCCCCGTCCAGGATTAGCAGATCATAGCGATTGTTATGCACTTTATCTCGCGTAATAGTAGCGGTAGCGGTCTCATCCCAAGTTATTTTTGGTAGATCCGCGGCCGGCTTGATTCCCACGGAATTGATTACTTGCTGCCGCACCTCACGGTCATCGCTATATAACAAAATCTGCAGATTATTTTCCGCTTCCGCCATGTTCGTCTTCCTTAAGTAAACACTTGCAAGTACTTTTGGCTCTCATTGTAACCGACTATTACGCTCTTGCGGACTTAGAGCATGAATAGGACGCCATTTGGGGAAAATCCCCAGCAATGCGCCACCTGAAAATCGGTTTTAAGCTGCCAGCTTATTTCCTGGGGCTGCAATTATAGGACTTAGCACCTAAACTAGGTGGGGACAGCGCCCAGCCGGAGGGAGGCTAGGCGGACCCGAAAACTACAAAGGAGATCCATTTTTATGGAGAAGTATACGCTTCCGGAACTGCCCTACGACTATGCCGCTTTAGAGCCGCACATTTCTGCCAAGATCATGGAACTACACCATGACAAGCACCACAACACCTATGTGAACGGGGCAAATGCCGCCCTAGAAAAACTAGCAGCCGCTCGTGAAGCCGGCGATCTGGCAGCAGTCAATCAGTTTTCGAAAGATTTAGCTTTCAACCTGGGCGGACACACTAACCACTCGGTTTTCTGGACCAATATGGGACCTGACTGCGGAGGGGAACCCGAAGGCGAACTAGCTGCCGCCATCACCGAAAACTTCGGTTCCTTTGAAGCTTTCAAGAAGCATTTCACGGCCGCCGCCACCGGTCTCCAAGGCTCCGGCTGGGCAGTCCTGGCCTGGGACTCTATTTCTTCCCGCCTTGTCATTTTCCAGCTCTTCGATCAGCAAGGAAACGTACCTGTCGGGGTAACTCCGCTGCTGATGCTGGATATGTGGGAACACGCTTTCTACCTGGACTACCAGAACGTGAAAGCCGACTATGTAAAGGCCTGGTGGAACGTAGTTAACTGGGAAAACGTTGCTGCTCGTTTCGAAAACGCTGAAAAGAACTTTAAGTCCCTAATCAACCTGGCCTAGTTTTCTATTCCTAAAAGATACGTGGGAGAGCGATTTCCCCTCCTGCCCAAAAATTCGGGAAGCGCCCAGGCGCTTCCCGAATTTTTATGCCCACCGCACCTACTCGGGAAAACCGCTCCCCCACGTAACTATGAGTTCCCGGATCGGTGTCTAGCGGGGAAAAGTTTTATCCGAGCAGACAGACTTTACATCAAATGCCCTTAACTTCGGATACCCGACTGCAGCATATTAAACCGATAAGGCTTTAAGGGCATAAGATTTTGGAAAACGTCGCTACGTTTTCCAAAATCTTGGGCAGGAGGAAAAATTTTTTCCCCGCGCCAAGAGTTTCATAGACAAGGAGAAAAGCTGTTATCCCGTGTAGGATAAAAGCCAGATTTGATCGCTAAAAAACCGGGTTAATACCCAAAATGTGTGTATTTTTCGGGCGTGTCGGGGTGGTTTAGTGGCCTGCCCAGCCTTTGCGGATGTGTAGGGATCCGTCTTGGTATTTGGGGTTGTAGTCGATGGCGCTGTCGTATTGGGGCGGGGCGGTCGGGTCTGGTTGTGTTCGAGCCAGTTTTTCTGGGTGTTGGTGTTTGTGCTGGTTGGTTAGGTATTTTATAGGGTTGGCTGGGTCTGTGGATTTTTGGTTGATTAGCCATTGGATGGCTTGTTTCATGTGGGGCTCGGATAGGCCGCGGTGGGTGTTGAGTAGGCGGCGGATGGGGGCGTTGATTGCTCCCTCTAGCTGGTTGGTTGTGTGGTGAATGTTTTTGTTAGCGAATTCGGGCTCTAGATAGGTGAATAGGTGCTGGTTTCGGGAAAGTCTTTCTAAGCGTTTGTAGGCGCGTCTTAGGCGTTCGTGTGTCCACCACCAGTGGGTTTTACTGTTGGGGTCTGTGCTGTAGGTTTTCTCGTTGATGAATCCTTGGTAGAGCTGGTGCCACTGGTTTAGCAATCTAATCCAGTTGGCGGCTTCTTGAGGGGTTTTGATGGTTAATAACTGCTTTGTAAGGGCTAGTAGTGAAGCGTCCCAGGTTTTGTTCCTAGGTTTTTTTGATTTTTTGAGAGGATTAGGGATATGTCTAAGAGGTATTCTCAGGATTTTAAGGATCG
>NZ_JAKNHJ010000040.1 GCF_022133705.1 Varibaculum cambriense
TAAACATCTAATAAGTTCTTCGCTTTGCCCGCCGCGGAAAATCCATACTTTATCCCATCATAACGGGCGAGATTAGCCGAAACTTCGCAAGGCATGATTATATAGTAGGCTGCTAAAGCATACTCCGAATGAGGCAGAGAAATGTCAATGATCTCGGCGCCCAAATTTTGAAATTTTGAAATCGTTTTATTTACTGCATTTTCAACGTCATCATTCAAACCTTCGCCAAAATATTCTTTAGGGACGCCGATTTTCAAACCTTTGATCGGC
>NZ_JAKNHJ010000041.1 GCF_022133705.1 Varibaculum cambriense
TGGATCGTTATCGATAAGAAGAGAGCGTCTAGGCGAACAATGTTCTTAAAGTTTGACCTCAAATCAGGTAGGAGTACCCGCTGAACTTAAGCATATCAATAAGCGGAGGAAAAGAAACCAACCGGGATTGCCTTAGTAACGGCGAGTGAAGCGGCAAAAGCTCAAATTTGAAATCTGGTACCTTCGGTGCCCGAGTTGTAATTTGGAGAGGGCAACTTTGGGGCCGTCCCTTGTCTATGTTCCTTGGAACAGGACGTCATAGAGGGTGAG
>NZ_JAKNHJ010000042.1 GCF_022133705.1 Varibaculum cambriense
TAATTTGCCGATCAAAATACGAAAAAATTACGAAACGCTCTACCTGCGGTTTCGTGATTTCCGCAAACGAAAAGAACAAAACTACGAGACACGCGATAACGCTGTGACCTGCATAGACACGTCACATTTCGGCGGTGTTTCGTAATTTTGCGGTATTTCGACCCAAACCTTTTAAGAGAGACACAGACACGCATTGCAGGCACATGTCTACGACACAGAGCGTCCTCGTTGAGGGCACGCTGCAGGGGTTGCAGCTATGTGACACGG
>NZ_JAKNHJ010000043.1 GCF_022133705.1 Varibaculum cambriense
CCCTGCTTCCATCATCGATAGAAGCCCTGGCCCGCGCTCGCGAAGCAGGCTATCGATTAATCATCGTCACAGGTCGCCATCACGTCGCTATTCATCCTTTTTATCAGGCGCTGGCGCTGGATACACCTGCTATTTGCTGTAATGGCACCTATTTGTATGATTATCATGCAAAAACCGTGCTGGAAGCGGACCCAATGCCCGTTAATAAAGCCCTGCAACTCATTGAGATGCTGAATGAACACCACATTCACGGTCTGATGTATGTG
>NZ_JAKNHJ010000044.1 GCF_022133705.1 Varibaculum cambriense
GACACATCGATAAGGGCCTATCCTCACCCTCCGAGGCCCGACTGTCCCCCTTCATCCTTCAGATTCCTCCTTCCATACGCGTGCGCGATCGAGGCAGCACTGGACGAACCGGTCTCCGACCAATGAAAAGCTAGGTCCCGGACATGTGGCCTCCATACACAAACGATCAATCAGCGGGCTCAAGGCGCACCGAAATCGTAGGGGGACGGATCCCGGAATGCATGCCGCACTCAAGGCTCGACCTGGCATTGCGCTGTT
>NZ_JAKNHJ010000045.1 GCF_022133705.1 Varibaculum cambriense
GGTTTATAGTCGCCGCCTTTCACCAGCAGATCTGGCAAGATCCCGGCGATCAAGCGCTGCGGTGTGTCCTCTTCAAACGACACCACCCAGTCGACCGCTTCCAGTGCGCCCAGCACAATCATACGCTGTTCGAGCGGGTTAACGGGGCGGGAATCCCCTTTCAGCCGTTTGGTGGAGGCATCGCTGTTCACAGCGACAATCAAACGGTCACCCAGTTTACGGGCATTTGCCAGATAAGAGACGTGCCCGGCGTGCAG
>NZ_JAKNHJ010000046.1 GCF_022133705.1 Varibaculum cambriense
TGAAAATTCAGGCATTCGATGACTTCTTCGGTTACCGGGCATTAATCGACGAAGTTAACGTCTGGGTTCTAACGGAAATTGCCGACGAGCCAGCCGGAGGGCTGATGCTGAAAGGGCCGCAGGGCGAGGAACAAGAGATTGAAAGCCGCCTGGAGGAAGGTTGCTATTATTTACTGTTCGACAACCGCACCCACCGCGGGGCGAATCAGCAAGTCAGGGACTGGGTAAGCTATGTGCTTTCTCCGACGAATCTGG
>NZ_JAKNHJ010000047.1 GCF_022133705.1 Varibaculum cambriense
AATTCCTACGTGATTCACATGGCTGCATAGCTATGCATGTGGTTAAAATTTACCGGGTGCGATCGCGGCAGTTTTTCGGGTGGTTTGTTGCCATTTTTACCTGTCTGCTGCCGTGATCGCGCCGAACGCGTTTCAGCGGTGCGTACAATAAGGGATTATGGTAAATTATCTTGTTCCTTAGAGTATGATTCGAGGTGGTATCCTGCACTTATTTAAATATGCTTGCTTGGGAAATTCCAGGTTGCAGTATGGTT